>JABWBD010000198.1 GCA_013360685.1 Pirellulales bacterium
CGGCCCGGCCGCATGGGCGGCCGGCCGCCGCCGCACACCCCACCGCAGTCGCCTTTAGCCTAAGTCGTACCTGGAAGGAGCCGGAGCCAGTCGTTTATGATCCGACAGAACACCTTGATCGCTGACGATCACGACCGAGACCTCGAACGCCGAGTGGCCAATTACCTTGTGGGACGCCAGGTCCCTTCTCTTCGGCAGATCGAGGTCGAAGCCGACCGGGGCACGGTCACCCTCCGCGGTTCGGTCTACTCCTTCCATCAGAAGCAGCTCTGCCTGAACTGCTGTCGCCGAGTGGCCGGCGTCCTTGAATTGATCGACGAGGTCGAGGTCGTCTATGCCGCGCCCGCGCAGCGTCAGGGCTCGCCTCGTTCCGTTTCGCTCATCGAGGACAGGCGGAGAGGCTGAATCCTGCCAAGGGCTTTGCTTACGCCGGCCCGAGCGATCCGGCCTACTGCACCGGGAGGCATCGTTGCCGGAGATTCGCAGCGGCGGTTTTCGTGGGGCTGTCGCCGCGTTGCTCCGTCGGTTATCGTAGCGGCAGTTCCTGCCTGGCAGATCGGCCCGGCCCAGGCGCGCACCTGCACAGCTTCTACGAAATCAAGGGGAACGACCATGGCGCACGATCCACTTCTTCGCCACCGTGTTTGTCTGCTGCTGGCAGCCCCGACCGCCGTATTCGCCACGGCCTGCTGCTGGGCCGCGGAACCTCCCACCCCGCGGCCGCGCGCCGAAGTGGAGGCCGTGCTGGCCCAAGCTCCCGGCCCGCCGCCGGATGCCCAACTCAGGCCGCTTAAGATCGTCCTGCTGGCTGACGTCAAAGATCACGGCCCGGGCGAACACGACTACCCGCTCTGGCAGAAGCGGTGGAAGGTGCTCCTCAGTGGAAAGCCGGAAGCGGGCGAGCGGTTGCAGGCCAACTTGCACGGTCCGGTCTCGCGCGTGGAACAAAACAAGCTGGCGGCCGGCGCTCCGAACGTTGAAGTATCGACCGCGTGGCAGTGGCCTAGCGCGGAGCAGTTGGTGTCGGCCGACCTGCTGGTCATGTTCTGCTACCGTTCGGGCGGGGCAAGCCGGGTCTGGAGTGAAGAGCGGATGGACCAACTCGATCAGTTTCTCGGGCGCGGCGGCGGCTTTGTCGTGATCCATTCCGCGACCTACACGGCACTCAAGCTTCCGCCCGACGGCGAGAACCGCCGCACCGACCTGACCGGCCTGGTTTTCGACGGCACGATCCAGGTCCGCCACGGCGGCATGGCGGTGAGGATCACCGCGCCGAAACATCCCATCTGCGCGGGCCTGCCTGCGACGATCCAGTTGATCGACGAGCCCTACTGGCCTCCGCGCGGCGATCTTGACAAGGTGACCGTGCTGGCCACGTCGGACGAGCGTCTCGGCGATTCAGGTCCCGTGAAGCCGCAGCCGATGTTCTGGACCTACCAGCGAGGCAAGGGCCGCGTGTTCGGCTGCACCTTGGGACACTACAACTGGACGTTCGACGATCCGTACCTGCGAATCCTCCTGCTCCGCGGCATGGCCTGGGCCGCCGGCGAATCGCCGTATCGCTTTGACCCGCTGGTGCTCCGCGGGGCGGCGGTCGAGTAGGCGGATGCGAGGGTCACTGGTCACTGGTTGCCCACGCCCGCAGGATAAAGTCCCAGCTTGAGCGGACGCAGACCGGCAAGGACGCGCCGTAGATCGACAGCGGGACGGGTTCCCAGGCCATCGCTGCTCCATGGTCCCGTGGTAGCTTCCTCTCCACCCGGTCCACAATCGCATTGAGACAAGCGCGCACAGCGTCCGATTGGAGGAGAGCGTCCAGTGACTCCAGTATCAAGTGCTCTTGCGGGCTCATCTACAGACTCCCCTCTACGGGCGAACATCGCCGGCTCGTCGCGTCGCACGCAGCTACAATCATCGTCGCGACTCGTCCGCTCGAACCGGTTGGGCAGCCGCCCAGTCCGAGCGCAGCAGACCGTAGATGTAGAAGTCGTGTGGTTGCCCACGACACACGCGAAAACTCTTCAGGCAACCCTCACGCACAAACCCGCTGCGCTGGAGCAATCGCTCCGACCGCCTGTTGTCGATCCTGACGAAGGCATGCACGCGATCGACTTGGTCCTGTCGGAAAGTCCACTGAAGTACCGCGGCCACGGCTTGGCGCATCAGTCCCTTGCCCCAGTGAGGCTGCGCCAGGTCGAACGCCAGTTCCGCCCAGCGGTGCACCCCGGACCACTCGCTAAAACCGCAGGTGCCAATAAGCTGATCATCCCGCTGGAGAGCGATCCCCCATTTGGACAGCTCACCCGCGGCCCAACGGCCCAAAGATCGCTCGATCATTACTTCGACCATCGGTGCCGAAACAACGGGATAGCTGGTCAATTCTGTAACAACGGGATCCCGCAGGTAGGCGTAGAGCGCGCCAGCGTCGGCCACGCGGAGCGGGCGCAGGCGCGCTCCGTCGAGCTCAATCGTCGGCGGATATTGTGGCTTGTCTGGCATGGGTCTCACTGCCCCGCTCCGTCACATCCGCCCAACGTCTGGCATCAACCTCGTCGCGTTAGCGACGTAGGTCGAATGCCGTGGTTATGTCTCAGAGTCCCGTCAATATCGAACACCGCAATCACACCTTCCTCTGTGTTGCTTTCAGGGATGGCCCGATGACGTGTCGGGTGCAGCGATTGATTCGCCAAGCTGCCCTGGGCGTGCAATCCGTTTGGTCATGGGGACGCAGTCCAGTAGGATTCCTCTTGGTGACCGATAGACGCCGACGATATCCCCAACAAATCCACAGCGGCGGTAAAACGGGGCGGCATTCAGCGTCGAATCCAGCTTCAGTTCTGATCGTCAGGTCCATAGCGGCGGACGCGTGTAGCATGACGGAACGGCACGGCGAACGACAAGCGTCACCGCCTCCTGTATTCGGTTAAGACACCAGTGCATGGCATTCGGTTCGCTGTCCCATCGATAGGGGGGCGGTTCCGGGGACTGGTAGGCACGAAGCCTCGGCTGTCTTCCTGGTGCTCCGTCAATCTTCAATCGACCGGTGGCAGAAGTGGTGACACTTCGGGCCGCGAACTCTCACGAGTTCGGCTACACCCGTCCATCGAAGATCGACGGAGCACTAACCCAGCATCTCTTGCGGAATGCGAACGTCCAGGCGCCTGCCCGATTTCCGTCCGACCTCTTTCAGCGTGCCAACGCGAACCCCCTCGCGCCCCCTTTCGCCTTCCCGTTCCGCTCCCCGAGTGCCGCCGGCCGGGGGTTGACATCCCGCGCGCCGGCCCGTGTACTTAGGCGAGCGACAGGAATCGGTTGAACGGTGAGCCCGTAGCCGAGGCCCTCCGAGCCTTGGATTTCAGCGTCTCGGAGAGACGCTGCTACAGGAAAGCCACTTCTGCCGCTCGCCTTACCTGTTTGCGTTGTCCGCGCGAGTAACGACCGGTCTGGACCAGAGACCTTCCCATGCGACGAATTGTCATCGCGTTTCGTGCTTTTTTCCTTGCACTGTTCAATCGCGAGATCGCCGAGCGGATCGATCAGGCGCTCCGAGCGCGGGCGTTGGCGCCTGCGGCCGAGCCGGAGGCCAAAGAGGCCCCCAAGCGCGTGACCAAGCCCGCGGCCCCGGTCCGCAGCGAGGCGATCTCGCTGCTGGCCACCCTGCAACGGGAAGCCCGGTTCGTCGATTTCCTTCAGGAACCGTTGGCGGGTTATAGCGATGCCCAAGTGGGGGCTGTGGCACGCGATGTGCATCGCGACTCTGCCGCCGTGGTCGAGCGTCTGTTCGCGCTGAAGCCCGTCTTGGCCCAGGAGGAAGGTTCGGAAATAGAATTACCCGTGGGCTTCGATTCAGGCCGCTATCGTCTCGTCGGCAACGTCGTCGGCGAGCCGCCCTTCCGCGGCCGGCTTGTACATCACGGTTGGGAGGCCGGCAAGTGTGAGGTGCCGGCCTGGTCCGGCAGTGCCGAAGCGGCCCGCGTCGTCGCTCCCGTCGAAGTCGAATTGAAGTAGAAGACCGCCCGGCACGGAGGGTCCGATATGGCAGCCAAGTACGTCCTGGGCATCGACCTGGGGACCACCAACAGTGTGCTGGCCTATACGTCGTTGGACGAGGAGCAGCCAGACGTCAGCCTGCTGGCGATTCCACAGTTGGTCGCTCCCGGCACAATCGAGTCGCGTTTTGCCTTGCCGTCGTTCGTTTACCTGGCGAGCGTTCACGAGGCGGGCGGCGGGGCCTTCGATTTGTCCTGGGCAACCGGGCGGGACTTCGCGGTCGGCGAACTGGCTCGCCGGCAGTCGGCCGACGTGCCCGACCGGACCATCAGCGCGGCCAAGTCCTGGCTGGCGCATAGCCGCGTCGACCGGCACCAGCCGATCCTGCCGTGGAACGCGCCGCAAGAAGTGCGGAAGATCTCGCCGGTGACGGGCTCGCAAAGGTTCCTGGAGCATCTGATCGGGGCCTGGGAGGCGGCGTTTCCCGAGGCGCCGGTGGCCGAGCAAGAGGTCGTTCTCACCGTGCCGGCATCGTTCGATGCGGCGGCGCGCGAGCTAACGCGGGAAGCTGCCCTCGCCGCCGGGCTGCCGGAGAACCTGGTGCTCCTGGAGGAGCCTCAGTCGGCCGTGTACGCCTGGTTGGCCGATACCGGCGACCGCTGGCGGCGGATGCTCAAGGTGGGCGACCGGCTACTGGTCTGCGACGTGGGCGGTGGAACCACCGACCTGACGCTCGTCGGCGTCGCGGAAGAACGCGGTGAATTGATTTTCGAACGCCTCGCCGTGGGCAGCCACCTTTTGGTCGGCGGCGACAACATGGACCTGACGCTCGCGCATCAGGTTGCCGGGATGTTTGCCGAGCAGGGCGTGAAGCTGGATCCGTGGCAGTCGGTGGCCCTCTGGCATTCCTGCCGCGCGGCAAAGGAAACCCTCCTTTCCCAGGACGGCCCCGAGAAGCATTCCATCTCCGTGCTGGGCCGCGGCAGCCGCCTGATCGGCGGGACCGTGTCTGTGGAAGTCGATCGGCAGCAAGTGGCCAATATCCTGCTGAACGGGTTTTTCCCGCACTGCGCGATCACGGACCGTCCGGCGAAGCGCCGTGCCTCGGGCTTCCGCGAGATCGGCTTGCCTTTCGAGTCCGATACGGCGGTCACCCGGCATCTGGCGGCTTTTCTCCAGGCCCACGGCAAAGACGAGGGCGGTCCCGTGCGCCCCAGCCACATCCTGTTCAACGGCGGCGTGTTCAAGGCCGACGTGCTTCAGACGCGGCTGTTCGAGGTAGTCGGCCAGTGGTTTCCCGGCAACGAGGCGCCGCGACTGCTTCCGGGAGTGCACGACCTGGACCACGCGGTGGCCCGCGGGGCGGCCTTTTATGGCTGGACAAAGCAGCGGGGCGGCGTGCGGATCCGCGGCGGCACGGCACGCGCCTACTACGTGGGGATTGAAACCGCGGGGCTTGCCGTGCCCGGGGCGCCGCGCCCGCTCCGTGCCCTCTGCGTGGTGCCTTTCGGGATGGAAGAGGGCACGGAGACGGACGTCCCGTCCGACCAGATCGGCCTGGTCGTCGGCGAACCGGCCCAATTCCGCTTCTTCAGTTCCCCCGTCCGCAAGCAGGACAAGCCGGGCGACGTGCTCGGTTCCTGGACCGAGGGGGAACTCGTCGAGACCGATTCGATGGAAACGGAACTTGCGGCCGACGAGGCGGTCGAAGAAGACTACGTTCCGGTCCGCTTCCATCCCAAGGTCACGGAGCTTGGCATGTTGGAACTCTGGTGCTACAGCACGAAGAGCGACGGGAAGTGGAAACTGGAGTTCAGTGTTCGGGAGGACGCCGAGTGATCATCGGCTCGCCAAACCGTGCGCGAGCCCCAACCATCCGGAGGAGTGCTATGAAGGCAAGCTCTTGGCACTTGTGCTTGTGGTGCGGCATCCTGTCGGCCGGCCTGGCGATCAGCGCAGCGGCCGGCGAGCTCCCCGAGAACCTGGCGACCAAGGCCCGGGTCTCGGCCAGCAGCCAGTTCAACGACTCCTATCGCGCGCAGATGGCCGTCAGCGGCATCGTGCCGTCTGATTACCAGCAGGACAGTGGCGACTGGGCGGTCCGCGGCGTTCAGAACGGCTGGTTCGAGCTGCAATGGGACCAGCCGGTCGAGGCGGCCCAGATCGTCTACTATGCTCGCGAAACCAGCCCTTTATTGGAGTGCTTCAAGGATTACGAGGTCTATCTCGATGGTGGAGCAAGGCCGGCGGTGCGGGGAACGCTGGATCAATTCCGAGGTCCGCAGATGATCCTCGTCCCGAAGCAACGGTTGCGCACGATCCATATCGAGTTCCTCTCGGCGCATCCCAATTCGCCGAACCCCGGTGCGGCGGAGATCGCCGTCTATGCGTCGCCGGTCACCGAGGCACAACTCGTGGGGATACCGCCGGAGGAGCAAACGCCCGAGTCGATCGCCCTGAAAAAGGACTTGCTCGAAGGCCGCTTCGGCTTCCGCGACATCCTGCTGGTCAAGAGAAAGCCGCTGGACATCTCGCACGTTTACGTATACCACGTCGAGGGATACCGGCCCGGCGGCGGGCTCTACCTCTTCACGCCTGATGAGAACGGCGGCGAATTGAAGTGCATCTTCGACGCCGGTGAGGGGATGATCACTACCGCTGACCTCTCCTACGATGGCGGGGAGATCGTCTTCGCCATGCGCCGCGGCGGGCACGTCGCCTCCAATCCCGTGGCGCATATCGAGGATATTTCGCGGTATTCCCAGGAGGAGAGCAACTACCACGTCTTCCGCATCAACATCGACGGCTCCGGCCTGACGCAGTTGACCCACGGCAGGTACAACAATCTCGACCCCTGCTGGCTGCCCGACGGCGGTGTTGCCTTCATCTCCGACCGCAAGCCGGCCTACGCCTATTGCTACGTCGTCACTTCGCCGGTCCTCTACCGCATGGACCGCGACGGCTCGGACCAAAGACGGCTCTCGGCGAATTACCTGATGGACTTCACGCCGTCGGTGCTCAACGACGGGCGGATCATCTACACGCGCTGGGAATACGTCGACCGAGCAGCGTGCCCCATCCAGAGTCTCTGGGCGATCAATCCCGACGGCACCGGCCTGTCCGGATTCTACGGCAACCGGGTGCTCTCGCCGGGCACCTTCATGGACGCCCAACCGGTTCCCAACAGCAGCATCGTGATCGCCACCGCCACGAACCACAACGGCCCGTGCCGCGGCGGGATCGTGGCCATCGACCCAGGCAAAGGCGCCAACTCGCGCCAGTCCGTCCGCAACCTCACGCCCGAGATCGACATCGATGCGCACCGCATCGGCGGCGGGCCCTACGGAAACGGCATGCTCGACTGCGGCATCCGCGGCGCCTACGAAAAACCGCAGCCGATCGACGATCGCTGCTTCTTCGTCTCCAAGGGCGGGGTGATCCAAATCCGCGACTTCGACGCCAACGCCGTTTCGCTCCTGGGTCGCAGGGACGGCATGGGGTTCTACAGCCCGCAGCCGGTCCGCGCGCAGCCGGTGCCGCCGGTGCTCCGCGGCAACATCATGGACCGCACCGTCCAGTTGCCCGAAGACGGCAGCGTCTCGGGCAGTTGGGCGACCGTGTTCCTGCAGGACGTTTACAACGGCCTGGGACCGGACGTCAAACCCGGTGAGATCAAGCAAATCGCCGTGGTGCAGGAGATCGAGAAGAGCACGCACACGCCGCAGAACAACCTGCGGCCCGACGGCCCCGGCATGCGGAACATCGCGGTCTTCGGATTTCAGTTCCCCCTGGTCTCGTGCGGCGCAACCTACGCCCCTAAGAAAGTCTGGGGATTTGCCGACGTCGATCCTCTCGGCAGCGCGGCGTTCCGTGTGCCCTCGGAAGTGCCGATCTACTTCCTGGCGCTGGACGGCGAGGGCCGTGCGGTGCAGCGAATGCGGACGTTTACCCATCTGATGCCCGGCGAGGTGCAAGGGTGCGTCGGATGCCATGCCGAGCGCAACTCGGCCGCGCCCCGCGGCGGGCGGGACTTCGCCATGCAGAAGGCCCCGCAGGAACTTCGCCAACCGGCATGGGGCGTCAAGGGATTCAGCTATCCCGAGGTCGTCCAGGGCGTCTTGGATCGGCACTGCGTCGAGTGCCACAACGAGCGCGAGCAGCCCGCGGGCGTTGACCTCACCGGCGACATGACCGATTTCTTCAACGTGTCCTACGACATCCTCTGCCGCACCGGCACCCAGGGGGAAAGCAACTGGATCCAGCACGGCAGTCCCTCCGGGGCCGAGTACGACCACGTCCGCGGTATGAGCCCTTATGTGGAATGGATCTGGACGATCAACGGCTCCGAAACCAACATCCTGGAGATTGCACCGCGGCGCTGGGGCAGTCCGGCGAGCACGCTGGCCGAGATCGTTCGCAGCGGCCACCCGGACGACCAGGGCAAGCCGCGGGTCAACGTGCCCGACGAGGACCGCCGCCGACTGTATCTCTGGATGGACCTGAACATCCCCTACTACGGCACGTCGTCATCGAACCACAAGGCCGAACTCGGGAGCCGCCGGATGATGCCGCTGGATCTGGACGCCACGCTCAGCGAGGTCGCCTCGCGCCGCTGCGCCGAATGCCACCAGGGCGGCATCCCGCGGAAGTTCTACACGCGTGTGATGAACCCCGAGAAGAACAACTTCTTGTTGGCGCCCCTGGCCCTGGACGCCGGCGGCACGCAGAAGTGCGGCAAGCCGGTTTTCGCGTCGGCCGAGGACCCGGACTACCAGAAGATCCTGCGGACGTTCGCCCCGATCCACGCACTGCTCAAGGCTCGCCCCCGCGCCGACATGCCGGGATTTGAAGCCAAGTGTGATTGCCCGGACATGGCGACGTTCTGAGGGAGAAGGAAACGGCGGTGGAACCGTGAAGACGAATACGGCGACCTCGATCGCCCCGATGTGCCGGGAAATGGCCAGCCGGCGGTCGCTGGACGCGTCGTAATTTTCAGGCAAATGAGCGAATGACCTCCGACGCGATCTATCCGGAACCTCCCGCCGCATTGACCCGGCCGGGAATCACTCACCGGTTCGCCATGCTTGGGCCGGGAGTGATCATCGCGTCAGTTACGATCGGCAGCGGCGAATTGGTCTGGGCCTCGCGCAGCGGGGCGATTTTCGGGTACGCTTTGCTGTGGTGCTTCCTCTACGCCGGCGTGTTCAAGGCGATCCAGGTCTATACCGCCGCGCGGCATATCACGCTCACGGGCGAACACCCCATGGCCGGCTGGCGAACGCTGCCCGGGCCGCCCCTGTGGTTCCCGCTGGTCGTGGCGGTGCCGGCGGTGATGCTGATGCCCATCGCCTTCTCCGGCATCCCGGAAATGCTGGGCGGGTACGTGCACCGGTTCGCGGGCATTCAAGTCGCGACCTCGAAGGTCGGTCCCTGGGAACACCTCGAGTTCTGGATCAATGTCTGGACGACCCTCGTCCTCTCGCTGTGCCTTGGCCTGGCCCTGCTCTCCAGCTACACGTTGCTGGAGCGAGTGTCGCTGGTGGTGCTGGGGCTCATGGTTGCCTGCATCGCCGGCTCCGTGTTCGTGCTCGGCCCAAACGCGCTCGAACTGCTCGCCGGAATGTTCATCCCCCGCGTTGCGGACTTCCCGGAGGTCGCGTTTCGTCCCGAGTATGCCGCGGAGTTCCAGGGCAGGAGCCCGTGGCTGGAGATCTCGCTCTACCTGAGCGCCGTCGGCGGCGGTGCGTATGACTACATCGGCTACGTCGGCATGGTGCGTACCAAGGGGTGGGGACTGGCAGGGCAGCCGGCCCTCAGCCGCGAGCAGCTTGAAGCAGCCGTCGCCGGGGACAGCCCTGAAGCGAGAGCTACAATCCGGCGCGCGAAACAATGGGCGCGTGCGCCGCTGTTCGACACCAGCGTTTCCTTCTTCTTCGTCGTCCTGGTCACGCTCCTGTTCGGCATCCTGGGTACACTCGTGCTCCATCGCGAGGGCGCGATCCCGGCCAACGACGACCTGCTGAACCAGCAGGAGCGATTCCTTACGATTCTGCACCCGGAACTCCGCTGGCTTTACCGCGCTGCCGTGTTCCTGGCCCTGGGCGGCACGCTTTACGGCGCGTTCGAGGTGTACCGGTACACGTTCCTGGAAAGTCTGCTCGCGATTGCGCCTCGCTGGGTCACGCCGCGAAGCATCCCCTATCTTCGCGGCAGCACGACGGCCTATTGCTTCCTGGGCGGGCTGGCCATGGTCTGGCTCCCGGTGGGGATTGCCGGGACCATCGTCCAGCGAATGACTTTCGGCACGATGATCAGCGGGGCCGCCACCTGCGGCCTCTGGTGTTTCGCCATGCTCTGGCTCGACCGCGTGCGTCTGCCGGTGCCGCTGCGGATGAGCCGCCTGCTGTGGGGCCTGACATGGATTGCCGGCGCCGGCATGACGCTGCTGGGCGTTCAAACCATGATCGCCTACTTCAACTGACGCGAGTACATCATGAAGATCGCCGGTTACACACTCCATCGCCTCCACCTGAAGCTGCCGCGGCCCATCGGGGATTCGCAGGTGCGGTTTGTCGATCACTGGATGACCGTACTGGAACTCACGACCGCCGACGGTCTGACCGGCGTCGGGTTCGAGCTTCAACAGGGAAAGCCCACGCCGGCCCTGGCGCAGCTTCAAGCCCAATTCGAATACAACGCATGGCCCGCGCTTCAGGGCGCGAGCCCGTTCGGGGAAACGTTGCGGATCACACGCCCCCGCGGGGGCAACGTGGGAGCGGCAACCTTGCCTTTGGCCGTCGAGACGGCCCTGTGGGACCTCGTGGGCAAGGCCGTCGGCCTGCCGCTGTACCGGCTCTTTGGCGGGACCGATCCAAGGGTCCGCGCCTACGCGAGCACGCTCGACTTTCACCTTGGCGACGGCGAGTTCCGCGAGAGGCTTGGGGAGTTCCGAGAGATGGGCTTCCGCGCCGTGAAGGTCAAGGTCGGTCATCCGGACATCCGGTGGGACCTCCAGCGATTGGCCATCGTCCACGAAGTGTTCGGCCGCGACGCCGATCTGATGGTCGACGCCAACGAGGCGTGGTCGCCCAAGGAGGCCCTCGATCGGGCGCACTGTTATCGGGAGGCGGGGTTCGACATCTACTGGATCGAAGACCCAATCAGCCGGGAAGATTACCAGGGCTACGCGCGGCTCGCCGCGATCCCCTTCACGCGGATCAACACGGGCGAATACCTCGGTTTCTCCGGAAAACGCCGACTCCTGGAAGCCGGCGGCGTGGACGTGTTGAACATCCACGGGCAAATCGGCTCCTCGCGCGCGGCAGCCCAGCTTGCCGGCGATTTCGGCATCCCGGTGGCGTTGGGCAACACCCTGCTGGAAATCGGAATCCACCTGGCGGCGAGCTTGCCGGAGTGCCTGTACATGGAGTATTCGGACCTCGAGTGGAATCGCCTCGCCGAAGAACCCGTGCGCTTCGAGGCCGGCTACGGCTTCGCACCCGACCGCCCCGGGCACGGCATCCGGCTCGACCGTGACGCACTGAAGAGGTACTCTCAGCCCGGGTAGGGCGCGGAATTGTTGCAATTGCCCGGCGGTCAAGAGGAAACCACCACTCGTGAAGCTGCGTCGCCTCGGCCGTGCGTCAGCAGATATACACAACCCACGTCGGAGGGGAACGCGTGTGCGTCAAGTGACTGGGGCGCGGCCCTCTGGCCGTGTGGCGATCCGGCGCGGTATACTTCAAGAGGCGTAATTGCGCAGTAGCCCTCTTTTATCGCGCCTCGGAAATGATGCATGAGTGTCCACCAGAAGACCGAACCACGGCCGGAGCCGACGGACGAACAGCGGGCAGCACAAACCGAGGAGTTGCTCCACGGCGATCCGCTGCCGATGATCGAGAAGTCGATTGATGCATTCCGTCGCGATCTCCCGGTACTGCTCAAGAAGCGTCGCGGTCGATACGTTGCGTACCACGGCGATGAACGGATCGGGATTGGCCGCTCGCAGATCGACCTGTATGAGGAATGCTTCCGGCGTGGGCTGACGCGCGACGATTTTGTGGTTTGCGGCATTGACGAGGGCGTGTTCGACCCCGACGAGGAGATCGAAATCACTTCGGACGTCTGAAGCAGGATGCCAGCCGTTGCCCCGCATCATCCGCAATCTGCCTTTGGATTGCGCGCGATCCGATGGAACCATTTGCACTTGGCGATCGATGGCGATCGTCTTCACGTCCATATCCGCAGCCGTCCGCGTTTCTGGATTCTCGGATAGGGAATCGAAGAACAAGGTGGACTCGGCCAGCCACGGCATCCAACTGCCCGGCGGTCAAGCGACGGCGCTGGTCCGGCCCGGACCTTGCGGTCGTTATTGGCTATTCCACTGCAGCAGGTTTTCCGGAGAGTCGTTCTCGATTTCCTGCCCATTCACGCGGAGTGCCCTGGTATTGGCGGCGGAGACGTGGATCCGATTGCCGTCTTTCGTCCGCCGCACCAGGCAGAGTTCTCCGGTCAGGAAAACGCCCCACTCTTTCTCGACCAAGAGACGGTCGGTCTTGACAGACGGCGTCTGGCCGAGAGGGTTCTCAACGTCGGCGGCCAGCAGCAGATCTTGCGTGCCGTCGGCAAGCGTCACTTCCACGGCCACGGTGCTCTCGGGATAGGGCCGCCCGTCCTCGGTGGTGACCGGCAGACGGCGAATGCTCCGGATCGCAGTCGTACCCTGGTAGGGTTCGATCACGCTGACGAACGTTGAGGCAAGCGGTCCTGCTTCAGCCTTGCGTCTGACCACGAGGCGCGGGATCCATGCCTCCTGCCGCAGGTCCGCGCCGTAGCCGCCGTAGGAAATCCACGCCTCGGCAACTCCCACCCGCGCCCCGGGCGTCAAGCCGGTATAGCGCAAGTGGACTTCTTGGCCGGCCGGCAGCAGCCCACCGCGGTCTTCCACCTGCCACTCGACCGACCAGCCGGGCTGCGGCCCGGCATCCCAGCGGAAGTTGCGCATCTGGGTATCGAAGCCGTAGTCGTCGCCCGGGCCCGGGGCCAGGCCGGCGGTCGTCACCTTGCCGAAATGGCTGTGCATGAACTTGGCGTGGTCGCGACCGCCAACGACGCGGAAAACATCGAGCACGTAGAATGCGGCCGGCCCGGGCACGTCGACCTGGACTATCGTGCGTTCAAACTGCCGCTTGTCGGGGCCGGCTTCGCCGGCGGGAATCATGCCGGGCGCCGAAGCGCGGAGGGCCCGGAAATGGCTGCCGTCCGCCCAGAGCGTCGTCTGGCCGGCCTGGTTGGCATGGTCTTGTCCATCGACCACCACGGTGTTGTGCGCGGCGCTCATCGTGTACCAACGCCCGCGCGGCGATCCCCAGCCGCCATACTGGACCGCGGGATAACCGAATTCGGGCATCAGGTCCAGGCCGTGGGCAAACAGCCCCAGGTTCATGCCGTCGCGATGGCCATGCCCTCCGCCGGCCTGGTAGTTCAGCCAAACCGCACGGGCGTTTTCCCCCGAGCCGGAGCGGAGAATCGCCAGGCGCCACTCCTGCTTGTTCACGCTGCCGAGCTTCAAGTCCGCGCCCTGCTCGGCAATGACCTTTGCCACCCCTTCGCGGAGCGCCTCGGCGTCTTCGGCAAACAGGTCGCGAGGCAGGTCCTCGACCGCATTGCCGTTGGCCCGATACAGGATCTGCACAAAGGCCGCGTCGCCGGTCAGCCGGTACAAGTCCCAGAGAAACGAGTACATCGAGGGCCTCAGATATCCGTCGCCGTGGAAGGTGTGCGGTCGATCTCCGGGCTGCGGAAAGCGGACCCCTTGGTACAGGTCGAACCTGGCGGCAAACCAGCCGGTATCGCCGACGAGCGGGTAATACTTCTGGAGGCACCAGGTATCGATGTGAAAGCGGTAAGTCGCGTACAGTTTGGGGTGGGTCTTCAGGCAGCGCTCGAGGAAACCGCGGTCGGCGCGGTCCCACTCGGCCAGGAAGACCGCCAGGCTCTGGGTGCCGAAGGCCGAGTAATTCGCCAGGCCCTTCTCGCCCGTCACGCCGTCGACCGCGGTGGCGCGCGTGATCATGGCGTCGATCAGCGCATAGACCTCGTCGCGGCTGGCGGGCCACTGAAGGATCGCCTTGATCAGCGCAATCGCGATATCCGTTCGCGGGTAATTGGAGGAGATCTTGTGGCGGTTGGCCAGGGCGTCGCGAAGGATGCCGGTCTCGACGTTGCGCTGAATGTCCGCGAACGACGTCTTGGGGTTTTCCAGCCCGTGGTGCCGCGCCTGTTCCGACAGGAACTTCACCAGTTCCGCATCGTTCTTAATGCCGTCAAAGATCCTGTCGTAGGCCATCGCCAGTTCCCGCGTCTCCTCGCAGGCGTCGTGCCAGTTGCCCAGATAACCGTGGGTCCCTTGCCGCTCGTAATTGAATCCTTGTGTGGCAAAATCGAAGGAAGGATAGAGATCGGCCACTCGAGCCAGCAGAATGCCGGCCTTGCGCGCGTAGACCGGATCTCCCGTCACGACATACGCCTGGGCGAGGATCTGGATGCCTCCCAGCACCCCCTGTTTCCACTGGCCGTAGATTA
>JABWBD010000199.1 GCA_013360685.1 Pirellulales bacterium
GTCGACAACCTCCGCCACGCCCGTGAGCGGCCGGTCGATGAAGACATCGAGCGTCTCGCGCGCGAACTGCGGCGCGCCGGTCACCCAGCGCTGGAGATACTCGCCCATCACCTCGCGCGCGGCGGCGCCGAACGACCGCGCCGCCATGTCGTCGCACGTGGCGCGGAGAGGGCGGTCCTTCGTGGCGGTCCAGACCTGCTCGGCATGGCTCTTGAAAAACAGGTCGAGCGGCCGCGTGGTCCAATGGATAATGCCGAAGCCGTTGGCCTTGGCGTCGGCCAGCCGCGTGCGGAACTCCGCAAAGGGAGTATACGGCCGTCCGAGGTAGCAGCCGTCGTCATGGTGGGCCCAGATGACGGGGAGCACGGGCCGATGCGCGGCGACCTCGCGGATGACGCGGCGCGATTCGCCATCGCCCAGTTGGGGACGACCGTGGAGGACGTTATAGTCCAGGCCGATGAGCGTGACATGCGGCGGGAAAAACCGGTGGCCCGGCGCGAGAAACTGGAAGTCCCACGTGCCCGCGGCGAGACGCACGCGCACGTGGCCGAGTTCCTCGAGCGCGCGGTCCAGCGCACGGACGATCTTGCCGATGGCGAACAGTTGCGGGGCGTACCAGAGTTTCTCCACCTCCGGGGTGCGGGCGATCTCCGCTCGCCATTGGTCCTGCCAGCTCGGCGGCATCTCCGAAACCTTGAGCTCCATCCAGGGAGTGCCGCCGCGCCGGAACCAGGCGACCAGCCGGGTGATCTGCGGATAGGCATCCATGATGGCCGCGACCTGCGCGCGGTAGTAACGGTAGCCGTCGGGCGTCTCGGGGTCGGCGAGCCAGAAGGTGCGGTCGCCTTGGCCGCCGACGCCGGTCATGCCGCCGGCCTTGGTCCGGACGGCGAAGCGAGCGTCTTCAGGCAGCGTCAGGATCACGTCCTGGGGATTGGCCGAGCCGGTGTCCACGTCGGTGGCGAAGTAGACCTCCATGGCCCGCTCTTGGGCGTGGGCGAAAACGTCGTGCATGAGCTTCCGCGCCGCGGCGGCTCGCCGGTCATCGGCCACTTGTGCCGCTTCGGCGCCGAAGACCGGGGCGTCGAAGACCTCGCCGCCAAACAGCCGGCGAACGTCGTTGACGTGCATCGTGGACCAGTCGCGCCCCTTGGCCGTCGTGGAGAGGTAGCCGACCGGCTTGGTCCGGCCGTTGAAGGTGAAGCTTACCATGGGGTTATTGCCGTAGGCGTGGACCATGATGCCGTTGTAGCCCATCTTCTGGGCCTGGTCCGTCCAACGGTTCCAGTCCGCCAGGTCCCAGGTGGAGCAGCCGCTGAGGAAGTTGTGCCAGTCGAACACAAGCCGGTCGGGCACCAGCGGGGCGTCGGACAACTCCCAGCCGTCGAACGAGAATGCTTCCGTCCGGGCCGGCGGCAGGGCGTCGTAGGAAAGATAGAACCCGCAGCCCAGCTTCTCCAGCAGCGCGTACGCGCCGTAGAGCGTGCCGCGCGAGTCGGCGCCCGCGATCACACCGAGCTCGCGCGGGCCGTTCTTGACCATGGTAACCGCGAAGCTTTCCGGTGCGGCGGGCGCGGCGGCCTTCAGGAGGCTTCCGACGCCCTGCCCGCTGCCGAGAACGACGCACCTGCCTTGCGACGGCAGTTCGCCGGCGAGCACGAACTTCTCGCGCGGGTAGAGCCGTCCCAACATCCGTGCCAACTCGGTTGCGGCGAGTTGTTCCGCCCGTGGCGCCTCCGGCGCGATCACCACGGTAATGTCGCCTCGCGCGGCCGGGCCGAAGGATCTTGCGGGGTTGGCCGTCTGCGCTGCCGCGGCCGCGGAAAGAAGCGTCCAGGCGGCGAGAGCAAGCGGGTGGACATGGGACTTCATCGTCGGTCTTTCTTCAGGAGTTAGAAGTTAGGAGTTGGGAGTTAGAATGGCGAAGCATCTGCAATTCGCGGGCGACCGACCCGCCCATCCTGACTCCTGACTCCTGACTCCTGACTCCTAACAGCCGGAAAACTCCCGCCAGGCATCGCGGAACCACAAGAGGGTTTGAAACGGTGTGCGGATGGAGGTGTTGCAGCTCGCGGCGAGGATGAAGCGGTGCGCGTAGGGCCGCAGACGCCGGCAAAGATCCTCGACATAGCGTCGCACCTCGTCGGCGGTACGGAAGTTCTCCGTTTCCAGGGCGCTGATGCCGCCGGTGATCAGGAAACGGTCGCCGGTCAACTGCATGGCCTCGTCGAGCTGCACGTCGCCGAGCGGCGGAAAGGCCACGCCTTCCAGGCCATCCACGCCCAGCGAATCGATCAACCTCAAATTGGCCCGCTGCCGGCCGCAGGCATGAATGAAAAACGTGCTGCCGTGCTCGTGCGCGATGCGGCTCGCCTTTTCGTAGAACGACGCCGAGAACCGCTCAACGTAGGCGGGCGTGTGAAATGCCGTATCGAGATTGTCCATGGCCATCATGGCGGGCACCCGCGCCGCGGCCATCTGGCGGGCCAGATCGAGCGCGGCAGCCTCGTGCAGGGCGAGTAACTCGCGCACGCGGGCTTCGTGGTCGGCGATGAGATAGGTGGCGTTGACCGCGCCGGCCAGAAAATGCAGCGCTTTGAGGGGGCTGAACAGCTCGCCGGCGACGACCAGCCCATCGTCGCCAACGCGGGCCTGCTCCTCGGCGTAACGCTCGGGCAGGAAACGCCAGCGGCGGGCCTGCAGCAGTTCCTCCAGCGCGCCGAGCGGGTCGGCGAGGTGGTCCAGCGCAAAGACTTCCTGCACGAGGGTGGATTCGGCGAAGATGTAGCGGAGCCGCTCGGTGAGCGCGCCCCGCCGCGTCGCGTAGGTCTTGGTGAGGACGAGGTCTCGGCCTTCGCTGCGGACCTCCTCCCGGACCTCGACCCCGTCGAAGACCTCTTGCGCCAGCCCCCCGAACCAGCACCGCTGCTGGTCGCAGTAGATGTTGCGGCTGAACACATCCAGTCCCAGATGCCGGATGAGGTCGAGCTGTGTGCGGCAGTGCGAGGCCTCCGGCGTCAAAAGACCGTGGTTGAGATGGTGGGAGAACCACTGCCAGTAGTTGGGCGCATAGACGATGCGGTCGGGCCGCCGGCGCGCGAGCACTCGCCGCACCTGCTCCTGGCGGCTGACGTTCAAGGGCTGCGTGGTCATTCTCGTGAATTTCCGGTTCGCGACATTCTTGGAGTCATCCCTCGAAAGGCGTTTACAAGACGTTGCGCACACGACCTTCACTGATTCATGGAGTGAACAACCGCTGGACCACGATCGGGTCGTCGCGGCCCGCGGAGTTGATCAGCACGACCGGTTCGGCAACGAGCGACTCCGCCAGCGTCGCGGCGTCGCCGGTATCAAGTTCCTTGCGCCACACCAGGTCGAATTGGAACTCCATCACGCCGTGCTCGTCGCCGACGAAGTTCGTGTACCAGAAGTTGTTGAAGAGCATGGCCAGCACTCGCTCGGGATGCGCGGGAGGCGTCTGACGGCGGGTCCAGATCTGCGGGCTGTCGAAACTGACCAGCGGGGCGTCGCGGGTCACCCAGAGCCAGTGGCCGTCGGGTGTGGCATAGTCGGCCCAGCCGTCCACTGCGACATAATCGCGGCACGAGCCGGGAAGCTGGTCGGTAAAGGGCGTAAACGGCACGCCGCCGTTGCTCACGCGCGGCAGCGTTCCCTCGCAGGGGAGCGTGAAACCCGCATAGAGAATCTCCGGAGCCTCGGAGGAGAGGCGGTTGAATCGCAACGTGACGCGCGCTCGCGGCTGGCGTTTCCACAGTTCCAGCCGGCGCTGCGCCCACTGAAGGCGAGGATGCTTCAGCCACTGCACGTAGAGCCGCGTGAAGGGGGTCTCCTCAACACTCGCTTCGCCTTCCGGCACGGCGGGCACCGTTTCGATGTGCTTCGCGCGGAGCTCGTCGCCGCGCGCGGAACCGCCGGCGGCACAGATGTCCTTGAGCAGCCAGCGGGGCGCGAATGCCTTCACCCCGACGGCGGAGAAATCGCCGATGCCGCCGGTAAACAGCGGCCTGGTCATGCCGGTCCACTGCGCCGACACCGGCCAGCCCTGCTTGTCGACTTCAACGGCGGGGCCGTCGACGGTTGGCCGTTCTGGGCCGGCGGGCTGTTTCTCCAGTTGCAGCTTCACGAAGCTGTCGGGGGCGAGATTCTCGACCCAGAACTTCGCCGTCTGGTTGGGCACGTTGTCGGGGAACGTGGCCGCCGTGTTCTCCCGGGTAAGTTCTCCCGGGTTTCCCGGGGCCGTAAACGAACGGACGCCACTTTCGAAAACGAGAGCCGCGCGGGCGCCGGTCGCCGGGTTCCGCAGCGAGCGGTAGTCGTCGCGCAGGCAGGTCGCCGGCATTCGCACCCAGCCGCTGAAACCGTGCCGGGAAGGATTGGCGACGAACAGCGCTTCGCCCTCGCCGAGCAGGCGCAGGCGGGCACGCTGAGAGAGCAGCCACTGCGCCTCTCCCAGGGGGCGCCACGCGAGCAAGGCTTTCTCGGCGAACTGGGCCTGGGCGTCGAGGCACCAGGGGAAGGCCGCGCTAAAGCTCGATCCCCAGGTGTGCTCGTCGAAGAGGCAGAGGTCCTTGGAAAGACCGTGGGCCTTGCTTGCGCCGCCGGACGGCATCTTTCCCCAGAGCGGCGAGTGGGCGGCGGCGAGCAGCCGCTTGGCGATGCGGCTGGCGGAAACCTCGCGAGGCCCCGAGGCGATGCCGTTGGCCCACCAGTCGGTGAATTCGCCTTCGTATTGCGGGATTTGGCCTCCAAGGGCCTCTTCCATGGCCTGCATCGCCTGCGCCGCGGTGGTGAAGACGAGTTCCGGCTTCAGGCCGAGCTTGTTCCATGCCGCGATGAAATCCGGGATGGCCAACAAGGGCGGATCGTTGTCCATCCGCCAGTAATTCGTCATCGAGATCAGCAGCACGTCGTGCTTGTAGCCGTCGCGCCGCACGCGCTCGATCTGCCGGAGACACTGCGCGTGCGCCGCGCGCAGCGAGGCCTCGTCGGTGTGGAGAAAGTCGCCGGCACGGGGAGGACGATAGCGCGTGTCCGAGGCCGGCGGCACCGGCCCGCGCCTCCACTGCGAGGTCTCGAAGAAGTCGTAGCCGCTCGGGTAGCTCTCGTTCAGGTAAACGAAGAGCCGCCGGCCATCGGGCATCTTCCACCAGAAAGCCGAGGGACGGACGAAGGGCGACCCGCCGCTGTCGCTGTTAATGCTCATGCACAGTCGCGAAACGCCGCGATCCAGCAGGGCCATCGCCCCGGCGCGCGGACAGCCGTTCACGTCGCTTTGCAGCGCGACGGCCGGCCGCAACTGCCGCCAGAGGTCTTCGGGAACCCAATGGAGCATCGTCCGCCATTGGGCGGCGTCGAGAAACGGCGCCTGGTTGCAGGGCAGGGCCGCAACGTCGAGCTGCCCGCTTTGAAGCGCCTGGAGAAAATCCTCGCGGCGTTGGGAGGATGCGGCTTGCCACCAGTCGTCCACGGTGATCAGCGATTCGCACGTCCAGTAGAACCTTTGGCCCTCGGGCTTCGCCCGGGTGGCCAAGGCGGCGTCGATGGCGATATCGAGATAACGCTGCTGTAACTGCCGGCAAACGCCCGGCATGTCGGTAAAACCGATGTCGGTGTGCGAGAAATGGATGAGGTAGATCCGCTGGATGGCGGACGCGGGCCGGGCGGTATCCGACTCGCCGGCGGCAAATGCCGCCGGCATGCCCGATGCGCAGACCGCCGTTAACAGGTTCCAAATCAGACGATGCATGGAATTTCCTCCAAAGGTAGTTGCTTTAGATCGTCCACGGGCTGCGGCCGGGGGGCAGCGCCAGCATTTGGTTGGCCTCATCGTCACCAAGGAACCGCTCCTTGTCCGGGTCGAACTTCAGCTTGCGACCCAGTTGGATGGCGATATGTCCCAGGTGCCCCAGCGAAGACGTGCGATGGCCGACTTCCGCGTCTGCGAGAGTCTGCCCGCGGGTCTTCACCGCGTCGAGGAAATCGCGTTTCTCGGGCATGAGCAGGAAGTGGATCTCGTTGGGACCGATCTTGCAGTCCAGGACCGACTTGGGCTCGGCCTGCAGCCTGTCCTGGCTGCTGAAGTTGGCCTGGATCCAGCCCTCCTCGCCCTCGAAACGGGTGTAGGGCGCTTCGGTCTTACAGACCAGCCGCACGCCGTTGGCGTAGGTGCAGGCGAACTCGAACTCGTAGCAAACGTCCCACAGGCTGCCCGGCGGCGGGAACTTGCCGCGCCCTTCGACCTCCACCGGTCCGGTGCGGTCGGTGTTGTTGCCCCATTGGGCGATGTCGTTCAGATGCGTGGTCCAGTTGAGGATCATGCCGTCGCAGTAGTCGCGGATGTTCATCCAGCCCGGCCGCTCGTAATCCTTGATCCGGTGGACCCGCTCCTCGGTGTAGGGCCTCAACGGGGCCGGTCCCTGCCAGAGCTCGTAGTTCAGTTCCTCGGGCACCGGCATATCGACGTGCGGGGGCGACGGCTGCGAGCGGCCGATCCCGTAGGGAACCCCCGTGCGGATCGTGTGCAGTTTGCCGATGCGGCCGTTTCGCACCAGTTCGACCGCCCGATGAAACTGCGGCAGGCTGCGGAATTCGCTGTCGGTGCGGAAAACCCGCTTGTGTCTTGCGACGAGATCGCTGAGCAGCCGTCCCTCGGCGATGCTCCGCGTGAGCGGCTTCTCGCAGCACACGTCCTTGCCCGCCTTCACGGCCATCACGGACATGGGCACGTGCCAGTGGTCGGGCGTGGAGATCATTACGGTATCAACGTCCTTGCGGTCGAGGACTTCGCGGAAGTCGACGTGGCGCGGGCACTTCGGGACCTTGGGGCAACGGTTCTTCTTCTCGCCGTTCTTCTTCTCGCCGTAATAGCTGGCCGTCCGCTCTTCGGTCACTTCCAGCCGCCAGCGGTCAACGTCGCAGAGGGCCACCACTTCGCAGTCCGGCTGGCCGGCGAAAAACGGCAGGTTGTAGGCCAGCACTTGCCGGCCCACGCCGATCATGCCGACCGTGATCCGGTTGCTGGGGGCCGCACGGTCCGCCAGACCCAAGGCCGACCCAGGAACCAGGTAGGGAAAGCCCAGCGCGCCGGCCGAAGCCGCCGTCGCTTGGCGGAGTAACTGGCGGCGGGACAACTTCGCTGTTCCAGGCATGATTGAACCTCCAACAGGCAGGGGATCGGTGTCGGACAGGCCTCAGGATCGATCCGGCGGATGCCCAGCCGCAAGCCTGACGCGCCGGACCAGGATTGTCAAACCCGTGCCTGCCAATTTGAGGCTTGTTTATGAGTAGGACTACATTTAGCCATTTGACTAAATTCATTACGCAGGCGGGCGGGGGGGCTTGGGCCACATCGCGTGGATGACCCAGGATTATCCCTTCCGTAGATACAACCCAACCGCCAAATGCCGATTACTTTATTGAGCCCTTTATTCGTCCCTAGTTAGTGGTACGCAATCCCTCCCAGTTGGTTATAGTGCCCTAAATTGCTCCAATTAGCATGGCAATTGGGAGATTTGCCTAGTCTCGGAGCTTTCCTCAGCCGGGAAGGTGATCGCAGGGGTTGGACCGGGTCGGGTCAGGGCGTTTGGGGCTGGTTGTCGTTTTCGGAGAGCTGATCCATGGCTGCCTTGTTCCAACGGCTCGGAGGACGTTTTCGCAAGAGACCGCCTCGAAAAACGCCCGCCGGCCTCACCGGGTTGTCCCCTTCGCGGCGACTCCATGTTGAGCCGCTGGAAGATCGCCGCCTCTTGTCGCTCGATCTCGGCTGGGCGTTCGCTCTGGGCGGCACCGGCGCCGACGTGGGACGCGCGACCGCGACGGATACGGATGGGAATGTTTATGTCGCCGGCCGTTTCGAAGGGACCATGGATTTCGATCCGGGGCCCGGCACGATGCAAGGCACCGGCGACGGCTTCGTAGCCAAGTACACTCCCGGCGGCGCGCTGGTCTGGGCTCAGTTCATGACGGGGCCCTTTCCGGACTTGGGCGGCCTGACGGTCGACAAGAGCGGCAACGTCTATCTCGCGGGCGCCACAGCAACCTCGGTCGGCAGGACCGACGCGTTTGTGATGAAGGTCAACAGCGCCGGCTCGATGGTCTGGGTCCGGACCCTGGGCACGAGCATGTACGCCGCCGCCGCGGGCATCGGCGTGGACGACGCGGGAAATGTCTACACCACCGGACATTTCTCCGGCAGCGCGGACTTCGGTTCCGGCAGACGTTCGAGTACGGGCGGCCGCGACGTCTTCGTCTGGAAGCTCAATTCGACCGGCAATCTCGTCTGGGCACGGACCCTGGGCGGAACCCAGGACGACCAGGGCGCCGCAGTCGCCTTGGACCAAAGCGGCAATGTCCACCTGGCCGGCAGCTTCTTCGGCACGGTGGACTTCGACCCCGGAGCAGGAACCTCGTTCCTGACGAGCGCGGGCTGGGACGACGTCTTCGTCCTGAAACTGGACGTCAACGGCAACTTTCGCTGGGTGCGGAGGCTCGGCGGCACACCCACCGAAACGGCCGCCGACATCGCCGTTGACCCGGACGGCAACGTCTACACCGCCGGACATTTCTGGGGCGATGGCGACTTCGACCCGGGGCCGGGCATCGCAACGCTTTCCAGTGCGGGCGAAGAAGATGCCTTTCTCTCCAAACTCGACAGCTCCGGGACCCATGTTTGGGCACGCCGGTGGGGCGGCCCCCAGAGCGATCGCGCGATGCGCCTCGCGCTGGGCCCGGACAAGAGCATTTATGCCACTGGTTTCTTTCACGGCACCGCCGACTTTGATCCTGGTGCGGGCACGGTCAACCTGACCAGCGCCGGACAAAGCGACATCTTCCTTGCGACACTCGACGCCGCAGGTGGCTTTGTGTGGGCAGGAAGGACCGGCGGAAGCGGCGCCGATCTGGGGCTTGGGGTCGCGGTGGACGCCGACGGAAACGTCTACACCAGCGGTTCGTTTGAGGGGACCGTCGATTTCGATCCCGGCGCCGCGACGTTCAACCGCACCAGCAATGGCGGCTCCGATGGCTTCCTTTCTAAACTCGTCGTGCCGGCACTGCCCCCCGTCGATCTTCAACTGCTGGAGTTCACCGCGGCCGGCACGACTGCCAGCCTGACCTACGAGATCGTGGGGCAGGCAACCCAGGCGTTTACGATCGGGATCTACCGGTCGACCGATGCGCGGTATCAGCCGGCCGATTTGCTCCTCGGCACGGTTCCGATCACCAGCACCGCCGACCTGACCACGGGGCGGCATGTGAAGACCATCGGAATCGGCTCGGGTGCAGGAATGATTCCGCTGCCGGGCGCCGGGGCCGCGGAGACTGCCACCGAATACTACCTGCTCGCCGTGGCCGATCCGGCCGGAACGATTACCGAACCCGACGCGGACCCGGTGAGCGAAGACAACACGGCGGTTTTCGCCGGGACCTACCACCCAGCGGGCGGCGGCGTCTTCGTCCACGGCACCGCGGCCGGCGAAGCGTTCACGATTGCGCCGGGGAGCGTTGTGGTTTCGATTGACGGCCGGCCGCAGACGTATGTCGGCGGCGACGTGACCGGCGCCCGCATCCGCGCCCACGACGGCAACGACACGCTGGATTTCCGTGGCGGCCCCTTTGGTACGTCCCAGGCGTTGACTTTCTTGTTCATCGGCGGCCGCGGAGGCAATTCGGCCGCGTTGACCGGCACGGCGGGCGCTTCGGCGACCTTGCGTCCCGGCCGCGCGACCTTGACCGCCATCGGGTTCTCGCTGGCCGTCTACGGCAGCGGCCGGATCACCGTGACCAGCGGAGGAGACGGCGATAAGGCGGTGTTCTACGACTCGGCCGGGTACGACCGGTTCTACGGCTACCCGGCGTATGCCTCCATGGCCGGCGACGGATTCGAGAACCGCGTGAACGGATTCGACAAGGTTTACGCTTACGCAACGGCCGCAGAGGCCGCGGGCGTGGTCGACCGGGCCTGGTTCTACGACTCGAAAGACGCCAATACGAAGTTCTACGGCTACCCGACGTACGCCTATATCACGGGCAGCGGCTTTTACAACTATGCCAAAGGCTTCGATAAGGTCTTCGCCTACGCCACGGCGGACGATGCGCCCGGTGTCGTCGATACGGCGTATCTTTACGACTCGAAGGACGCCGACACGAAATTCTACGGCTATCCGGCTTATGCCTACATCACCGGCGCCGGTTTCTACCACTACACCAAGGGTTTCGACAAGGTCTTCGCCTACGCCACGGCGGCCGATGCTGCCGGCGTCGTCGATCGGGCCTACCTCAACGACACTCCGGGAAACGACCATCTTCAGGCCGCCTCGGATTGGGCCAAGCTCTATGCCAACGACGGCTCGCTCGATCTTCTCTACCAGGCGACCGGCTTCGATCTCGTGCGGGCCTACCACACGACCGGTACGGATACGTCGCACGTCATGCCGGAGGTGAAATTCCTGCAACCGATCGGCACGTGGGACAGTTTCAACCTCGTCCTCTTCCGCCAATTCCTCACCGACACCGACGCCCTCATCGAGTCGGCCCGTGCCTATCTCGACCAGAGGGTCGCCGCGGGCCGGACGAATGCCATCCAGGAAACGATCGCTTTCCTGCGAGCTCGGACGACCATGTCGGTCGGTCTTTCCTCCAACGGCGCCATGATCCTCGTCACCTCGCCTCTGGGCTTTTCGCGGGGCATGATCACCGACGCCCCGGATCGCCCGGACTGGCTCATCACCCAGGCAGCCGGCACGCAGACGCAATGGACGGCCGCTCGCACCGTGTCGCTGGCGGCCGCGGAGGGCGGGGTATCGTCGGCTGGGCTGAAGAACAATAACGCGATCGTCGTGGTCCCGCACGACTGGCTGTTCTTCGACGAGGCCGCGCTTGCCAATCAGTTGCGGGAGAAGTTCGCCTCGGCGGGAATTGAGACCACCATCGTCGGCGAACCGGCGGGCGGCCCTCCGGTGACAGTGGACACGATGCGCTCCCTGGGCGACTACGGTGTCGTGGTGTTCGTCTCGCATGGCGGAGTCGGCAGCCCAGCCCAGGCGAACGGGACATCCCAGACCATCATCTCTTCCGGACAGGCCGCATCGCTGGAAAACTTGAACGCCGTTCAAGCCCGGTTGGGCGCTGGAACCAAGGAGCGGATCGCCGTCACCGGTTCGGGCCATATTGCGTACACCACGGAGTTCTTCAAAGACCTCGACTTCACCAACACCCTGGTGATTGCCGACGCGTGCCACTCCGCGGAATCCACGGGCACCCCCGGCGGCGACTTGATGTCGGCGGTGACCGGGGATGGAGGCACGTTTGTGGGATGGAGCGGAACGGTGTTCAGCGACATGATGGAGAACTCCGTCGCCACGCTCGCCGATTCCCTTGCCAAGGGGCGAAGTGTCCAAGAGGCCCTCCAGGACGTTCATTCCGATCCGGCCCTGCAACTCGAAGGCCGGCTGGTCCACCTGTTGGGCCTCGCCGACATCGACCAGCTCGTTCTGGGGGGCCACGGGGATCTGAAGATCACTCCGTCGCCGGCCACCCTTTCCATCGACGACGCGGAAGTGGTCGAAGGCAACGACGGCAGCAGGGCCGCGCTGTTCCTCGTCTCGCTCTCGCAGCCGCTTTCCTACGACGTGACGTTTGAGTACTGGACCAATTCGGGAAGCGCCAACTACAACGACTTCACCTCGGTCGTGGCGACCCCGAAGACCATCCCGGCGGGAACCACGTCCGTCCCGGTCCTGATCTCAGTCCAGGGCGACTACGTGGACGAAAGCGACGAGGATTTCTTCGTCCACATCACGCCCGTCACCGCCGGCATCCCTGCCGCGCGCGACCGAGGCGCCGGCCTGATCCGGGATGACGATACGGCGGGCGTGGTCTTCGACGTGAACGACACCATTACGACGGAAGCAGGCAAGACGGTTTCGTTCGGTGTCAAACTTGCCAGCCGCCCGACCGACTTGGTTACGATTCTGCTGGTCTCCGAGGATGCCTCGGAAGGGGAAATCCTCTCGACCAACCTGCAGTTCTCCCCCGACGATTGGAACCAATGGAAGCCAGTGGTCGTTCGCGGATTGGACGACAACCTCGTCGATGGCGACGTCGGCTACCGGATCATTCTCTCCGGCGCCGTCAGCGACGATCCCAAGTACGGCGCCATGGACGTGCCCGACGTCTCCCTCGTCAACCGCGACAACGACGTGCAGACACCGAAGCCCTGGCAGATCGTCGTCCAGGTGGTGGGCGACGGCTACGTGACCGACCACCTCGGCCGCATCGACACCCGCACCGGCGACAATGTGGGAGACTATACTTCGACCGATTACGCGGTGTATCTCTATGCGAGCGATGTGTGGACCGATTGGCGGTACAACGGATGGTACCTTCCCAATACCTATACGATTGAGTTGCTTCCCGACGACTTCCGAAACGGAGTGACCGTCATTGCGGAAATCGGCTGGAACGAGCTCACGGCCGAAGGAACCGCCCCGGCCGGAGGCCCCAAGAGCGATCCGCTCACGGCAGAGATGCTCGGGCCGATTTGGGCGGAGGCGGTCGCCTGGTGGGCGTCGTTGGGAGTGGGCCAGTCGGCGATCGACTTGCTCGGCCGTGTCGAAGTGCAGGTCGCCGACATGCCCGATTCCCAACTCGGCCGAGCGGCTCGCGAAGTCATCTACCTCGACGACGACGCGGCCGGGTTCAGGTGGTTTGTCGACCCGACGCCCGCGGATAGCGATGAGTTTTCGACATGGGCCAAACGCGGTTCGATCGCCGACCACATGGATCTGTTGACCGCGGTGCTCCACGAGCAGGGCCACATCCTGGGCCTGGCCGATCTCGACCCCTTGACCGCCCCGGGCGATCTCATGTCCGCCACACTGCGAACCGGAATCCGGCGACTGCCGGCTCTCTCGCACGTCGACGCCATCTACGCGGCTGGGCAATGGTAGTCGGGAGTGGGTGGGTGAAACGACTGCGATTCGACCGATGCGTCTGAATACCGTTCTTGTTCCAGCGAATGGGAACGGGACGGAACATTGGCACTCGGCGCGACGTGGGCCGGACTTTGTCCGGCGAACGAGGAATCGGCCGGCAAACGCAAACGGAGCAAGACCACCAAAGGCAGTCACCTTAGCGGCTGTTCAAAAATAACTTGGTCGGGTAGCGCATATAATTGCTTGTCCCCCATGGCACTGGTAATCGAGAGGCAAGCGATTATGGGAACGGAGCATAGGCGGCGGAGCGTACATGCGTGTGAATGCTCGAGTTGCGAACAACATCCATATAGTCGGTTGGCCAAGGAGCATCGCAAGATCAACCGGCTCGTGGCTGGTGCCAATGAACGCAACCGGCGTCTGCTCGTCGGCTTCTTGGCCGAACAGCATGGACAAGGGGGTGTAGCGCTCTTGTCGCGCGTAACGGGCCTGAGTCGCACCACGATTCTCCGTGGCCGCCGCGAATTGCAGCGGGGCAGTTCGATGGACATGAACCGGGTCCGGCAACGAGGCGGCGGACGAAAGCGCGCCGAAAAAAAAGATCCGAGATCACGAAAGCCTTGAAGGAGTTGCTGAAGGACAACACCGCAGGAGATCCAGTCTCGGGAGTGAAGTGGACCAACCGTTCGCTGCGCAAGCTTCAGAAAGCATTGCGAAAGCAAGGGTTTCACCTCGCTCTGAATACCATCGCCAGGCTGCTGCGGCAACAAGGGTATTCCTTGCGGACCAACCGGAAACGCCGAGCAGGAACTCACGAACGTGATCGCGACCGACAATTCCGCTACATCGCGCGGATGCGCCAACTCTATCAGACCTTGAAATTCCCGGTAATCAGCGTGGATGCCAAGAAAAAAGAGCTGGTGGGCAACTTCAAGAATCCCGGGCGGCGTTGGCGACGTAAGCCCCAGGACGTGCTGGACCACGACTTTCCCAGTTGGGCCATCGGCAAGGCCATACCCTACGGCATCTACGACTTTGCCCACAACGACGGCTACGTTGTGATCGGCACGTCGCACGAGACGGCAACCTTCGCCGTGGCGGCGATCCGCCGCTGGTGGATTGCGGTGGGGCGAAAGCGCCATTCCCCGGCAAAGCGACTGCTGATCCAAGCCGATAGCGGCGGCAGCAACGGTTGCCGTCGTTGGGAGTGGAAGTTGGCTTTGCAGCACTTGGCGGACGAGTTCGGGCTGATCATCACCGTCACACACTACCCCTCGGGAGCCTCGAAGTGGAACCCGATCGACCACCGGATGTTCAGCCTGATCAGCGGCAACTGGGCCGGAGAACCCCTGACAAGCTACGAACTCATTCTGAAGTACATCCGTGCGACACGCTCAGAGACCGGCTTCCAGTGCCGAGCGTCCTTGGATCACAAGGACTACTCGACTAAAGTGAAAGTAACACCGGCGCAGAAAGCCACCATCCGGCTCAAACCGCATCGGGTTCTGCCTCGATGGAACTACACGATCTTGCCGCATCAGCACCGGCATGAGTCACAGTGACCAAGTTATTTTTGAACAGCCGCT
>JABWBD010000200.1 GCA_013360685.1 Pirellulales bacterium
GACCCGGCGGTAGTGGCCGAACCGTCCGCGGTGGCCAAGTTCACGGAGACTTCGCCTGACGTGTCGCCCGAACGTGTGAGGGTAAACACGGCCTCAACCGTTCCATCGTCGCCCTCCGTCACGGTTCTGTCCGCGATGGAGATTTCCGGCGCGGGCGGGACGTAGACCGCCGTGAGTGACCAGCTATTGAGCGCACCTGTGCCCAGTCTGTCGCTGTCGTAGATCTTCAATGTCCACGTGCCGCTGAATTCCTTGGAGTCGAAGGCGCTGAGCAGCTCCTCGGGCTGATAGTCATTTCTGGGCGAGACAATGTTGGTTACCGGAAAGCTCGCCTCGTCGTCCAATGTGCCGATGAAGTCGTTTCCGGCGAGGCCGCTGAAAAGCTCCACTTGGGTCCCGTCCGGCGAGACGAGATAGACGGACAAATCGGAGAGCCGGTGCCTGATATCAAGCCGTACATTGAGATCAACGATCGTGCCGTGCGCTGGAATGGTCAACTGCGAGGTGGTCAGACTCGAATTCTTCCCTTTTGCGTCGGCGATGGCCATCGGAGTGTCGTTCAAGAACGTCTCAGTGATCGTTTCGCTGTCGACATTCGTAACTACCACAGCGCGTGCCTGGGTGCCATGGAAGTTTGCATCCAGGCTACTGGCCGGATCGAAGGCAATCGTGTATGCAACATTGCCGTCTCTATCCGGATCATCCACACCGGTCACAGTCACGCGCTGGGGAGTGCTGTAATTGCCGGGTGTGAAGAGTAGCGCTGTTGGGGATACCGTTCCTTCGCTCGTGTCGCTGGAGTGGAGGGTAATCGTTACGTCGGCCGTCGGCGGTTCGCTGAGCCACACGTCGAACGAGGCTGAATCGCCTGATTCCGTCGTAGTCAGGTCCGAAAGAGCCGCGACTCGCATGCGCATGGGGCTCAGCTTCCAAACAAAACCGCCACCGTGGCCTTCGGCGGGTTCGGAATCAAAATCACCTTCCGCATCGCTAAAGAACTGGCCCGTGACATACACGTTCTGCTTGGGATCGGCGACAATGCCTACGCCCGAATCGGAGTCTGCTCCGCCGGCACGGCGAGCCTCATCAAAAGTCCCCGTCGGATCGAGCTTGACGACGAAGATGTCGCGACCACCGCGGCTGGTCATCAAGAAGTCGCCTGCCGGGTCGGGATCGAGGTCGGCTGTCTCACTGAACCAACCGCTGAGATAGATGTTCCCGAGGGGGTCGATCGCGAGGGCATACGCCATGTCATCGCCCACGCCTCCGAACCGCTTGGCAAAACCGAAGTTGCCGTCTCGATCGAGTTTGAGCACAAAGGCGTCCGCACCTCCTACGCTTTGCAGGATGGAGTCTTGATCGGGGGCTGGATTAAAGTCGGCGCTGCCTGCAAATTGGCCTGCAATGAGGACGTTCCCGCTTTCGTCGACGGCGACTTCCACACCGTGCATGAGTTCCGCGACGTCTGTCTGGAGCAGGGACCGAACGCGCCCCGTTTCGGGATTCAGTTTCAGTACGAACAAGGCCCATTCCTGATCCGTAGGGTTCGAGGCAGTGCCGATGACGTCTTGCCCTTGCTCGTCTTTGCCGAAGTCCACGGTCCCGCCAAATCCGCCCGTCGTCACGACCGACCATTGTGTGGCATCGTCGAGGCGGTCGTCGACAGCGATCCTGCCGCGTCTGAGCCCACCCTGATCGACAATTTCATAATTGCTCGCCCAAGAAAACGTCCCTGCCGGATCCAACTTGGTCACGTAGCAATTCGTTGCCAACCAAGAGTCGGTAGGCGCCGTGTAGATGTCATGATCACCAAAGTCGGCGACCTCGGATGAGACGAAACCCGTGCCGTAAATGTTGCCGAGCTTGTCGACTGCCAGGCTTGCCATCGGTTGGTCGTAGCCGGTTCCCCCGGCACGCCGGACCCACTGGAAACTACCGTCGTCGCCGTTCAACTTAAGAAAGAAAACGTCTCGATCGCCGGCCGAGGTCAAGGTGTCGGAAGGGAGGCCGGTGGACGGATCCAAGGGGTGCTCGTTCAGCGGGTCGAAGTCGACCGTCTCCCAAAAGGTCCCGGTCGCGTAGACGTTAACAAACTCATTGCCGAAGTCGTCCACGAATTCGTTCACGGCGACGCCGAATGCGATGTCTTGTGATGGGCTCCCAAACCCTGTGACCCAAAGCAGCGCTCCGCTCGGTGAGTACTTCGCGACGAAGGCGTCGCTGCCTAGGGACATCAAGCTCTTAACCTGCGGGCCGGGATCGAAATCCACCGCTCCGGAGAAGGTTCCCACCGTAAACACGTTACCGTCGCGATCTAGGGCAACACCGCGCGTATCACCTCCGACCAAGAATGCCCATTCCGATTGCAGTGTCGCGGAAAGCAGTCGCCGGTCCTCCAACGGCTCCAGGCGGATCCGCCGTGGTTCAAAGGCCTTGCGGGATCTGGCGGAACGGCGGTTGCGGCGCGAACCGCCGGTCTTTCGGCTGCTCAAAAACGGTACGGAAAACATTTTCTGGCCCTCCTCGGTAAACGTGGTAAAATGCAAATAGCGTTGTTGCTGCACGCGCGCAAAACGAGCCGCGTGCGGACGATTGCCCAGCCGGTGAGGGGACCGCGCCTGGCAGCTTGGACCTCACCGGCTGCTTTTCTTCCTGCTCCGTAAAACGGAATTCATTCCGTTTGCTGCGGGTGCGCTGACTCTTCTCGCCTCCTGGGTTGTTGTCTGCGGTGAATATGGCCTTCGGCCAAGACTCCTTTGGATTGGCTTCGCTTTCTGCTCCTACTGCCATTGCAGCTCCAACAGCGCCACGTCGGCCAGTTCGCCGGTCTTCTTGCCCGCGCGCGACTGGCCTTGCTCGCGGGCCGTCTGGTCGGCGGCCAGGATCGCCAGCAGGTCGTCGCTCGATGCGTCGGCCGAGTCACTGGAGAGCGTCGTGCTGATGGAGGTCATCGTACCGGTAACGGGCTGGACGAACAGCGACCAGCCTTGCAGTGTGCCGGTCTTGCCTTTGGTCGAATCGACGATCTTCAGCGTCCATGTGCCGGTCTCCGCGTCAGCAAAGCCCAGGTTCTCGTAGCGGACGGTCGGCCCGGATACCACGGGCGTCAGTCGGGCCTCGTCGCCGGTCGGACTGATGAGATAGACCGCCAATTGGCCGACGCTCTCGTGCGTGAGCGTCACTTCCACGGCCATTGCGTGGACGGTTCCGTCGGGCGTGATATACGACTGTGTGATCCCCGGTCCCGTTTTGGGAGACGCATCGGCAATCGGCTTGGGCGTATCGGTGCTGTCGTACTGCACGATTACCGGGGTTTCTGTCACACTCACCATCACCGTTGCGGTGCTGGCGGCGACGCCGTCCGAGACCGTCAATGTGGCGGTGTAGTCGCCCACGGCCGCGTAGGCATGGCTAGCCGTTTCTCCGGAACCAGTCGCTCCGTCGCCGAAATCCCATGTGTAGGTGAGCGTCTGCTCGTTGGCCGAGGTGCCGTCCTGGTTGTCGTAGTCGTACGAGGCCGAGCCGTCGAACGTGATCGGCTGGCTCACCAGCGCGCTGTACGGCCCGCCGGGATTGGCAACCGGGGCGTCGTTCACCTCGGTGATCGTGGCCGTGGTGATCGCGGCATTCGAACCGCCCTTGCCATCGTCGACCGTGAGGGTAACGGTGAACTCGCCGCCCCATAGGTACGTGTGTTGGGGCGCAATGCCGGTTGCGGTGCTGCCGTCGCCGAAGTTCCAGAGGTAGGTGAGTGGGTCGCCGTCGGGGTCAGTAGAAGCGGAGGCGTCGAACGTAACAACCGGGACGTCTTCAACGCCGTCGTACGGTCCGCCCGGGTCGGCCACCGGTGGGGCGTTGTTCGGATCAGCAGCCGCCATGCGCAGCAGGAAGATGTCGTAGCTGCCACGGCTCTCGAGAACACTTCCGGTGGGAAAAGCTGCCGTCGAACCGAACCATCCGGTCAGGTAGACATTTCCCGCGCCGTCGGTCGCCACGCCGTATCCGCGGTCGTCGCCAACTCCGCCCATTCCCCACGCGTTGAGCAAATGCCCTTCGCTGTCCAACGCAGCCAAAAAAGCATCGGCGCTGCCGGCGCTGATCAGGTCGGTCGCGCCGTCACCGTCCAAATCGCAGGTGCCTCCAAAGGTTCCGGCCAGATACGCCGTTCCGTCCGCGGCCACTGCGATATCGGCAGAGTAGTTGTATGCACCGATCGGCTGAGTCCACAGCACGGTACCGGCGCCGGCATCGAGCTTCGTAACACCGTAACTGCCGGCAATATACACCGAACCGTCAGGCAAATCGAGATTGTTACCCGTGCTGACCACGTCAAGACTGGTCCACCACAGGACGTCCCCAACAGAAGAATACTTGATGACGAATGCATGCCGTCCCGGCTTCATTACATCGACCGTGCCGTCGTTGGTCACGTCGAATCCATCGACAAACGTTCCCGTGACGTAAACGCTGCCGAGTTCGTCGACGTCCACGTCACTAACGTAGCTGGAGCTATCGATGGTGAGCGAGCCCCATAGTCTCTTCCAGGCCATTTGGCCGTTGGCCGCACTGAGTTTAGCAACGTAGCCGGTGCTGATTCCTATTTGGCTATCCTCTGCGGAATATCCCGTAATGTAGGCCGACCAACTCCCTCTATCGCCGTTGTCATCAACGGCGATTCCCCCATAACCTTTATCAACTTGCTTCAGCACTGGGGCAGAGGTGGACCAAAGGTAGTTTCCATCGGGCGAATACTTCACGACGAAATTCGACGCGTAAGTGGTCTTCAGGTCGGATGCCATGTCGCCGTTGAAGTCCAACGAGGGATAAAAATTTCCCAGGACATACACATTCCCGTCGGCATCGACGGCGACGTCCTGGCCCTCGGCACCGGCGCCAAAGACGTTCTTCAGCGCATTCCCTACACGAACCCACTCGAAGTCGCCGTTGGGCGCATACTTGGCAAGATACAACGAGTTCAAGGAATTGCCATGCGCATCGGAAATGCCATCGCCATCAAAATCCGCCTCGCCCTGGAAGTTGCCCGTCACATAGACATTCCCGGCAGTGTCGGTCGCCACTGCCGAGCTGCCGTCGGTCTGGAGGCCACCTGCGCCCAGAACCCAGTCTGGCACGACCGATAGCAACCGCCGATCCTCCAATGCCTCCACGCGGATGCGGCGCGGCTCAAAGGCCGTGCGGGATCTCCCGGAACGGCGGTTGCGGCGGGAACTGCTGGTCTTGCGGCTGCTCAAAAACGGTACGGAAAACATTGTTTGGCCCTCCTCGGTAAAGGTGGTAAAATGCAAGTAGCGTTGTTGTTGCACGCGCGCAAAACGAGCCGCGTGCGGACGATTGCCCAGCCGGTGAGGGGACCGCGCCTGGCAGCTTGGTCCTCACCGGCTGCTTTTGTTTTCGTTCCGGAAAACGGGATTGATTCCGTTGGCTGCGGGTGTGTTCGTTCTTCACGCCTCCTGGTTTTTTGCCTATGGTGATTTTGGCCATTGGCCAAAGAATATTGGCTTGGTCTCCCGGTCCTGGGGTGTTACCGGTGTTACCCCAGGCTACGGTGATGATGGCCTTCGGCCAGAAAACGTTCTCCTATTGTTTGGGCTCTTCGGGGGTTGTTTGACGAGGTTCTTCGTCGAGGAGAGACCGGAGGCTCTCGTCTCCCGGCGCCAATTCAACCGCTTGCTTCAAAGCGATTGCGGCCTGGTGGCGATCGCCCGCGGCGACGTGGAGCAGTCCCAGGGACTTCCATGCCTCCGCGGATTCGGGCGACAACTCGACCGTCTTGCGGGCCACGGCCAGCGCCCACTTCGGGGCGCCGCCAGGGCGCAGACGCTCGGCAAGCGTTTGAGCCAGGGGTGTACACCCGCAACTGCGAGGCAGCTTGAGGTAGGCCTCGCAGTCCACACGAGCCTTGTCGATCTCGCCGCGCTTCAAGTAGGCCACGGCTCGCCAACAGTAGGGCATCGGATCGTCGGGGACAACACGGATGGCTTCGCTGTAATCCGCGATCGCCCCATCAAGTTCCCCAAGGTTGAGACGGCTCCCGGCGCGGCGGTGATAGGCTTCCCAGAGCCGATTTGTGAGGTCGTAATCCGGTGGTCCTTGCGATTCGGAGATCACCAAGGGCGCGAGCAGCTCGACGGCTTCGCTCAAAGGCTCCAGCGATTCTTGCCAGTCGCCTGCAGAAAACAGCGCCACGCCGTCGGTCAGGCGGACGCTGCCCAGACCCCTGCGATATTCGGGCACGTCGGGGAAGTCGGCGGTCATTTGCCGATAGAACGCCACGACTTCAGGATCGTTCAGCAAAGCGAGCAGCCGGCGGGCAAGCTCCGGGCGGTAGTCGGGCCAAGCGGGCGGAACCGTGACCTTTTCGAACATCGCTATCGTCTCTTTCAGGCGATGCGCCACTGCCATCAAAGCGGCCAGGTGCGGACGAAAGTCCCGTCGGTCGGGGAAACGCCCGGCAAGCTTCGTGAGGATCGGAACTGCCTCATCGAACCGGCCGGCGCGGCAGAGCGATATTGCCGCGAGCTGGTAGCGGAAAGCGAGTTTGTCTCCGTAGTCTTCGTTTTCGGGAGACTCGGCAACCACATTCTCCAACCATTGGAGAGCCTTCGCTTCATTGCCGGGGTAGAAGAGGGCGTCGGCCAGCAATAACCGCGGGTCGGGCAGTTCGGGCGAGTCGGCGCTCAATTGCCGATAGAGGATGGTTGCCGCGTCCAGTTCACCATCTCGCACCATTTGCCTGGCACGGTCTAGTTGGAACTGCTGCAAAAGCATTTCGACTTCCAGGTCGTCGGACAGATCGGGGACCTGCACCGTTGCATTGGCCGAATTTCCCCGATGATCGGAGGATGGCCGGAAGTGGGGCGCCGTCTCGTTCTCGTCAGCCGGCAGCGACTGGAGCAAGTCGATCGCCTCCTGGAACTTCTTCTTGGCCCTCAGGTCGCTAAGCCGGGCGCGAAGGTTCTGCCTGGCGAGGACTCGTGCGGCACGAGACGCGTCCCAGATCCGCACCAGGCCGTCCTGGCTCGCCGAGGCCAGCCGCAGGCCGTCGGGGCTCCAGTCGAGCTGTTGCATCCGGTGAGACTCTGTTGCGGCCGAGGTCTCCAACCGGACGACTTCCTGCCCTGACGAGGTGTCCCAAATCCGGACCGTCCCTCCCTGGCTTCCCGAAGCAAGCCGCGGGTGCCGCGGGTGCCAGCCCAAGCAGGCGAGATCGCCGACGCTTTGTGTGAGATCGGCGAGACGCGCCCAGGACGTGGTGTCGTAGATCCGGATCGTCCCGTCGCCGTGGTCCCAAGTCGTGCCGCCGGCCACGGCGAGTTGTCTCCCATCCGGGCTCCAACTCAAGAAGACGGCTGGAATGTCCGGCGTGGCGATAAGGTGCTCCAGAGGCCCTGACAAAACGGTGACAGGCACCCTCGCACTTTGCTTGGTTACCAAGTCATCCGACGATGGCCGGGAGCCAGTCCCCGTTTCGTCAGGGCCTCCCACGGCAAAATCCCAGATGCGAAGCCGTTTTCCCGACGCGGCCAGGCGATTGCTATCGGGAGACCAGGCGACTGCCTCGCAGCTCCAATCGGCATAGTCGGAGGCGGCCAGTCGCCGGCCGGTATCGGTGCAAACCAAGACAACCCGTCCGTGTCCGGACAACGCGCCGGGTCTTTTGTTTTGTACGCCCACCGCGAGGACCGTTCCGCCCGGCCGCCACGCCAGCGACCGCGGTTCGTCGCCGTCGAAGGTCAGTAGCGGAATCGATTCCTTTCCGGTGGCCGCATCGCAGACCGCCACCCGATGGCCGGCCCAGCGAACTGCGAATTGTTTGCCGTCCGGTTTCCAGGCCACGCATCGCAGCCACGTGGGTTCCGGCTGCTTGACCGTGAGCGTCGTTTTGCCGGAATCCACGTCGTAAATATTCATCAGCCCGTACCGTGCGCCCACCAGCAGCCGTTTGCCGTCCGGGCTGAAGCGGACGGCAAGGGCATACCTGCCGGGCAACGACAACGTGAGGGCCTCTTGGGCCCCTTCGACATCCCAAACCGCGACTCCCTCCTCGCAACCCGCGGCGAGCAACGATCCCGCCGGGCTCCAGGCAAGTCTGCCTCCACGTGCCAAGGGAGCCTGGATGTGGCGGATCTGCTTGCCCGTATCGGCTTCCCAGATGCGGATCGGGCCGCCGTCGGCAGGCGATGCCAGCCACTTTCCGTCCGGGCTGAAGGCCGCATTCTGCCTTCCGCGCTGCTGGAAAGAAGCGACCAATCGGCCGGTTTCCCACTCGCTGACCGAGGCTAGGTTGGAGCCCCATGCGACGCGGCGGCCGTCCGGGCTGAAGCACGCCTGCTGTCCGTCGGTTGGCCAGCCGCCCAAATCCCCGCCGCCGGCCGTGTCCCAGATTCTCAGTTGCTCGGCGACATTCGGAACAACTCCCACCACGGCCAGCAGCCGTCTGCTGTCGGGATGCCAATCCAACGACCACACGGTTTTGCCCGGCACGTCGATCGTGGAAAGTGTCTTGCCGGTCTGGGGATCCCAAATGCGAATTCGCCCGTCGTCTCCGAAGGCAAGGCGCGAGCCATCGGGGCTCCAGTCCAGCGCGAACGCGAATCCACACATTGCATTCCACTTGCCGAGACGTGCCGAGGCAATATCCCAGATTTCAACCGTGTCGCGAGTGGTAATGATGGCAAGCCGCTTCGCTTCGGGGCTCCAGGCGAGCGACAAAATCCCCGAGCCGGTTTTCGCGAAGCTCTTCCGTTTTCCACTGCGAGCCTCCCAGATACTCACTCCGTAGGACCCTACGGTAGCCAGGTATTCGCCGTGCGGGCTCCATGCGAAAGTGTTCCCGCCCTGGCAAGGAAACAGGAATTTTTCAGTATGGCACTGCGAGAAAAAGTAGTACCATTCCCAACCCCGAAAGTCCGAGCATCCGGAGTCGGGGCTCAGGGCGCTGAGTAGGGTGAGCAGACCATCGCGGCGCCCCGTGTTCCAGTAGTGCGCGGCCAGCCGCATATCGGCCAGGTAGAGGTTGCGATCAGAGAGGTCGCGCTGCCGCAGGGCCGCTTCCTTCTGCTCCTCTGCCCGTTGGTAGTGACGTTCCGCCACCGTGCGCTCCTCCACCACTTGTGCCAGTGCGTCGAGCGTCTGGTTCCGCTCGTGCCATAGCAGGAGACCGGCGAGCAGGATCGCTGCCACAAGGGTGAGGACCCCGGTGGCGAGGATCGCCCGCCGCCTTCTCGCCCATCGCCCCAAGCGATCGGCCGGCGAGGGCCGCTTCGCGCGGATCGGCTGGTCGTCGAGGAAATGCCGCAGGTCGTCGGCCATATCCTTGGCAGTGGCGTAGCGCGCCCTGGGCTCCTTGGCCATCGCTTTCTGGACGATCGTCTCCAGGTCGCGCGGGACACGGTGATTGATCCGCCGGATCGCCTGCGGGTCGCTCTCGGTGATCTGGTGGATCACCTCGTGCTGGTCGCTGCTGGTGACGGCGGGACGGAGGGTCAGTAGTTCGTAGAGGGTCACGCCGAGCGAGTAGATGTCGGTCCGGTGGTCCAACACCCGGCCGCCAGCCTGCACCTGCTCGGGGCTCATGTAGCGCAAGGTGCCCAGCAAGTCGCCGGTCATCGTGAGCTTGCCGTCGGTACTGGTCATCGCCAGGCCGAAGTCGGTCACCCAGAGGTGGCCGGTGGCGTCGACCATGAGGTTCGAGGGCTTGACATCGCGATGGACGACGCCCATCTGGTGCGCATGTTCCAAGGCTTCGGCGGCCTGGATGCCGAGATGGGCGGCGGTGCGGAAGAACTCGCGATGGGCAAGCGGAGTGTCGGCGGACTCTGGCTCAGGATCGGCAGGATGAAGCTCGACTTCCGTGGCGGCATCGGCATCTCTGCTGCCTCGCTCCGCGCCGAGAGGTTGTGGAAAAATGGTACTGGCTCCAAGCCTCACCTCGGAGCACGCAGCGGACTCGGCTCCCTGCGAGGCGCCTGTTCCACTGTTTTCACAAGCTTCAAGTCTGCGGCGGAGGAGGCTTCGGGTGAGCTCCGCGAAGGGACCTGGCAGTGCGGCTTCGCTCTCCGGCCGCGTGAGCTTCTGTGCGGAATCGATCACGCCGGCGAGCGTCTGGCCTTCCACAAACTGCATGGCATAGTAGTGTACGCCGCGCTCGCAGCCGACCGAGTAGATGGTGACGATGTTGGGGTGATCGAGCGAGGCGGCGGCGCCGGCTTCGTTCTTGAACCGCTGGAGCTGCTTGGGATCGAGCACGGCCGCGAAAGGGAGCGTCTTCAGCGCGACGCGCCGCGGGAGCGAGATCTGCCGGGCCTCGTAGACGATGCCCATCCCGCCGCGGCCGATCTCCCGGAGGATGCGGAAGTCGCCCAGCGTGCCGTCGAGCTGCTCCGCCTGCGGCGCCGCGACGCGGCTTGTGGAAACTCCGCCCGCGCTGCTCTGGCGCGACAGCCGGCGGAGCTCATCCATCAGTTCGAGCGCCGGGAGGATCTGACGGAGCTGATCGGCTTGCTGGGGATGCTCTGCGATGAGTGCGTCGAGGTCGACCGGCTCGCCCGCCTCCAGGCGCCGGTTCACCGCCTCGCAGACGTCGGCTAATGCCGGATCCGGATCGTAGCTGGCGTCGGACGGCGACCTCATGGGCGTTCTCCCGAGCCCGGGTCCTGCAACATCCGCCCGATATGGGCAAGCGCGCGGAGGTAGCGTTTTCGGGCCGCCTCCTCGCTGATCCCCAGCACGGCTGCGCAGTGCGGCAGGTCGAGCTCTTCGAGGTGCCGCAGCACGAGGATCTCCCGGTCGGTCCTGCCGAGCCGCGCGATCGTGGCGTGGATCCTCGCCCGCACCTCCTCGCGGAGGATCCGCCGCAGGGGCTCGACGCCGCTGGCCGCCAACTGCCCGGCAAGCTCGGCGGCCGACGCGTCGGGCAACTCCAGCGGCTCCTCTCGGTCGATCTTTCTTCGCTCTGCCACCAGATGCCTCCGGTGCAGGTCGATCAGCCGGGTGAGCGCGATCTGCCGCAGCCACACATAAAATGGCAGCGACGGCCGCGCCAGGTATTCCCCCAACCGATCCACAGCCACGACGAATGTCTCCTGGACCACATCCGACGGGTCGACCCGCGTGCCGAGGCGCGGATCCATCCGCACGGCCACCATCCGCCGCAATCGGCTCCGGTGGTTATCCAGAAGCCCTCCCACAGCCTCCCGGTCGCCCTGCTTCACTCTATCGAGCAGGCGTTTGTCCTCCCGTCGATTTGGCAAACAAACTCCCCCTATTACTAAACACGCAATCCGATTTCAAACAGGGACATGAATTCCAAAAAGATTGTCAAAATTGCTTCTGCCGAGGTAGACGGGTTCTCCAGATTGCCACCGGCGAACGCGGTTTGCTGCCATCTTGTGCCGCTCGGGAATCTCTATTATCCAAACGGAAAAGAAGTCGATTTGGCGACACGACCCGGCCACAATTTAGTCCAGTCGACGGGTGCGGTTCGTTTCTCCCTTGCCTACGGACATCTCAACCGTTCATCCCTCTGCTCCAGGCGAATCAATTCCTTCAGCGCCGGGACGGACCGCTGCAACTCGTCGAGGTACTGCGGACAACGTGCCCGGTAAACGTCCCAGTCCACCGCCTCGCCGACCCGAAGGCGCTCGAGGATCTCTTCGAACAGCGCGGCCAAGTCAAGGTCGCGGTCGGAATTGCCCGGTTGCGGGGCGCTCACGGCAAACCTCCGGAAATGATCCTTCCTGACGCTAAGCGTAAGAACTTGGGTTTCTGGACACCCTTGTTTTGGTTTTCCTGCCGATTTTCTGCGCGCCATCGCCGTAACCGGTGTGGAGAAGAAGTGTTATGGCTTGAAAAAATCTTTCGCTTTAGCCCCGGCAACCCCTCGATCTCGCGCGAACGCATGGTATACTGAAGCCCCAGACGCGCCCTACTCCCCCCGGATTAAGGATGCATTGTCATGGGTCTCATCGACCCGGATTTTAACGAAGCTGCGCAGGCGGCAGGGGTCGCGAAGCTGATCCGGGACGCCAGGGCTGGTTCGCAGGAGGCTCTTGGGAAACTGTTGGAAGACTGCCGGCACTACCTGCTCACGCTGGCCAACGCGCTGTTGCCTCCGCGGGTGCAGGTGAAAGAATCTCCTTCGGACGTCGTTCAGCAAACCTGCCTGGATGCGCAGCAGGCGTTTCTCCAGTTCGCCGGTTGCACTCGGGAGGAGTTGGTGGCATGGCTTCGGGAGATCCTCGTCCACGACGTGGCCGACACGCGGCGGCGCTACGCTCAGACCGCCAAGCGCCACCTCCATCGCGAGGTGGTGCGGATCTCGGCACGCCGGGATAGCTGGCAGACCCACGCGGCCCAAAGTGTGCCGACGCCCAGCGTCTATGCGGTGCTCAGCGAGAACGAGGAGTGCGTACGGCGCATTCTGGAATCGCTTTCCGACGACTACCGGACGGTGATCCTTCTGCACCACCGCGACGGGCTGGCGTTCGATGAGGTCGCGGCGCGGATGGGGCGATCGCCGGGAGCGGTGCACAAGCTCTGGTCGCGCGCCATCCAACAGCTTCGACGGCGGCTGGAGCCAGGCGATGCCGCACGATGAACCGCTGGAGCCCGACCGCTTCGACGAGGCGCTGTTCGCCTACGACGAATACTTGCGCCAAGGCCAACTCCCGCGGCCAGCGGCCTTGGATCCACGGGTTCCGCCGACGATCGCTACCGAGGACTTGGAGGCGTGCCGGCGCTGCCTTCTCTGGCTGGAGGCGGTGTGGCCCCGGCAACAGGACTCATCCCCGCCGCGCGGTCAAGATCACTCGGCGCCGACAGAGGCTCTCACAGGACGGGGTCAGGCCACTCACGACAGGGCAGGCCCGGCGGAACTCGGCCCGGGAACCGAGCTGGGGCCGCTCGTGATTCGGGAGGAGCTTGGGCGCGGTGGAATGGGAATCGTCTACAAGGCGCTCGACCGTCGGCAAAACGTCCACGTAGCCCTGAAGATGCTCCGTGAAGAGGGGCACGCGGCGGTCCGCCGGCTAAAGCACGAGTTCCGGATGTTGGCGGAGATCGTTCACCCGAATCTCGTGGTGCTGGAGGAACTGTACCTGGTGGACCAGCAGTGGTTTTTCACCATGGAGTTGGTCGAAGGCCAGCCGTTTGCCGACTATGTCCGCGGTAGATCCCGCTGGCCGACCTCGTCGTTGTCATTAGCCACATCCGGCGACCCCCACGGGCTCGTCCCGCGGGTGAACGAGGTACAGCAGCTAGAAGACGTGACGCAACGCAGTTCCAGCCCCCTGCCGCCTCGTGCGGCAGGAGCCGAAGGTTCCTCAGCTAGCTGCGATGTGTCTGTAACGACGAACTCCGCAAGCGGCACCAGCCAGCGATTCCCCGCGCTACAAAACCCCGCCCAGTTCGCTCGGCTCCGCAGTACGCTCGCGCAGATGGCCGACGGGCTGGCTGCCTTGCACCGGGCGGGAATCCTGCACCGCGACATCAAGCCGTCGAACGTGCTGGTGACGCCGGAGGGCCGCGTGGTGCTGGTGGATTTCGGACTGGCGGCCGACGTGCTCAACCATGCCGCGGCGGGCGGACGCGGCGTGGAGCTGGCCGGCACCTGGGACTACATGGCGCCGGAGCAGAGCGCGGGCGAGCCGCTCTCGGCGGCCAGCGATTGGTACAGTGTTGGGGTAATGCTCTGGGAGATCCTCTTCGGACAGCGGCCGTTCGAGGGGCATCCCGAGGAGGTTCTGCGACAGAAGCGTGCCGGCCCGCCGCCGCTGGAGGCAGGAGTCTTGCCCGCGGAACATGCCGATCTGGCTGCGCTGTGCCGGCAGATGCTCCAGCCGGACGTTGCGGCACGGCCCAGCGAAGAGGAGATCCTCGGCCAATTGCAGCGCGGAACGGCGGGCGATGCGCTGCCGCCCCGTGGAGCGTCTGCCGAGTCGATCTTCGTCGGTCGCACGGAATCGAGCCAGCGGTTGATGGAAGCCTACGTCCAGTCGCGGCAGGGGCAGACGACCTCCGCGCTGGTGCACGGGCCGCCGGGGATCGGCAAGACGGCCTTGGTGGAGCACTTTCTCGCGCGGATTGAGCAAGAGGGCGACGTGCTCGTGCTGCGGGGCCGCTGCTACGAGAGGGAGTCGGTGCCGTACCAGGCATTGGACAGCATCGTGGACGACCTGGCGGAACTCTTGGCGGCCTGGCCGCAAGCGGACGTCCTGTCGCTCCTCTTCGAAGTGGTTCCAAAACGGGGCCAGGTACCTCGCGACGCGGCATTTTCCGAAAAGGCAGCGGCATCTGGCTCGGAGCCAGTCCCCGTTTTGGAACCGGCGGCTGCCAATCTCGAGCCTCTGCTGCAGGTGTTTCCCGGGCTGGGGCGGATCGTCCGCACGGCTCGGCGAGAAGCACAAACCGGTCCGCTGCCGGAAGCCCGCGAGACTCGGCGGCTGGCCATCGAGGCGCTGCGGGGTCTGCTCGCACGGCTGGCGGCGCGGCGGCCGGT
>JABWBD010000201.1 GCA_013360685.1 Pirellulales bacterium
GGCGACGCTCCCCAACCGCGGACCGCCGCCGACGCCTGGGTGGCCGCGATGGCCGACACCCTTTTCAAGTCGTCCCCGGCCGATGCCGCCGAGGCTGCTGCGGCTGCCCTGGCCGAAGGCTTTTCGGCCGAGGCGATCGGCGAAGCCATCTGTCTGGCCGCCAACCAGCTCGTCTTGCGCGACGCCGGCCGCCCCGCCTCGCAGGCCAAGCCGCCCGAGAAACCGGTGGGCAGCGTCCACGGCGATTCCATCGGGGTCCACGCCTCCGATTCCGCCAATGCCTGGCGGAACATGGCCAAAACCGGCGATCGCCGCAATCGTGTCGCGTGTCTTGTCCTCGGCGCCCACCAGGTTGCCCGCGATCGCCTGGCCCGCGGCGGCGACTTCCTTTCCTGGCAGCCCTATCCCAGAGCAGAACACCTCGAAAAGGTCCGCGGAAAATCGCCCCAAGATTTCCTGTCCGAGGCCGAAGCGGCGATCCGGGAGAACGACCAGGCCCGCGCCTGCGCCGCCGTGTATCGTTTCCACGAACTCAGTCCCGACGCACAGCCGGTCTTCGATCTGCTGCTCCGTTACAGCGTGAGCGAGGACGGCGCTCTGCACGCGGAGAAATACTTCCAGACCGTTGCCGAGGACTTTTCAGCGACTCGCCCGAGCCTCCGCTGGCGACATCTCTTGGGGTTGGCCCGCGTCACCGCCAGCGCCTACGGGTATCCGGCGCCGGGGCTGGAAGAGGCTCAGGGGCTACTGGGAACCTGACGTGTGGAATCCACGCCGCGCGAAAGAGCGACGTGAAACGTGAGCTTATTTGGCGCGGGATCGGGAGTGGGCGGGTGAAAAGAACGCGGTTCGACCGGCGCGTTTGGATACGGTCTGTGATTTGTCATTCGTCATGGGTCATTTGCCGGCGGCGTGGTCGCTCGGCGGCAGCAGTAATAGCGGCGAGTCGAGGGTCGAGAGCCAGATAGTCTCCGGCAAGTTCCTGTTGCGATTCGCCGACCGGCAGTTCCTGGCGTTGTTGTTCCAGCTCCCGCCGCGATTCACGCGGTTCGAGCCCACTGCGGACAAGATCCCTCGATGCTCTCAATCACACGCCGACGAAACAACTGGCTCTCCGCCCGCCGCACGAAGGCCAACAGCGGTTCAACGTGGCGAGCGGTTTGTTCCTCAATCCATCGGCCGGTTATGCAGTTCTCATGATACTGGGCCAGCTTGTGTCGGAATCGCTTCCGGCTTTGCGAGGCGAGGCGCACATGCCCGGGAAAGACCCGGTAGCCAAGGAAGGTCATTCCGGCCGCGCATGTCTGCAAGCACACGGGCTTGATCTCCAGACGAAGTACGTCGCCGAGAAATGGCGCCAACTCGTCGCGCACTTCTCGCAGCCGGTCCTTGCTTTCATCCCACACGACGAAGTCATCCATGTATCGCACATAGCGTCGGCAGCGGAGTTGCTCCTTGACGTGATGGTCCAGCACGGCCAGGTAGTGATTGGCGAAAAACTGACTGGTCAAGTTGCCGATTGGCAGGCCCTTGCCCGGTGCGGTTTCGCAACAACGGCCGATCAATAAGTGTCGCCTTTCGCTCCGCGAAAGAAGCGACTTTCGCGGAGCGAAAGGCAACAATTGCGGAAATTGTTCCTCGATCGATCCGTAACTGTCGATGATCCCTTCCAATAAGGGGCTGGACGCGGCCTTGGCAAGGGCAGTGCGGTTCTCGCGAGCGGGCCAGTGGTACCTGGAAATGGACGTGCGAAGATACTTCGACTCCATCGATCACGGCGTACTCAAGGGGCTGCTCCGCCGTCGGTTCAAGGACCCGCTGCTGCTGGGGCTGCTCTGGTCGGGAAATTTTGCCGACGTCTACAAGCTCCATTGCCCGGCCACCGGCAACACCTGGGCCCTCAAATGTTTCACGCGCCCGGTGGCCCGGCTGTGCGAGCGCTACCGCTCGATCGCGGCCCACCTCGAACAGGCGAACCCGCCGTTCACCGTGGATTTCCAGTACCTGGAGCAGGGCATCCGAATCGATGGCGGGAGATTCCCCGTGCTGAAAATGCGTTGGGTGGAAGGGCTGCTGCTCAACCAGTTCGTCGAGGAGCACGTCCAACGCCCCCGGAATCTAAGAATGCTCCTACAAGAGGATTGTCAATAGGGTCACGTCGTCGTTGCGGAGTGTTCTGGAGCGGCGGAGCCCGTCGATCCACGAGAAGAAAGGGTCGCCAGCCATAGCGCCCGGTGCGTCTGGTGACTGCGGTTAAGGAGGAGTAGCGACCACAAGCGATTCCAATTCGGCCCAGGGGTTGCCGCGCGCCTCGGACGTCGCCAAGCACCACTCGGCCAAGGCGTCCGTCATTACCCAGAGCCGGTCACCGGGAGAGCCTTGACCGTCGGTCCACAGTTGCCGCCTCTGCTGAATCTCGTCGAACGACATCCTTGCTCCCACCCGTTTTGGCGCGTTGTTGAATTGCGCGGAGTTCTCCAGAGGAAACGCCCTTAACAGTGTGCCAGCGCGGGTGTGGAACAATGAACTGTCGCCCACGGCCACGGCCTGCCATTGATAGGACGCCTCCGGTCCCTCTCCCGCGAGCGGGCCAGTTCGGCGGAACAGAAACGGCGGTGAAGCCGCGCGCTTATCACCAACTCACTCGCAACCCTCTTCGGCTTCCACCGAAAAGAGGCTTCCGGCGCGCTCACAACCGCAGTCTTTCTAGTCCGTCTCGTCGGCCCGGAAGGCCGACCCAGAGGAATTTCCGTCTCAGACGATCACTTCACTTCACTGCGGAAGACTCCGCCGGAAGAAGCCCAGCCAGTTGCCGTGGAAAACCGCATCGATGTCTTCGTCGGCGTAGCCGCGGTCCGACAGGATCCCGGCCAGCTTCTGGAGATCGGCGATCGTGTCCAGGCCAAACGGCGTCTGTTCGGTGCCGTAGCCCCCGTCCAGGTCGCTGCCGATCGCCGCGTGGCGGCAGTCGCCGGTCAATTGACAGATATGGTCGATATGGTCCACCACCGCTTCCAGGCGGACCGCTTCGCGCGGCACGCGGTCGATCTTCCAATCCGGGTAAAGCATCCAGGCATCCATGGCGACACCGATGATTGCCCCGCGCGCGGCCAGGCGGCGGATCTGCGGATCGGAAAACTGCCGCTGCCCGGGCACCAGCGCCCGGCAGTTGTTGTGGCTGGCCATCACCGGCCCAGGAAACCGGTCCAGGGCCTCGAAGAAAGCGTCGTCCGACAAGTGGGTCACGTCGAGGATGATCCCCAGCCGCTGGAATTCCTCCAGCAGCCGAACGCCTTGGGGAGTCAGTCCACCGGATGCACTCGTGCCGGCTGCATACCGGCTCATGCCGTAATGGGCGAGACTCACCGACCGCAGGCCGTCGCGGAACCATACTGCCGCCTGGGCGGGGGAAACGATCGGATCGGCCCCTTCCATCGCCAGGATCATCCCGACCGGGAGCCCCTGGCAGTCCTCGGCCTGCCACTCGGCCCAGTGGCGCTCAAGGTCGGCCGCCGTGTGGAGCATGCGGACTTCACCCTGCTCTTCGAGCAGCCGGTAATACGCAAGTTGCCCCTGGCCGACGGCACAGGTGATGTCTGCCGACTTGTAGTCGAGGTTCTGCCGGTTGAATCCGTCCGCCGGGCGGACTTCCGGCTTGGTGCGGGCCTGGATGGTTGCCAGACAGACGGCCACGCGCGCACGCCGCAGTTCCGGCAAGCAGGTCGTGGCGTGACCGCGAGCGTCGTCGTCAGTCATCCCCGCCTCTTCGCGGTTGATCTCCTCCAGCGGCCGCTTCAGGTCGCGGTTCCAGGAGAGCGCGTTCCAGGCGAGGTCCAGGTGCGTGTCGATGATCAATTTCATGGGCGATTACAACGGAAAGAACTTGTTCAGAAGCGCCCGTATTTCCCAGGCATGTTCGCGGAGCAGCTCATCCCAACGCCGGGACTCCTCCTCCGTGTACTCGTAGAACCCGCGGCCGTTGGCGGTGCCCCGCGCGTCGCTCTCCGCCAACTCTTCGAGCGGCTTGGGCACCTCCGTGGCATTGCTGAGCGTGGGCAGGACTCCTCGCATCGCCTTCGCATAGAGGGCTGGTCCCCCGCTGATATCGATCCAGCGCAGAGGGCCGCACAAGCTGGCCCAGACGCCGGCGGCATTGCGAAATGCCCTGTCGATCGTCTCGGCGTCCGCCACACCCATCTCGAGGATGTTCAGCGCCTCCCGATAGACCGCGTATCCCAGCCGATTGACGATGAACCCCGGCACGTCCTTCTCGACCAGCGCCGGCTCCTTGCCGATGGCCCGTCCCAGTTCCGCCGCTGCCTCAAGCGCCGCGTCCGAAGTTTGCTCGCCGCGCACGAGTTCCAGAAACCGCGTACAGTGCGCAGGCTCCGCCCAGTGCATGCCGAGGAATCGCTGCGGGTGTTTCCGGTCCCGCTGTAGCCGGCTGATCGGCAGCGCCGACGTATTGCTGGCGATCGGCACTTCCGGGCCGACCAACGCCTCCAGCGCGTCAAAGACATCTCCCTTCGCACCCGGATCCTCGGCCACGCTCTCGATCACGAACTCGCAACCGGCAAACGGCTCCCAGTTTTCCACCGCCTCGTATCGCTCGCCCCAACGGGCAGTCAGTTCCGCGGGAAACCCGGCCCGCTCCACCAGATCGCGGATCGCCTGGTCGATATAGCGGCGGGCGGTCTCATGAGTTTCCCGTCGCCGCGTGAAGGCGATCACCCGAAAGCCGTGTCCAAGAAAAGAAGCACAGATGCCGCGGCCCAATAGGCCAAGGCCGGCAACACCGATCGTCCTGGTTTGCATCGAGTCTATCCTGGGGCCGCGTCGGAGCATCCTGAAAGAGGGCCTCTTCGCCATTACCATAGCGAGTCGGCCGGCACGCCGCAATCCTCTTCGTGCCGCCCCGGAAAAGTGGGCGGCAAGTTCTGCTGGCAACGCGCGATGCTGCGGCGGAACGTGTGACCGAAGTCGTGCGGCTTCCAGTTCCTGCCCATGGAATCTGAACTCTCACAAGTTCGGCTACCGCCGGAACAACGAAACCGTGGCGTACACTTCCCAGAAAACCGGCCGTTGCGATGCACGCAGACAACCGTTACAATCGCGGACTGCCAGTCACCTTCCTGCCTGCGGCAGCGTTGAACACAGCCCGACCCCGCGACACCGCGTTGATCCAACCCCGGATTTCCTCTACCCCCCCCCCAAAGACGGCCTGGAGGCCAAAGTCCCTTCCAGAGCTTCGGGAGCCAGACAAGCATGCGACGAAGTCGTGTCAAAGCAAAACTCAGAAAAAATGAGCCCGTCCTGATCACGGTGCTCCATCTTACGGATCCATCCCTCTTCGAAATGACCAGCCTGATGGGTTTCGACGGCATCTGGATGGACATGGAACATCACGGCTATACGGTGGAGACCGCCGGCAGTCTCATGCGCGCCGCGCGCGTCGGCTGTTCCGACATCATCGCCCGGCCGGCCAAAGGGGAGTTCATGCGGATGCTCCGCATGCTGGAGGCCGGGGCGCAGGGGATCATGTACCCGCGTTGCGACGACGCGGCCGAAGCCGCCGAAGTGGTCCGCTGGGCGAAGTTCGCCCCGGCAGGGGCCCGCGGCTTCGACGGCGGAAACCCCGACATGCCCTACTGCACCATGCCGATCGACCGCTACGTCCGTGAGGCCAACGAAGAAACCTTCATCATCACGCAGATCGAGTCGCCCGAGGCCCTGGAGCAGGCGGACGAAATCGCGGCGGTCGAGGGGGTCGATATCTTGATGCTCGGACCGGCCGATTTCAGCATTCTCAGCGGCATCCCGGGCCAGTTCGACCACCCGCTGCTCGGCGATGCCCGCCGCAAAATCGCAGCCGCCGCCAAGAAGCACGGCAAACACTGGGGGTGCCCGAGCGGCTCGGCGGAAATGACGAAACAACTGCTGGAGATGGGCGCCCGCTTCATCTGCCACATGGCCGATATTGTACTGGTCAAGAACGGGCTGGAGCAGATCCAGAGGACATTCAGCCCGCTGGGCTTCACGTTCGACAACCGCCTGAACGGATAGACGCGGAGGAGACTCGTGTCCGAGAAAACCGCAGTCCTGGTCATCGGTGTGGGCTCCATCGGCGAGCGCCACGTGCGGTGCTTCCAAGCGACCGGCCGCGCCCATGTGTCGCTATGCGAGATCAACGCGGAGCTGCGCTATCGTATCGCCGAGAAATACGGCGTGCAGCAAGCCTACTCCGATCTCGACGCGGCTTTGGCCGGGCGGCACAACGCCGCCGTGATCTGCGCTCCGGCGCACCTCCACATCTCCATGGCGATGAAGCTGGCGGAGGCAGGGGTGCACCTGCTCATCGAGAAGCCGCTCAGCACCAGCCTCGACGGAACCGACGACCTCCGCCGCACGGTCGCCCGCCGCGGCCTCGTCACGGCGGTTGCCTACGTCCAACGTGCCCAGCCCACCCTGGAGGCAATGAAACGGGCACTCGACTCCGGCCGGTTCGGGCGACCGGTGCATCTGGTCGTTACCTGCGGCCAACATTTTCCCACCTACCGGCCGGCTTACCGCGAGATCTACTACAAGGACCGGGCGACCGGCGGTGGAGCGATCCAGGACGCGCTCACCCACATGGTCAACGCCGCCGAATGGCTCGTCGGGCCGGTCGACCGGGTTGCCGGCGACGCAGCCCACCAGGTGCTCCAAGGCGTGGAGGTTGAAGACACCGTCAACGTCATCGCCCGCCACGGCGCCGTCATGGCCGCCTACAGCCTGAATCAGCACCAGGCGCCCAATGAGACCGCCATCACGGTGGTGTGCGACAAGGGCGCCTGCCGGTGGGAACTCCACCGGAACCGCTGGCGGTGGATGACGGAGCCGGGCGGGGCCTGGCACGACGAGCCATTCGACCCCATCGAGCGCGACACGGTCTTTGTCCGACAGGCAGGCGCCTTTCTCGACACGCTCGAGGGCAAGCGCCCGCCCCTCTGTTCGCTCGACGAGGGAATCCAGACGCTGCGGGTGAACCTGGCCATCCTGGCCGCGGTCCAGAAGCAAGCGTGGCAAAGCGTCCGTTGATCCGTGCGAAACAGGACAAACCATGGATATCGAACCCCTCGTGAATGAATACCGGCGCGACGGCGTGGTCCGCATCCGTGAACTATTCCGCCGCGAGGAAGTCGAAGAGATCCGCCGCCAGTTGGATCGGTACATCCGCGAAGTCATGCCGACGGTGCCGGAAACCGATCGCGTCCTGGAGGCGGACGGCCGGGCTGTGCGGAACCTGTGGCGTCTGGCCGAACATGATCCCTGGTTCGCCGAGATCGGCCGGCGTCCGGAGATCCTGGAACTCGTGGCACGTCTGGTCAATGGCGAGCCGGTGCTCAAAGGCGTGGAAACGTTCAACAAGCCCGCGCGGGTCGGTTCGGCCGTCCCCTACCACCAGGACAACGCCTATTTCTGCCAGACTCCGCCCGATATGCTCACGGTCTGGATTGCAATCGACCCGGCGACCGAGGAGAACGGCGCGGTCTACTACCGCAAGGGTTCGCACCACGTGCTCCTGCCGCACAAGCCTTCGGGCGTGAAGGGCAACTCGATGGCGCTTGCCGACCCGCCCCAGCCCGATCCGGCCGCGGAGTTCCTGGGCGCCCTGGAGCCGGGCGATGCCCTGGTCCATCACAGCCAGACGATCCACCGCAGCGAACCGAATCGGAGCGGCCGCTCCCGCCTGGCCCTGCTGCTGGTCTACCACGGCTCGCATACGCAGACCGACCCACACCTCAAGGAGATGTACGACCGCGCATTGGCACAAGTCCCGAAATAGCACACCGTAGCTGAACTCGTGAGAGTTCACAGGGAGAAAACACCGAACTCGGATGAGTTCACACCGAGGAGGCATTCCACTGTGAGTGGCACACCGCAGAAAAGAAAAGTCCTCGACACCTTCAGCCTCGCCGGCAAGACAGCAGTCGTGACCGGCGGGGCCGGGCTCTACGGCCGCCAGATCGCCGAGGCCCTGGCCGAGGCCGGGGCACGGACCTTCATGGCCAGCCGCAACCAGGAAAAACTCCAGGCCCAGGCCGTGGCTTTCCGTGAGGCCGGCCTCGACGTGACGGCGATGGAACTCGACCAGGGCTCGGAGGAATCCGTCTCGCGATTGCTGCGGCACGTGGTCGACGTTGCCGGCAGAGTCGACGTGCTGGTGAACAACGCGGTTCTTCGCCCCATGGCCGACTGGTCGAGCCCCGCCGAGGCATTTGCCAGGAGCATGCAGGTCAACGCCACGGGCGTGTTCATGATGACCCGCGCCTTCGGCGAGCACATGGCCGCGCACGGCTCCGGCAGCATCATCAACGTCGGCTCGATCCAGGGCATGGTCGGCCCCGACTTCACGCTCTACGAAGGCCTCGATTGGGGCATTCCGCCCGACTACTTCTTCCACAAAGCGGGCATGGTCAACTTCTCCCGTTTCGCCGCGTCGAAGCTCGGCCCGCGCGGCGTGCGCGTGAACACAATCAGTCCCGGCGGCTTCTTCAACCACCAGGATCCGAAATTCGTCGAGCGTTACAACGCCCGCACCTTCCTTGGCCGTATGGCCGGCGAAACGGATCTCAAGGGCATCGTGGTCTTCCTCGCATCGGACGCCTCGGCCTACATTACCGGAGCCAACATCGCCATCGATGCCGGCTACACGAGCAAGTGACATGAAGAACCTCTTTGATTTGACTGGCCGCTTTGCCTGCGTGATCGGCGGCGGCGGCTACCTGGGCGGACCGATCTGCGAGGCACTGGCCTCGCACGGCGCCCACGTGACGATCGCCGACCGCCGCTTCGACGCTGCCCAGGCAGCCGCCGCGCGCTTGTGCGAATCGGGGCTTTCCGCGGAAGCCCTGGCGTTGGACGTTTGCGACGAGCCGGCCGTGGGCGCCGCCTTCGACGGGCTCCTCGAAAGGCACGGCGCCCTGAATATCGTCGTCAACACGACGACCTGGTCGACCGGTAAGAAAATGGAGGAAATGACCCTGGACGACTGGCAGGCGGGCACCCGCGTCAGCCTCGGCGGCGCGTTCGTCGTCGGGCGCGAGGCGGGACGGATCATGGTCCGGCAGGGCGGCGGCAGCATCATCCAGTTCGGCAGCATGTACGGCCTGGTCAGCCCCGACCCTCGCGTCTACGGCGCCAAGTGGACCTGCAATCCGCCCGACTATGAGGCGGCGAAAGCTGGCATCCTGCAATTGGTCCGCTACCAGGCCGTCATGTGGGCGCCGCACGGCGTACGCGTCAACGCGGTCGTTCCGGGCCCCTATCCCAACCCGGCGGGCATGGGCGCCGACCGCGAATTCGTCGAGCAGCTCAGCCGCCGCGTTCCGATGGGACGGGTCGGCCGCGCCGAGGAAATCGGCGGCGCAGTCGTCTTCCTGGCTTCCGACGCCGCCGGCTACGTTACGGGAACCTACATCGTCGTCGACGGCGGGTGGACCGCCTGGTGAGGAGCGGCCGATGGCACTGGTAAAGCACCCCAATCGAATCCGCCTGGCAATGCTGGGCATGGTGGACGGCAACGGCCACCCCTACAGTTGGAGCGCCATCATCAACGGCGACTACGATCCTCAGCCGATCCTCGACGGCGGCTACCCGGGGATCATCCAATACCTCAGCGCCCAGCCCAAGGGTGCCCTGGGAATCGACGGCGTGAAGGTCACCCACGTCTGGTGCGACGATCCGGCCGACGCCGCGCGGGTGGCGAAAGCGGCCAAGATCGCCAACATCGTGGAAAAGCCGGAGGATGTGATCGGCAAAGTCGATGCCGTCGTCATTCCCACCGACAAGGGCTGGGAGCACCTGGCCCGCGCGAAGCCGTTCATCGAGGCCGGGATGCCCCTGTTCATCGACAAACCGCTCACCGACCGGGAGGACCACCTCCGCCAGTTTGTCCGCTGGCACCGCCAGGGCAAGATCTTTCTCTCGACCAGTGCCATGCGTTATTCGCGCGAGTTTGCCCTTCTCCGGCAGCGCCTCTCGGAAGTCGGCCAGATGCGGCTCTTGACCATCACCACGCACAAGAGCTGGGAACGCTACGGGATCCATGCCTTGGAAGCGGTCTATCCGTTCCTCGCCCCGGGCGGATGGCTGAGTGTCTCCAACACCGGCTCGCCGGAGGCGAACATCGTCCACGCCCGGCACCGCGACGGCGTCGAGATCGTCCTGGCCGCCATCCAGGATCTCGTCGGCGCATTCGGTATTCTCAGTGTCTGCGGGACCCATGGCTACTTGAGCGGCCGGTTTTCCGATTCGTTCCACGCCTTCAAGAAGCAGTTGGAAGTATTCGTCGACTACCTTCGCACCGGCAACCCGCCATTCGACTTTTCGCAGACCGTCGAGCAAATGAAGATCATCATCGCCGGAATCCGCAGCCGCGACCAGGCCGGCAGAAAAGTGTCGCTGGAAGAGATCGAGGTTTGAAGACGATGACAGCACCCCAAACCGTCCCGCTGGACCGCACCGTGATCGGCTTGCCGATTGAGGACCTCGACACACCCACCCTGCTTCTCGACGGTCCTGCCTCGCAGCGAAACCTCGCGCGCATGGCGGAGTTCTTCCGTGGCCGGAAGGCCCGGCTTCGTCCACATTTCAAGAACCACAAATGCCCCGAACTGGCACGCCGGCAGCAGGAGGCCGGCTCGCTGGTCGGATTCACCTGCGCGAAGCTCGGCGAGGCCGAGGTGCTCGCCGAACACGGCTTCGCCGACATCCTGATCGCCAACCAGGTCGTCGGACGCCGCAAGCTCGCCCGCCTGGCCGCACTGGCGGGCAAGATCCGCGTGATGGTCGCCGTCGACGATTGGGAGCAGGCCAGGACGATCTCCGAGGCAGCCTTCGCGGCGGGCGTGACCGTCGGCGTGCTCATTGAGGTCGATATCGGCATGGGCCGCTGCGGCGTGGCCTCGGGGGAACTCGCCGTGCAATTGGCCGAAAAGCTCGTCGGCCTGCCCGGCCTCCAGTTCCGCGGCATCCAGGCCTACGAGGGCCACGCCGTTTACACGAACGACCCGGCTCGCCGCGCCGAATCGGTCGAGCAGTCGATGGCCAAGGCGGTCGACGCCCGACGGCAGATCGAAAAACGGGGCATTCCCGTCGATCTCATCAGCGGCGGTTCGTCGTCGACGTACAAGACCACCGGCCGGATGGAAGGGGTCGACGAGATCCAAGCCGGCACCTACGCGACCATGGACTGGCGCTACGCCCAGATGTCGCCCGAGTTCGAGATCGCCCTGTCGGTGCTCGCGCGCGTGATCAGCAAACGGCCCTCCGTCGCCGTGCTCGACGTCGGCATCAAAGGGGCCGGCGCGGAGTTCGGCACCCCGCGCATCAAGGACTTCCCCGAGGCCGAAGTCCCCTCGTTCATGTCGGAGGAGCACTGTGTCGTGAAGAACGCGCCCGACGCCTGGCGCGTCGGCGACGCGGTGCACCTCTTGCCCAGCCACGCCTGCAGCACCTGCAATCTCCACCGCGCTTTGTACGTCCACGACGGCGGCCGCGTCGTCGACGTGTGGCCGATTGAAGGATCGGGCAGGCTGACGTAATGCCCGCGCAAGGATCGGCGAATGAGTCGGCGTCCCTTCTGAGAGGCGATCAACGCGGCGAGGAAATCTGTTTCGCGCCGCAGAACCTGGTCGAGTTTTGGCGCGTCTGCACCCGCCCCGCAGTTGCGAACGGGTTCGGGCTAATCGTTGCGGAAACGGATCGCAGAGCGCGGGTAATCGAGCGCCTCTTTGCTCTCTTGCCGGATGGACCGGCGGTTCACGCGAGAAACGGCCGGCAATCTCCGTCCGGAGTGTGGTTCCACATGGCAATTCGGTGGCAGCGTGGCAACCTCACGCAACAAACCCTGCTGCGGCAGTAAAGGGTTGCGTCCGAAGCACAGTGCGCAAGTGCAACGCTAGCCAGGAGTTATGACTGAGCGCGTCGCCCTAAGTCACGCAACACCAATGCGATGCGTTGCGTGGTTGATATAAAGCATTGCTATATAATGACTTATTGCGTCTGTATTTTTTCATTGCTACTCCCTTACTACTCGACACCTCCGGGGAGACTTGACTAGTCCGTATCCCTTCGGTAGAATCCCATAAAGTGAAAGCCTCCCGTTTGCGGCGGGAGGCTTTCGAGGCAACTACTGACCCTTTTGCGTAGGAGTAGTCACCCATGAGCAATTCTAATGAACGGCCCTCTGCCGTAAAGCCCGACAAGCCCTATGAGGGCTTCCCCATGTTCGCCCACGGTTCCGGCCAATGGGCGAAGAAAGTCAAGCGGGTCGGTGAGACTGGTTCCAAGTTGCACTACTTCGGTTCGTGGCGGAACGACCGTGATGGCGTCCAAGCCCTGGAACGGTTCAACCGGGAATGGCCATATCTGAAAGACGGTCGTGTTCCACCTCCCATCGACGTTGGCTACGGGTTGACGCTCCGCAAACTGGTCAACGAATTCCTGGCGAACAAGGAAAGCAAGCTGAACGCGGGAGACCTTTCCCCGCGAACGTTCATTGACCTTCACAAGGTATGCGAAAGGCTCATCGACCACTTCGGACCTGACCGGCGCGTCGATGACATTTCCCCGCAAAACTTCGGAGCCTACCGCGACAAACTTGCGAAGCGGTTTTCCCCCATCGTCTTGAAGTCTGAGAGGTCTCGGGTTGTCGGTATCTTTCTATTCGCTTTCGAGAACCGATTGATAGACAAGCCCGTCTCCTTCGGCCAATACTTCGATGCCCCTTCAGCAAAAGCGCTCCGGAAGTCTCGCAACGAAGGCGGCTACCGACTGTTCACGCGAGATGAGATTCTTCGCCTTCTCGATGCGGCCGATGAGCAACTGAAAGCCTTGATCCTGTTGGGGCTGAATTGCGGCTATGGCAACGGCGATGTTGCCGCCTTACCCGTTTCCGCAATCGACTTTGAGAAGGGATGGGCCACGTTTCCGAGACCGAAAACCGAGATTGCCCGCCGTTGTCCGCTCTGGCCCGAGACTATCGACGCGATGAAAGTTGCCATCGCCAAGCGGCCGAAACCCGCCGATCCGGCGAACAAGGAGCTATGCTTCTTTACGACAACAGGCAAGCCCCTGGTCCGCATCGTCCAGAAGGAAGGGGAGGGGCCGGAGAAAGCGGCGGCTGTTGACCGGCTTTCCCAACTGTTCGGCAAGCTGCTCCGCGACTTGCATATCAATGGCCGTCGGGGCTTGGGATTTTACTCATTGCGACACACCTTCCAGACGGTCGGAGGTGAGGCAAAAGACGAGGTTGCGATTGACCAGATTATGGGCCACGTCACGCCCGGCATGGGATCGAACTACCGACACGGAATCAGCGATGCCCGATTGCGAGCCGTCACCGATTGCGTTCACGATTGGCTCTTCACCTCCCCGACCCCGGAGGAGAAAGGGGAAGGGGGTGAGGCATGACAGAGACCAATTACCCCGATGACGTTTGGAAACTGCTGGAAACCGTCGATTTCTTCACGAAGGACCATTGGACGGAATACGCGAAAAGTCCTCACTCAAAGCAGGACCAGCACGATTTGGTCCGTCGTTTTCGGACAGGGGCAGCGGTGTCCGATTTCATCCAGGAACGATTCCCCGACGTTCCGGCCGATCTGATGGAACGTCTTAAACGCGAGTCTTCATGCTTCGGGGGCCGGTCCCTGGAACGGTCAACGTTGGAGCAGTTGGGGCTCGGGGATGCCATCGTCTTCGCCCTGGGGCAGGATCCGGAACTGGTATCCCTGTATCATCGTCCCGTTGCGGGAGTGCCGAGTGGGGGCAATCCGGATCGGGTCTTTCTGACGAAGCCCAGCAAGGCTGCTCTTGCTGCCCGGAGGATGAGCAAGGGCAAGGCTCCCAAGCGGACAGGCAGACCTCGCAAGGATGAGACCGACAAGAGTGAACTTTTGATAGATGCTCTTGCCATACACCACCAATATGAATCGGGTGGGAGTATCGGTAACGATGAGCATGCCACCGTCAGAAACCTAGCAGACCTAGCCAGCGATGAAAAGCGGGGCGTCAAGGTGAGCATTGCCACCGTATCCCGGTTCTTTCATGAGAAGTTTCCGGGGCACGGACACAAGGGCTATGTCGTGGCCTGCCGGACAAAAAAGATAGGTTCTCTTCTGGCCTTGTGGCAGGGGGAAGGCATGGAAAGACACCCTGACCTGCTAAATGAAGAGTACGGACTAGGGGCAGACGACTAGACTTTGCTGACCGGCGGACTGAAGCCGTTTCATCGTTACGTTTTGAAACGTAACGGGAACGGCTTTTTTCATGCGCTTTTCTCGGGCTTTTTTGGCCTTATCGCAGAATTTCCGGCTCGAAAACGTAACGCTCCGACCTTTTTAGAGGCAAACAAAATCCAATGCGAGGAAACGAAGGTGGAGCGATGACGGTTGAAACCCAAACCCTGACGCCCCCACAGTTGGCCAAGCGCTGGGGCGTAGCTGCTGACAAGGTGACCGCCCTCATTCATAG
>JABWBD010000202.1 GCA_013360685.1 Pirellulales bacterium
GTGCATCTGAGCGACGCGGCCATCGTCATCCGGCCCCGCCGTCACTCACGCGGTTGGAAATTTGAAGAAATGGCCTCGCAGACCCGCGGAAAGTAAGATTAAGAGTAAGAGTAAGATTAAGATTAGGAGTAAGAACACGCGCTAATCCTAGTCCTTTGCAGGAAGGCGAAGCTTATTCATTCGCCGGCCCTAGGTCCTGTCTGGCGTCGAGATACTTGCGGAGGGCGTCGCGCCAGGGAGGCATGGGGAGGGAGCCGGGGAGGGAATGGTACTTTGCGGTGTCGAGCACGCTGTACGCAGGACGCGGGGCGGGGAGGCCGTACTGGGCCGTGGTGACCGGCTCCAGCGCGATGCGGATGCCGGCGATCTGGAAGATCGCTTCCGCAAAGCGATACCACGTAGTCTCGCCCGTGTTGACCACGTGATACGTCCCGTACCGATCGGTCGAAAGCAGGAAACGGACCGCGGCGGCAACGTGGACCACATAGCTCGGCGTGCAGAGCTGGTCGTCGACCACCCTCAGATGGTCTCTCTCGCGGGCCAGCCGGAGCATCGTTTCGACGAAGTTGCCCGGCGAGCGAGGACCCGGGTGTCCGTAAAGCCCGCAGGTGCGGACGACGAAATGCCGCCGGCACGCGGCCGCCGAGCGTTCGCCTTCGAGCTTTGTCGCGGCGTAGACGCCTTGGGGTGCGGGCGGGTCGGTCTCGCGGTAGGGCGACCGCCGCGCGGCATCGCCGCCGAAGACGTAGTCGGTGCTGATTTGGACCAGCACGGCGTCGATCCGCCGGCAGGCGTCGGCGAGGTGGGCCACCCCGCCGGCATTGATCGCCCGACACCGATCCGGTTCGCGCTGGGCCTGATCGACGCCTGTGTAGGCCGCGGTGTTGATCACGGCGCGGGGGCGGATCTCACCGAGGCGGTCGAGCACCGACCGGCGCGCGGTGAGATTGAAGTGGGGGAGATCCAGTCCGACCGCGTCCGCGCCGATCTGGCGGCAGAGTTCGCTTCCCAATTGACCCAGAGCACCGGTGACGGCAATCGGACGCATGAGCGAGGCTTGGCGGTTCAATCGAATTGGAAAGGGCTGTCCGGGCTGTCTTCGTGGCGGATTTCGTCGACCGGGGACTTCTTACCCTCGCCAGCATAGAGGCGGTTCGGGCAGTTGAAGACGATGCCGGGAAAATCGCTGATGTTCTTGTAGGCATGGACTACGCCGGGAGGCACGATCACCGCGGCCAGGTCCGACTGCCCGACGACGAGCGTCTGCCGCCAGCGATAGGTCGGCGAAGCGGGCCGGTCGTCCCAGAGGTAGAGCTTGAAATCGCCGGGGCCGACAAATGCAAAATAATCGGACTGTTCGGCATGTTCATGCGGGCCGCGGGCGACGCCCGGCAGCGTCTGGCTGATGTAGGCCATCACCGGGAAGTCGGCCGGCGGGAGCTCGTCCTGGCGGAAGAGTTCGACGAGCCAGCCGCGAGCGTCTTCGAAACGCCGCAGACGTTTGACCACCAAACCATCGATCGGGCCGTCGTGGAACATGTCAGCGCAGCAGGCCTCCCGGCCGCTTCAAGAGATCGAGCATGTACCGGCCGTAGTTGTTTTTCTGGGCATGGGCGAGCGATTCGAACTGCTCGGCGGTGATAAAGCCCTTGTACAGGGCGATTTCCTCGATACAGGCGATCTTCAGCCCCTGGCGGTGTTCGATTGTTTCGACGAAGTTGGCCGCCTGCAGAAGGGATTCGTGCGTGCCGGTATCGAGCCAGGCAAACCCGCGGCTGAAGAGTTCGACGCAAAGCCGGCCGCGCGCGAGGTAGGCGCGGTTGACGTCGGTGATCTCCAGTTCGCCGCGTGCGGAGGGTTTCAGTTCCGCGGCGATTGCCAGGACGTCGTTGTCGTAGAAGTACAGTCCAGTGACGGCGTAGTTGGATTTCGGCTGCGGCGGCTTCTCGACGATGGAGATGGGCCTGCCCTCGGCGTCCAGTTCCACGACGCCATAGCGCTGGGGATCCTTGACGGCGTAGGCGAAGATCGTGGCCCCGGCCGATTGGGAGGCCGCGCGCTGGAGCATCGGCTGGAAGCCCTGGCCGTAGAAGATATTGTCGCCCAGGATCAAGGCGACATGGTCCTTGCCGACGAAATCGCGTCCCAGGACGAACGCCTGGGCGAGCCCTTCGGGCCTTGGCTGCACGCAGTAGCGGAGCGAAAGGCCCACCTGGCTGCCGTCGCCCAGCAACCGCTCGAACTGGCCGATGTCCTCGGGCGTGGAGATCAAGAGAATATCCCGGATCCCGGCCAGCATCAACACGCTGAGCGGGTAATAGATCATCGGCTTGTCGTAGACCGGCAGCAGTTGTTTGCTGACCGCGCGGGTGACTGGGTGCAGTCTTGTGCCTGCACCGCCGGCCAGGAGAATACCTTTATTGGTCATTGGTCATTGGTCATTAGTCATTGGTCATTGGTCATTGGCTGCTTGCCGCTGGCAGGCCGAGGCGTTCGCGGCGGTAGGCGCCGGAACAGACCCGCTCGACCCAGGCGCGGTTTTCCAGGTACCAACGCACGGTCCGCTCGAGGCCGGACTCGAAATTCTCTTGGGGTTCCCAGCCGAGTTCCCGGCGGATTTTGCCGGCATCGATGGCGTAGCGGCGGTCGTGGCCCGGGCGATCGGCGACATAGGAAATCAGGTTGGAGCAAGGAACGTGGGACAGGCCGGGACACAGGCGGTCGACAATCTCGCAGATGGCGCGGACCACGTCGAGGTTCGCCCGTTCGCAGTTGCCGCCGATGTTGTATACCTCGCCGGGGTCGCCCTTGGCCAGCACGGTTTGGATGGCCCGGCAGTGATCGGCGACGTAGAGCCAGTCGCGGACCTGCTGCCCGTCGCCGTAGACCGGCAGAGGTTTGCCTTCCAGGGCGTTGAGGACCATCAGCGGGATGAGCTTCTCGGGGAACTGGTAGGGGCCGTAGTTGTTCGAGCAATTGGTCACCAGCGCCGGCAGGCCATAGGTGTGGTGATAGGCGCGGACGAAGTGGTCGCCGGCGGCCTTGGATGCCGAGTAGGGGGAGTTGGGGGCGTAGGGGGAGGTTTCCGTGAAGCGGCCGACCGGTCCCAGGGAGCCGTAGACCTCGTCGGTGGAGACGTGGAGGAAGCGAAACCGTGAGCGCTCGGGCTGGGGCAACTCGCACCAGAACTGCCTGGCCGCTTCCAGGAGCCGGAACGTGCCGACGACGTTGGTCTCGACGAAAGCCGCCGGCCCGTCGATCGAACGGTCGACGTGCGACTCGGCCGCGAAATGGACGATCGCACGCGGCCGATGCTCGGCGAGGATGCGGCGGACGCGGGGACCGTCAGCGATGTCGCCTTGCACAAAAACGTGCAAGGGATGGTCCAGGACGTCCTCCAAGGAATCCAGATTGGCGGCGTAGGTGAGCTTGTCGAGATTCACCACGGGGGTCTGTTCGTGGGCGAGCCACTGGCGCACGAAATTCCCGCCGATGAATCCCACACCGCCGGTCACGAGGATCGGAGCTGCCATGATGTTGACGATAACCTCTCCACTGGGACCCGCGGAAACGGGCTCTTCCGTTTCTTGGGCGCCAGCATCGGCGTTTTCCGTAGGACGGCCTTCCCAGGCCGTTTTTTTCCCGCGATCCTGACGGCCTGGGAAGGCCGTCCTACATCCAAAAAAGGGAAGAGCCCGGAATACGGGATCTGCCACTGCTGCCGGGCGAACCGGCCCCTGGAACATGCGCCATTATATCCACGGGGGTAACGATCATCGACGACCAAGGCCGCCGGGCTGCCACAATTACCCCTGGGACGCTGCGGTCGAAATTGGATAAGTCCGGATTTGCGGATCGTTCCATCCACGACGCTTCGAATGAGGGACGACGTTGGGGCGGCAGCAGGGGTGTCGTTTCCAACGGCAACCGAGGCGATTTGCTGTGTGCAAGCGGCCCGAAGGGACCGGGGCGTTTCATTGGGCCTTGATGACCATGGCGGTGACGTCGTCGGGCAATTTGGCGTCTCGGCAGAAGTCCCGGACCGCGGAAAACAGGGTCTCCAGAAGCTTTTCGGGTGATTGCGAAACATGGGCTGCAACCACCTCCAAAGCTCTTGCCGTGCCGAACATTGCGCCGTCGGCGCCCTGGGCTTCGAAGACGCCGTCGGTGAGCATCAGCACCAGATCTCCCGATTCGAGGTTGACCGGGCCGCCCTGGGAGAATTTGACCTCGTGGCATAGGCCCAGCGGCAGGGTCTGGCTCTCCAGGCACGCCTTGACCCTGCCGAAGCGGTCCAAGATGTAGGCTGCCGGGTGTCCTGCGCTGATGTAGGCGAAAGTCCGGGACCGTAGGTCGAGCCGGCCGAGAAACACGGTTACGAAATGGCCGTCGCAGGTTTCGTCGACGAGGCTGTCGTTGACCAGTCGCACGATTTCGGCGATATCGGCCTGCGTCTGGGTGACGGAGCGGAAATGCGCCTGCGTGGAAGCCATGAGCAGCGCGGGAGCCAGGCCGTGACCCGATACGTCGGCAATCACAAAACCGACGGCCCCGTCGCGCAGAGCGAGGTAATCGAAGGTGTCGCCGCCGGTGAGTTCAGCCGGATGGGATGCCGCCGCCACATCGAACCCTGCAAGTTGCGGCGGATGTTGCGGCAGCAGGCTCGCCTGGATTCTCTGGGCGGCCCGCAACTGCAATTCCTGCTCGCGGAGGGCCTCCTCGGCCGTTTTCCGGTCGGTGACGTCGAGATGCGAACCGACCATCCGATAGGGCCGGTCGCTGCCGTCGCGGAGCGCCGCGCCACGGGCGAGGATCCAGCGATACGACCCGTCTTTGTGGCGCAGCCTGTGCTCCAATTCGTATTTGGCGGTCCGTCCTTCCAGGTAGTCACGCAGGGTCTGAAGAGCCCTTTCGAGATCCTGGGGATGAAGGCGGCCCTCCCAGGCCGCGAAGGTGTCTGCGAGCTCATCCTCGTCATAGCCGAGCATGCTCTTCCATCGCGGCGAGAAATAGACCTGGTTCGTCGTCAAGTTCCAGTCCCAGATGCCCGCGTCCGTGCCGCGAACCGCCAGGAAAAACCGCTCCTCGCTTTCCCGCAACGACTGTTCAATCCGCTTGCGCTGCGTCACATCGCGGATCGCAGCCGCGACGAGCAGTCCGTCGTCCGTCTCGATGGGGCTTACGCTGATCTCGGCCGGGAACGTACTGCCATCCTTGCGCAGCGCCACCAGGTCGGGCCGTTCTTCCATCGGCCGCATCCGCGGCGCGGCACAGTAGCCGGTTCGCTGCGCGATGTGGCCGAAACGGAACTCTTGCGGGACGAGAATCTCCACCGATCGGCCCTTGAGTTCGTCCGACGTGTACCCGAAGATCCGCTCCGCCTGCGCGTTGACCAGAAGGACTGTTCCCTCGCGATCCACGATCACCATCGCATCGGGGGCCGATTCCAGCAAGCGGCAGAACCGTCGCTGGATTCGCTCTCTTTCCGCGATCTCCTTCTTGAGGTTCTCGTTGGATTCGTGCAATTCGTCCGTCCGCCGGTCCACCCGTTGCTTGATGAGGGCGTTCCGCCGAATCATTACCAGGGCGTAGAACCCTGCCAAGCCGACGACCATCAGACCGGTGACCAGCACGATCGGCCAGAACCCGACACTCGCGGCGATCCCGGCAGTGACGATCACGACGGTCACCCAGAGTGCAGTTTGACGCGCGGAATCCGGCATGCGAACCGAGTGCAGGGCATACCAACGGCGAAACCGACGCTTTGCAGACACGGCGAGACCCTCTGTCCCGATACGGCCTGCCCCTGCCGTGAAGTGCGGAATAGGATGAGACGAGCGAAACGATCTGTGCCCGCATGAATCAAGCCACGTTACGAGCTGCGGGACATTTTCTCGAGCACGGAGTATCCTACGCGCCGTAAGAAGCAAGGCAAGGTCCAACGACCCTGTTCCGGCAGCGGAGCATCCCGGCAGAAGCCGTGCGGGCGTTGCCGATGGGCCTGCTTCGTCTTTGCCGCCGGCACGGCCGAGCCCCACGATTGAGGGGCCGCAAGCTCGATCTATTGCTTGGTGCTGCGCGAAGCCTATCATGGAAACGCGGCCATTGCGGGTTGTCGTCCGTGTCTGCCGTCACCGGCTCTTTGGGAAAGGGTTGTGGATTGAAGCCTCGAAAAGCTGTCATCGCCGTCGCCGGTTTCGGCACTCGGTTCCTGCCTGCGACCAAGGTCGTTCCCAAGGAACTCCTGCCGATCGTGAACAAGCCCGTCGTGCAATACCTGGTGGAGGAGGCGGTGACCTCGGGTGTTACCGACATTATCCTCGTCACACGGTCGGGCACGCAGACCGTCGGCGATCATTTCGACAGCTCCCGTGAACTGGAGATCCATCTCGAGGAGCAGAAGAAGCATGACTACGCCGACGCCGTGAGGGCGGTGTCCAAGATGGCGAACGTGGCGGTGGTCCGCCAGGGCCGCCACCTTCCCTACGGAAACGGCACGCCGCTATTGGCCGCGAGGAGTTTTCTCGACCGCGGCGAGCCTTTTGTTTACATGTTCGGCGACGACCTGGTCCTGTCCGAGACGCCGTGCGTCAAGCAACTGATCGACGTGTTTGTAGAGCACAAGCCGGCCGCGGTGATCGCCTTCCAGGACATGCCCATGCCGGAGGCGACGCGATACGGGCTAGCGAGGCTCAAGAAGGGGACGGAGCCGAAGGAGCTGGAGTACATCGTGGAGAAGCCATCCGTGGCGGACGCGCCGTCCACCCTTGCGCAGCTTGGCCGCTTCGTTCTCCCCTGGCGAACGATCGAGATCCTCGAGAGGCAGCCGGTCGGCAAAGGCAACGAACTATGGTTGACCGATGCCAACCACACGCTCTGCCGCGAAGGCCGGGTCATCGCGCACCAGATCGAGGGGACATGGTATACGACCGGGGACCCGCTCCGCTACCTGATCGCCAATGTCGAGTACGCATTGCGGGATCGGGAGATCGGCGAGGAATTCGCGGCTTATCTCGGGAAACTCAAGTTGTCGAAGGCGTGAACCATGCCGCCCAAAGGCGCCGGCGCCCGGCGTGGTCCAGAAAAGGGGGGACAGTCGCCTCGATGCGTTCTTCCTGGTGCCCGGCGAGCGTCGGGTTCCAATCTACCCGTAGCCGAAGTCGTGAGACTTCGGGAATCACGGAAGTCCCGCGATTTCACTATCCCCTGAAGTAGACGTGGAAACGGCACCACCCATTGCCGTCGCCTGTCGTTCAGGCCATATCGGCCACTACCCCCCTCTTGGTAATATAAATTTATTATCTAACAGGGGGGCACCCACTTCCGTCCTGGCTTTTCCGCTCTTAGAATAACGGCTTGCTCATCCGGTGGTGGTCCAAGATCCCACGCCGGTCATGGCTCATAACCACAGTTTATCTATAGGAGAGGCATTCACTATGGGCATGATTATTCTTCGGGCCGTTTTTGTCATGGTCTCGATCGGGATCGGTGTGTTCATCATCTACTCGGGCGTGATGCCCGAGGAGCACGAGTGGATGGCGCCGGTCACCCTGTTTGGGATTATTCTTTTGGCTGTCGGAGTGATCCTGGCGGACATTCTTACGCCTCGCAAGCCTCTGGACGTGATCTCGGCGGTCTATTTCGGGCTGATCGTGGGGCTCTTTCTGGCCTACCTGGCGGGGCTGGCAATCATGCCGCTCTTTCCGAGCCCGATGGTCGGCAGCGTTCAGTACGAGAAGGTGCAGGCGGCGGTGCAACTGGTTCTTGCCGTGGTGCTCTGCTATACGTGCGTCAGCCTGCTCCTGCAGACCCGCAACGACTTCCGCTTCATCATTCCCTATGTGGAATTCTCGAAAGAGGTGAAAGGCCGTCGCCCGTACATCCTGGACACGAGCGTCGTGATCGACGGCAGGATTGCCGACGTGGTGGAGTCGCACGTCTTCGATAGTCAACTGGTGATGCCTCGATTCGTGATCAGCGAACTCCAGGCCATTGCCGACAGCTCGGACCGTCTCCGCCGCAGCCGCGGGCGCCGGGGATTGGATATCCTCAATCGCCTGCGGAACAACCCGGAGGTCGACCTCCAGATCTTCGACCGGGAACTGCCCGAGTTTGCCGGTCAGCCGGTGGACCTGAAGCTCGTGATGCTGGCCAAGCATCTGGAAGGAAAGCTCATCACCAACGACTACAACTTGAACAAGGTCGCCCGTCTCCACGGCGTCGGCGTGATCAATCTCAACGACCTGGCCAACGCGCTGAAGCCCGTTTTCCTGCCGGGCGAGCAGGTGGAAGTCCGGGTGGTCAAGCCGGGCGAAGAGCCCGGCCAAGGCGTTGGGTATCTCGACGACGGCACGATGGTCGTCATCGAGGGCGGGCGCGACCACATCCATGAGAACGTCCAGATCGCGGTCACAAGCGTCCTCCAAACCAGCGCCGGGCGGATGATTTTCGGGCGGTACGAGTCGTCTCGCCAGAAAGCTTCCTAGAATCGTTACCATCCTACCGGCCGTTCGGAAGCCTGGCAGCACGCCCGCCAGGTTCCCTCTGGATAGTGCGCGCCCGCAACAGCGGCGCGGATCAATGAGCTACTGTTTCAGAAGAACACCACGGTTTTCGGCGTGGTGCACGTAGCGGGGACTGCCTCCGGGCCAAACATCGGCAAGCACCCCAGAAGACCGGTGTCGGCCAGGTGGTCGGCCCCGTTTCTTGAACCACGCCCGGTCTTCCCGCATCCCAGGGCGGATCGTCTTCTGAACCAGGCAGGGATCCCATGCAACTTTTCTTCGCGCTTACCTTGTTCGTCAGCGCCACGCTCCTGTTCGTGGTGCAGCCGATGTTCGCCAAAATGGTGTTGCCGCTGCTGGGCGGCACCCCGTCCGTCTGGAATACGTGCATGGTGTTCTACCAAGCCGCGCTTCTGGCAGGTTATCTCTATGCGCATTTTTCGACCCGCTGGCTCGGCACGCGGCGCCAGGCGCTGCTCCATATCGCGGTGCTTTGCCTGCCCTGGTGCGTGTTGCCGATCGCCGTCCCCGGCGGTTGGTCGCCGCCGACCCAATCCAGTCCGATCCCGTGGCTTCTCGCCCTGCTGGCCATGTCCGTGGGACTGCCGTTTTTCGTGGTTGCGGCAAGCGCGCCGATGCTACAGGCATGGTTCGCGGATACGCGTCATGCGGCGGCCAGAGACCCCTACTTCCTCTACGCCGCCAGCAACCTCGGCAGCATGCTCTCGCTCCTGGGCTATCCCGTCGTGATCGAACCCCTTCTGCCTTTGACCGATCAAGCGAAGTCATGGGCGGTCGGATACGGTGTCTTGACGATGCTTACGATGGGATGCGCGGCGCTGATGTGGCGTTCGTCGCGAGGAACCCTTGGTGTTGCCGAGAGCAGAGCGACCGAACCCATTGCCGCTCCCGCAACGGCCCAGCGGCTGCGATGGCTCGCCTTGTCATTTGCCCCTTCGAGCCTGTTGTTGGGAGTGACGACGCATCTTTCGACCGACGTGGCGGCCGTGCCGCTTCTTTGGGTGGTTCCGCTGGCGCTCTACTTGTTGACGTTCGTGCTGGTGTTCGCGCGTCATCAGCTCCTGCCGCACGCCTGGATGGTGCGTTTGCAGCCATTCCTCGTTCTCCCCCTCGCGGCGGTTTTCTTCCAGAACGTCCATCACTGGCCATGGGCGATGCTGGCCTTCCACCTTGTCGTATTCTTCGTCACGGCCATGGTCTGCCACGGCGAACTGGCTGCCTCGCGTCCGCCGGCGCGGTATCTCACCGAGTTCTATATCTGGATGTCGGTGGGCGGCGTGCTGGGCGGCCTGTTCAATGCGCTTGTCGCGCCCAGTGTCTTCCCGACGGTGATCGAATATCCGCTGGTGGTCGCGGTGGCGTGCATGCTGCGTCCGCGCGCGGCATCGGAGCCGCAGAACACGCGCGCCCGCCGGCTCGATTTCGCTCTGCCTGCCGCCGTCGCCCTAGGCATGGGGGCCGCCGTCTTGGGCCTGCGAGCCGCGGACGTGCCGCGGACCGGGCTGACCACCTGCCTCATCCTCGGCGCGGCGGCATGGGCCGGGTTCCGTTTCCATGAACGTCCGCTGCGGTTTGGGATGGGCATTTTGGCAATCCTTGTCGTGGGCGGGCTCTACAGCGTCGAACCCCACATGCGCCGCGTGGAACGGAACTTTTTCGGCGTGGTGAAGGTCCGCTACAGCCCCGGTCTGGATGCGCACGTGCTGGTCCACGGCTCGACCAACCACGGAATCCAGTACCGAAGCCCGGCGAAACGCCGACGCCCGCTGACCTATTACCACACCACCGGCCCGCTGGGACAGCTCTTTGCGGGCATGCCGCATCCGGAAAAAAAACGCGAGATCGGCGTGATCGGCCTGGGAACCGGTTCGATTTCCAGCTATGCGAGGCCCGGGCAGCACCTGACGTACTATGAGATCGATCCGGCGATCAGCCGCATCGCGTTGGACCCGCAATTTTTCACGTTCCTGCACGACTGCCCCGCAACGATCGAGATAGTTCTCGGCGATGCCCGGCTCTCGCTGATCCACTCTCCGGCCAGGCAGTTCGACGTGCTCGTGGTCGACGCCTTCAGTTCCGACGCCATTCCCATCCACCTCATCACGAAAGAAGCGCTGCACCTCTACCTCGACAAACTCGCCGAGGAAGGCATTCTCGCCATCCACATCTCCAACCGCTACTTGAATCTCGCCCCGGTTTTGGGCAAACTGGCCGAAGATGCCGGCGCAGTCTGCCGGGTCCGCCGGGAGAGCGAGATCCCGGCGGAGGAGATGATGGACGGGAAAATCCCGTCGAGTTGGGTGATCATGGCCAAACGCCCGGAGGCCCTGGGCAAGCTGGCCGACGATCCGCGATGGAAAGCGATTCCCGTCGCGGCGGGCACACCGCTGTGGACCGACGATTTCTCGAACATTGTCACGGTGCTCAAGCTCTGATATCCAAGGGATGGCCAATGCGAACGATCGCGCCGCTTCTGTTGCTTTGCTCCGCGACCATCGTCGCCGCCCAGACGCAGGCAAAACTCCCGGCTGCAGCCCCGGAAACGGTCGGAATGGACAGCAGCCGGCTGGCCGCGATCGATCCGATTGTTGCCGCGGGGATCGACGCGGGCGAGATGGCGGGATGCGTGGTCACGATCGGCCGGCACGGCAAGATCGCCTTTCAGAAGGCATACGGACTGCGGCAGGCAGAGCCGGAGCAGGTCGCCATGACGGTCGACGCGGTCTTCGACCTGGCATCGCTCACCAAACCGATTGCGACGGCGACCAGCGTGATGGTCCTCGTCGACACGGGGAAACTCGCGCTGGAGGATCCCGCGGCCCAATATCTTCCCGAGTTCGCCGAAAACGGCAAAGGACCGATCACCGTCTTTCAACTGCTCACGCATCAAGGCGGTCTCATCCCGGACAACGCCCTGGACGACTACCACGACGGACCTGAAAAGGCATGGCAGCGGATCTTCGCGCTGAAGCCCCGCAAAGCGCCGGGTGAGGAGTTCATCTACTCGGACGTCGGTTTCGAGGTGCTGGGCAAACTGGTCGAAAAGGTCTCCGGCGAGTCCTTGGAGCGTTTCGCGCGCCGCCGCATCTTTGAACCCCTCGGCATGACCGAAACCGGCTATCTTCCGCCGGAAGAACTCCGTCCGCGCGCGGTCCCGACCGAGCGCCGCGACGGCCGCTGGATGCAGGGCGAGGTCCACGACCCGCGCGCCTACCTCCTCGGCGGCGTCGCCGGCCATGCCGGGCTCTTCTCCACAGCAAACGACCTGTCCGTGTATGCGCAGATGATGCTCAACGGGGGAAGCTACGGCGATGCCCGCATCCTCCGCGAAGAGACGGTCGCTCGAATGACGCAAGGTTATGCCGTGTCGAGCGGTCTGCGGGCGCTGGGCTGGGACGTCCGCACGGGCTACTCGATCAATCGCGGCGAGTCGCTCTCGCCGCGGGCGTTCGGCCACGGGGGATTCACGGGCACGGTGATGTGGATCGACCCCGAACTGGATCTGTTCTTGATCTTCCTCAGCAACCGCCTTCACCCCGACGGGAAAGGCTCGGTCAATCCGCTGGCCGGCCGCATCGCCACCGTCGCCGCGCGTGCGGTGGTCGACGGGGCGCAGCCGGCCGCCCACCCCGTGCTCACCGGCATCGACGTTCTCCGCCGCGATGGCTTCCGGCAACTTGCGGGCCGCCGCATCGGACTGATCACCAATCAGACCGGAATGGACCGCGAAGGCGTCGGTACGGCCAGGCTGTTGCACGACGCCGAAAACGTCAACCTCGTGGCCCTGTTCAGCCCCGAACACGGCATCGAGGGCAAGCTCGACATCGGCAACATCGCCGACGCCCGCGACGCCTCGACGGGGCTGCACGTCTATAGCCTCTACGGCAAGACCCGCAAGCCGACCCCCGAGATGCTCCGCGACCTCGATACGATCGTTTTCGACATCCAGGACATCGGCGCCCGCTACTACACGTACATTTCCACGATGGGCTACGCCATGCAGACGGCGGCGGAGCACGGCAAGCGCTTCGTGGTCCTCGACCGGCCCAACCCGATCGGCGGCGTCGACGTGGCCGGGCCGGTGCTCGACGACGGCCGGCAGTCGTTTGTCGGCTTCCACCGCATTCCGGTCCGCCATGGAATGACGGTCGGCGAATTGGCCCGGATGTTTCGCGAGGAATTCGAGTGGGACGTCGACCTGGAGGTCATTCGCGTTGAAGGTTGGCGGCGCGAACAGTACTTCGATGAGACGGGACTCCAATGGGTCAACCCGTCGCCCAACATGCGGAGTCTGACGGAAGCGATCCTCTACCCGGGCATCGGCATGCTGGAGACGACGAACCTCTCGGTCGGCCGCGGCACCGCCACGCCGTTCGAACTCTTCGGCGCAGCCTGGCTCGACGGCAAGAAGCTGGCCGCCGCACTCAACGCCGCCGGACTGGCCGGAATCCGCTTCGACGCCATCGAGTTTACACCCGACTCCAGCGTCCACGCGGGCCAGCGGTGCGGAGGTGTTCGCATCACGATCACCGATCGCCGCAAACTGGAGCCGGTCCGCATGGGGTTGGAAGTTGCCCGCCAACTGCGGCTCCTCTACCCGGACCAATGGACCGCCGAGAAGTACCTCGGACTGTTGGGCAACAAGGACGTGCACGACGCGTTGCTGGCCGGGAAGCCCGTGGCGGAAATGGCGGCGTTCTACGAGCCGGAGCTGAAGGAATTTCTCATCCGCCGGGCGAAGTTCCTGCTCTACTGATCGAGCGTCTCACTTCACGTTGCCGGCGGGCGCCTCGCTGGTATCTTTTTCAACCACCCGCCAAAACTTCATTTGGACATCGTTTAACCGGGCCAACGGCCCGCGCGGGGCGCGACCGGAGGCCGCGTTGGCAAATCACGCGCGGGCCGATGGCCCTGCGGTTAAACGACCGTGCAGGCCATTTGACGTTTTGGCGGGTGGTTGATCTTATTTCGTTTCTGCCCGAAGTCTCACGACTTCTGCTACGCGTAGACTTGAACCTGCCGCTCGCCCTGGGCCATCGGCGCCCCCCCGGTCGATCGGTAAGGGCGGTGCGAAAAATCGGACCGTTTGGGATAGGCACGGGCAGGAGGTATTCGGTATGATTGCCGCGCCCCGGAGAGCCTGTGGGGCCGGCGAAGCGGCTGAAGGCCATGGATGAGGCGGCAGGGGAATGCGTAACCGCGCAGGGCCGCTTGGGTTTCCAGGCTCGCAACGTTCACCACGGACCGAGTCCGGCCAGGGCTGCGATCGTCGCCAGGATTCCGACGAGGGCCAGGACGATCCACCATGCCGGACGCCCAACCCAAGGGCTCGTGGTGTGCGTGACATAGGCGCCGCAGACTGGGCACCGCACGGCATCTTCGTAGATCTCGGCGTCGCACTCGGGGCAAGAGACCGTCTCGGAGAGGTCGTCGTCAGGGGCGTCTGGTTCCGGATCCCAGGACTCGTCGTCCCACGCATCCTCTTCGTGCCTGGCCACGATCACCACCCTTCCGGATTCCCGTACTTGCAGTTCCACACCGTAAGGCGAGCGGCAGAAGCGGCTTTCCCGTAGCAGCGTCTCTCGGAGACGCTGGAATCCGAGGCTCAACGAGCCTGGGCTACGGGGTCACCGGTAAACCCATTCCTGCCGCTCCCCTAAGCAGCGCGATCCGCGGTCGTTTCGTCAAGGAGGACGAACATGAATTCGCTGAAGAATCTGTTCATCATCGCCGTTCTGGCGGCGGTTGCCTACGGGGTCTACGTTTCGCTGAACAAGGAAAACCAGTCCACGCCCCCATCCGGTGTTGCCGATGGGTGGGGTGGTCCAATCAACGTGCAGCTCCCGACATCGGCCACTGCCGCACCTGCCGGTGCACCGGCGGCAGTCGGGACCGGGCTGACGGAGTCGCCCGGGATCGCTGCCGGCCAACCCGCACCACCTTTCGCGGCCACGGGCCTGGCCAGCCCCCCGACGCCGCCACTGGG
>JABWBD010000203.1 GCA_013360685.1 Pirellulales bacterium
TGATCGATTCCACCGCTCCCTGCTCCTCTTCAGCAGGCGGCGCGAATTGCCATTGCCCAATCGTAGCAGATTACCCATTATGGCGCAATCGCCCTGGGTCCGCTGCTCGGAGGCGAAGCCTCATGCCCGTGCCTCGACCGCTTCCTGACCGAACAGGTACCGCACCGTATTGCGGTAGCCGATGCGGTCTCGCAAGGCGTCGGGCAATTGCCGGAATTCGTCGGTCTCGCGGCGTCTCTCGCACGTCAAGTGCATCCAGTGTTCCTCTCCCCGATCGTCCACGAAACGGCCGATGAACTGATGGCCGGGCGTGTCGCTGCCCCAGAGCATGGTTTCCGGGTAAGCCTCGGCAATGGCCTGCATGGCCGCGGCGTGCCGAGTGTAGTCGGCGGGGAAACGGTCGGGGCCGCTCGCCACCGCGGCATGGTTTTGCTGGGCGAGCTTGCAGTGGATGTGAAAGGCGGAGAAGTCCACGAAGCAGTTCGCCAGCGAGTCGGCCTCGTCCAACGCGCGGCGATCGAAGCGGCAAGTGTGCGCCAGGGCGAAACGGACGTCGGGGCGGGCTCGCACGACCTTGAGGATCTCGAAGACGTTCGCCCAGGGATCCCCGGGAATCACGGCCGTATGGAGGGTGACCGGCAGGTTATGCCGTGCGGCGAAATCCAGCAGGCATCGACCGCCGCGCAACAGCTCCGTACTATGCGACTGCAAATAACTGGTCGCCGACTTCAGCCCGTAGACCGGATACCGCGCGACCAGCGACTCGAGTGCCGATACCTGGGCCTCCGGCTCGCGTCCGGGGTCGAAGAACGCGAAAGGGAGCAGACGTTCCGCCACGGCGGGCATTGCCTCAAAGATCTCCTGGCAGAGCCGTTCGTTTTCCAATCCGTACGGAATCGGGGAGAGATCGCCCGAGGACCGCACGAAGCGGTTGTGCACGAAATCGGGGAGGGAAAAATAAGCGGTGTACACCAGCGGGAAGCAGGCCGCGTAGTCGACGCCGGTCAAGTCCAAGCGCAGCACGAAGTCTTCCGCGGTGATCGCATAGGGATAGTTGCCGCTGCAGAAGGCGGCCGCGTCGGCGCCTACGTGGGCATGGGCGTCGATCAGTACGGGCCCGGCGAGGATTCGCTCGATCATCGGAGACTTGGCGGCCGCACGGGTCATGGGGCATCCTCCGGATTCAATAGCCGATATCGTCGCGAGGCTCGACGTCCGCCGCGGCACTTTCGGAGACCCATACGTCGGTCCGCAACGTCTGGAGGATCGAGGCCGGCAGCCGCGGAGTAACCGGGCCGTGCAGCACGAGCCGCGTCACCATCCGCTGCCACGACACCGCGGAACCGCCGACGCTGATGGCGTGCAGGTCGATGCGGTGCTTGGCCCCGATGACCTCCGCCGGGCCGATCGTCGCGGCCTTCGGAGGCACGGCGCAGAGATCGCCGCTGGCGCCGAAGCTGCCGTGCAGGGAGTTCTGCGCAATGGTGAACGGACTGAGCGTGCAGACGCGCGGCCCCATCTCTTTCCACTGCTCCAGCGTGCCGGAGAATTCCGGCGCATCGGGTTCGATGAAGGCGAGATGCCCGGTCCATCCGGGTCCGCTGTAGCAGATATCGGCGCCGCCCAGGTCGGCGATCCTCTTGCCGTAGTCGTCGATGTTGTCATTCGTCGGCCCTTGGATCTGTTCTTCCGGCGGACGGAGCGCCGGATCGACCTCGCGCCAGAAGTATCTCTTCAGCGCGTACATGAAACCGAGCTCCCACGTTTCCGGGGCGATCTCGCCGGACTCGTTCGCGTATTCGTCCATGTTGAACGTCCACACGTGCCGGCAGTCCACGCGGAAACAGTTGATGAGGTAGGCGACCCTGGCGTACGAAGGCCAGGGGTTGGGCAGAATCATGACGAGCCGCCGCCCCTCGTCGGCCGCCGACTTGATGCGGTGGAACATGTCGGCGATCCACAGGAATTCCACGTCCGCATCCGGGACGATCTGGATGCGAAAGTCCGGATTCCAGTGCTTCGTCATCTCCGATTTCCGGATCTGCCGCACCCGCCGGACCACCTCCACGTCGTGGAACGGAACGCAGGGCGACGGGCTGAACTGGAATGTCTTCATCTCATCCTCCTTGCGCAAGATCTAAATCAAGTTTCACGATTCGTGGAAAAGGGCCGCCGCCAGTGCGGTGCTCTTGAGGAAGTCACGACGCTGTGTGCGGCGATCCATGGCAATCACTCCTTGTGCGGTCTCATGCGGGAGGGCGAATGACGCGTCTCATGGCCGATACCTACGGCAGCATTTCAGCCTAACGGAGCCGACAAGGAAACTCAAGCCGATGGGAGACCACCGACGCCCCGCGAGCACAAGTCCATGCGCGATGAAATGGGGAGTGTTGGATCGTTGTGGCCCGCTTGTATGGCGGGCGCTCAACCGTGGCGGTGGCGTAACCCAAACGGTTCTCAAAGGACCGAGACGTCCTCTTCGTCCGTATCGCCCTGCAAGGGAGCGGTCCGGTCGTCGAGTTCGTCCCAGTACAGGGCTTCTTCGAGAAGCTCCTGCTTCCGGGACCTATCGGCTTCCGGATGCGTGTCGGGAGCACCGACACCGCTGCGGTTTTCGGCGCCGCGCGGGCTGGCTTCTGGGCGATGTCAATCGCCCACGCAGTTGACATGCGTCATCGTGCGGCTTCCTTTCGAGGGAAAACGTGTGGATCGGCCATTCCGGTCGCCAGGGAGGTTGCCGGGCGATCCGGATAGGGCACTGCCAAAGAGCCGGGCTTGCTCAGGCGATCTCTCCGTGGAATTGCTGCCAGGAGGAATAGAACTCGCGTTGCATCTGGCTGATCCGACCCGGCGAGAGCTCAAAGCGTTGCGCCACGTCCTTCGTCCGCTCGCCCACCGCCACTCCCTTCCGGGCCACCCTTCCGGGCACACGAACCGATAATGGAAGGATAGACAATGACGTATGTTGCCCAGTTATGCACAATCGGTTCGTGTCTGGAACATACCGGTCCCCGGAACATACCCCCGCGCCTTCGTCAGCCCGGCAAACGCCCGCGTCACTTTTCGGCAGGTCATCCCACTATCGAACCGCAGATAGAGACTTGCGGCTCGAACGTCCGGGCCGATCGTCGCCCGCAACACCTCTCCCCGCCCCGGCTGCCGCACCCAGCGGCGACATCGCGCGGGAGCGCCCTTCTTCGTGCCGGTAGCAGGTGACCGTGTATTTGCCGTCGATCCAATCCTCTTGGAAGTGATCGTAGGGTTCCAGGTCAGGCCGCGCCTTTACCCACGTTCGGCAGTCAGGGCAGTTGCACGGCGCGGGCACGCGGATGAGTCGGTCGAAGTGGTCGGGCCGGGGGCGAAACCAGCCCGGATGCCTCACGGGGGCTCCCGGCTTCTTGGCCTTTGGATGGGCCGCGGGTTCCGCTTCCTTCTTCGCCTTGAACTGCTTCTGACGCTCCGCCTTCAATTCCAGTTGGAGTTCATCGATCTTCCGCTCCAGATCCCGGATCTTCTGCGACTGGGCGGCATCGGTTTCTCGCAGCCCGTCGATCCGCCGCAGCAGCGAGTCGGTCCATTCGCTCTGGCCGTTCGCCTCGAAGACGGGCGATCCCAAAGCCGCACCGCCCAGACTGCGGGCAGTGGTCCACGTTTGGGCATCCGTACTGGTGGTTGGGGTAGAAGACGAACAGCACCGGCGGCCACTCCTTTGGCTCGCAGAACAGGTGCCGCAGATCATACCCACTCGATGGGGTGGAGTCAACAGGGGTTCCGAAACTAAACTGTTACTTCGCCGCCGCGAGCATCGCTGCCACGGCACCAACACATCGCGATCTTCCATGATGATGAACAGACCCTCTGGCTTCACCTCAATGCCTTTGGCAGTGATGGGTTCAGTTGTCTTCATCCGTTGCACCTCCGAAAAACCGATTCCATTCCTCGATGATCAAGTCAAGGTGTTCGAAGATGATTCTGCAGAGGAGCAAAGCGGACACGTCCAATGATCGACATTCACCGCGGTCCTCAACGTCCGACACCGACTACATCCCCGGGTACAGCGTCATGTTGTACAGAGTAGGCTGCTCGAGCGGACTCGCGTTGGCGTAGATGCTGAAGCCGCGGGAGCCGAACAGCAGGACCTCCTCGCGACTGTCGCCCCAGACGTCGGCGGCCATGCCGTAGCAGTCGGACGTGAAATCGGTCTCGCCAGGCGCGGGTCCGACCTGCAAGGGAAGCTCATCCACCACCTCGCCCTGGCCGTTGTAGATGCGAACCGGCTTGCCGGGCCCACGTTGGTCGACGGATAGGCCGTAAACCAATGCGCAGTCGGGCTGGTCAGGGCCCATCCATCGGATCCGACGCGTGGCGATGCACCATTCCCCAGGCTGCATGGGACGCCGCCAGAGCTCGCGGCCGTCGAGGTCGTACAAGAGCAGAATCGCCCAGGCGTTGGCGTCGCGGCGATGGGTTGGCACCGGCGTGCGATCGACCGCCATGAACTGCAGCGGCGAGTCCGTTCGGAAACGCCCCGCCACCACGTGCTGCGCCTCGCCCAACGGATGCTGCCACAGCGGTTCGCCCTCGCGGCTCAGGCAGTGAATGCCGCCGTTGCCGAACAGCAACCGCCACCGCCCATCCGGCGGCTTGACGACAAACGCCGCATCCTGATGAGCGCCGGCCGCGTCCTTCTGAAACAGCACCTTGCCGTCATGATCGACCAGGGCAAAGCCGACGAAGATCTCGTCCCGGCCGTCCTCGTCCACGTCGGCGATGGCCGGGTAGTGCCCGACGGAGCCGGCATAGTGCCACAGCACCTGGCCTCCGTGGGAAACGCCCCACATGTTCCAGTAGCGGTCCTTGACGACCAGGTCTTCACGGCGTCCGCTTCCGGTCAGGTCCGCCAGCAGGAAGCTGTCGTCCGCCGGCGCAGGCAAGGCCAAGCGGGCCTCTTCGCGGCCCGTCCGGCCGTCCAGAACGACCATCGTCGCGTCGCCTTCATATCGCGGGGCCCGTTCCCGAACGATTCGCGGGTCGGGGGGAGGCGAATCCAGGTACGTGGCCTGGCGGACGTACAGCACCTCGTTCCGGCCATCCCGGTCCCAGTCGTAGATCTGCACGGGCAGATCGCAGTAGCAGCGGCCGTTGTCCTTCGAGGGCGTGCCGACTTGCCAGAGCGTTTCGCCGGCCACGGTAGTGGCGGTCAAACAGGTGATGATCCGCGGACCATACTGGTTCTGGACGAAAAGCACGTCCGGCGCACCATCGCCGTTCAGATCTCCGATCCGCACCGTCTCGGACAGGAATTCCTCGCCGGCGATTCGCCGGACCAGATGCACGGTATCGCTGCGGTCCGCGGCGGCCGCGGTGTGGGTGACGGCCGCACAGAGAAAAGTCCACACGACAAGATGGATGCAAGTCAACATGGTTTACGCCCTCCGAAAAGCCGATCGTTCAGGGAAAATGCCGGATCAGACGCTCTTCGATCACCCGAAAGATCCCTTGCGCGACCATCTCCTTGCCTCCGGCCAGGTGCGCGACGGAATTGCCGGACCGGTCGATGATCTCCACTTGCGTATCCGCGGCGTGAATGGCGGCAGGACCGTTCAAGACGATCATGTCGCAATTCTTCCGCTCCAGCTTCTGCATGGCCCGCATCCGAACGTCTTCCGTTTCCAATGCGAAGGCAACCATCCACTGCAATTGCTTGATCGTGCCGAGGGCCGCAACGATGTCGGCCGTTTCCACGAGATGAAGCATCAGCGGCTCTCCGGTCTTGGCAATTTTCTGTGTCGACACCTGAACCGGGCGGTAATCGCACGGGGCCGCCACACCGATCAGCCCGTCGCACCGCGGGAACTCCGCCAGGCATGCGTCCAGCATATCTTCGGTCGACACCACGGAGACGACTTCGGCCCCGTCCGGATAGCGCAAATCCACCGGGCCGCTGACGACAATGACTTCGTGGCCCCCTTCCAACGCAGCCGCTGCCAGCGCCCGCCCCATGCGCCCGCTCGAAGCATTCGTCAGATAGCGGACCGGATCGAGGTACTGGCGGGTCGGGCCGGAGGTGATCAGGATGCGGGCCATGGCAAGTGCTTAGTTCTTAGAACTTAGAACTTAGCACCAAGCACTAAGCACTAAGATCTAAGATCGAATCCTCTTCTCCCCGAGTGTCTCGGCAATCACGTCAAAGAGCTTCTCCGGCGAGGCCATCCGGCCCGGGCCGATATCGCCGCAACTGAGCCGGCCCTCCTCGGGATCGACGATCTGGTAGCCGTCCGCGCGAAGTTGGGCAGCATTTCGCTGGACCGCCGGCTTCCGCCACATCTCGCAGTTCATGGCAGGGGCGAGAATCACCGGGCCGTCGAACGAGAGCAAGGTCGTGCTCAACAGGTCGTCGCCCAGCCCCAAGGCCGCCTTGGCCAGGAAGTCGGCTGTGGCCGGGGCAATGCATATCAGTTCCGCCGCTCGCGCCAGTTCAATGTGGGGGTGGGGGCCGGGGCCGAATACGTCCGTGCGGACGGGCCGGCCGGTAAGGGCCTCGAAGGTCTTCGGCCCGACGAGCTGCGTGGCCGCCTCGGTCATGATCACCGACACGCCCGCCCCAGACTGGACCAGGCGGCTGACCAGGGCGGCCGTCTTGTAGGCGGCGATCCCGCCCGTAACGCCGATCAGCAACTCGCGGCCGTTCATAGCGCGTCGAAGTCCAGTTCCGGCGGACCGGCCGGCCGCGACTCCTCGCCGACGATTCGGACGTTCGACTCGGTGTCCAGATAGATCTTGTCCCGCATGATCTCCTGGATCACGATCTGTATCTTGTCGTCGCTGCCAACGTCGACCAGCGGTCGGGCGCCCTTGTTCAGCGCAACGAGCCGCTTCTGGATGAGTGTCGAGAGCTTGAATCGGCCTCCAACCTTGTTGACAATCTGTTCTTCTTTCAGTTCCTCAATCATGCCGTTCGGCCTCCACGTTCTTCAAAATGCTCGATAGTTCCGCAACCGCCCGCTCCACGTCATCGTTCATGACCTGGAAACGATACCGGTGGGCCTGGGCGAGTTCGTTTCGCGCTTGTTCGAGGCGGCGCTGGATCGCGGCCTCCGACTCGGTCTGCCGTCCCCTCAATCGTCGTTCCAGTTCTTCCAGCGAGCTGGGACGGACAAAAATGGTGATCGCGTCCGGGTAGTGCTCGACGACGGAGAGGGCCCCCTGAACGTCAATCTCTAACAGTACCCACTTCCCCTGCTCCAGACCAGGGGTGACGGCCTCATCGAGCGTGCCGTACCACACACCGCCGCCGAACACCTGAACGCATTCGAGAAAATCCCCCCTCCGCCGCCGCTGGGCAAACTCCTCCTCGGAGAGGAAATGATAATCGACGCCGTCCACCTCGCCGGGACGCGGGGCACGCGTGGTTGCCGAGACGCTCGGCACCAGTGGAACCGGCGCGCACTGGTAGAGCTGCTTCAGCACCGTAGTCTTGCCCGCACCGGAAGGCCCGGAGACGATCACCAGCCTGCCTCGCGAGGTGGTTGCGTTGGTCATTCGATGTTCTGGATCATTTCGCGGATCCGCTCGATCGCCGCCTTGATCTCGATCACCTGCCGCGAGATCTCCACATCGTTGGCCTTGGAGCCGATTGTGTTGACCTCCCGGAACATCTCTTGGGTGAGAAACTCCATCTTGCGGCCCGAACTCTCGGCGGCGTCGATGATCGTGTCGAACTGCTCCAGATGGCTCCGCAATCGCACGATCTCCTCCGAGATGTCGCTCCGCTCGGCAAAAAGGCCAACCTCCTTGATGACGTCGCTCGGGTCAAACTTCACTTCCACTTCCCCAAGCACCCGCTTGAGCCGCTCCTCCAGCCTTCCGCGGTAGGCTTCCGCGACCAATGGCGCGCGGCGTTGGATCACCTCCAGGCAGGCCGATGCCGCACGGCCGTTCGCGCGGAGGTCGTCGGCCATGACCCGTCCCTCCTCGCCGCGCATCCGCTCGAGGTTGGCAAGGGCTTCCTCGAGGGTCTTCTCCACCACCGGCCACTGCTCGGCCGCGTTCGCCTTCCCCGCCGTACCTTCATCGACGACCCCCGGCAGCAGCAGCAGGCTATCAATCGGCACCGGCTGGTTGGTGCCCCAGAGCCGGAACATCGTTTCGAGCTGGTGCCGGTAGCTGTCCAACACCCGCGTATCGATGCGGTAGTCCTCGGGCGACTTGGCCCGGTCCACCCGCACGCCCACCTGGATCGTGCCGCGGCGGACTCGGTCGCGCACCACGCCCTCGATCTGTGGTTCAAGCGAGCTGTAACCGTCGCTAGTCCGGATCGAGATCTTCAGGTAACGGCTGTTGATGGTCCGCAGTTCCACCGAAACGGCAGTCCCGTTCTCCTGGCGGTGTGCTTCACCAAAGCCGGTCATGCTGAGCGGCACGACGGGGATACTCCATTTCAAGGCAGGAATGAGACCGCGAGCAGCACTACTGGGCGGGTTTGGGGGCGGCGGGTTCGGGCTTTTCCGCCTCCACCGGTTTCTCGGCGGTCGACGCTGGGGCCTCGGCCGAGGGTTTCGTCGGGTCCGCGCCCGGCGACGGAGCGCCTCCGCCCGGATTGGGGTTGCCGCTATTCGCGGGGACGGTGTTGTTCAGGTTCAGCCGGTTCCCGGTAGCTCCGATGTATTTGACGCTGGCGATGCACACGAGGATCCAGACAAAGGCAACGCCGATCGTGATTCGCGTGAACAAGTCGCCTGCCTTGGTACCGAAGGCGCTCTGGCCGCCCATACCGCCAAAAGCCCCAGCGAGCCCACCCCCCTTCCCCCGCTGGATGAGCACCAGCACAATCAGGAAGAAAGCAAGCAGCAACAGCAGAAACAACAACAGATAGGTCATGGTAGTGGAGACTCCACGTGGAGGAACGCGTGTAAGCCGGCTATTTCGGCGCCCCAGCCGCAATGCCCAGAAACTGGTCGACCTTCAGGCTCGCCCCGCCCACGAGGGCCCCGTCGATGTCGGGCTGAGCGAGCAATTCGGCCGCGTTATCGGGCTTGACGCTCCCGCCGTACTGGATCCGGACCGCCTCGGCAACCCCCTTATTGTAACGCTCCTGGAGGATCTTGCGAAGGTCGAGATGGACCTCCTCCGCTTGCGCGGGGGTCGCCACCTTTCCGGTGCCGATTGCCCAGACCGGCTCGTAGGCGATCACCAGGGTCTTCATCTGGGCTTCGGATACCCCGGCCAGCGAGCCGTCGAACTGCCTTCGGATTACCTCCAAGGTCTTGCTCGCCTCGCGCTCCTCGAGCAGTTCCCCGACGCAGACGATGGGAACCAACCCGCCCTTCAAGGCCGCATGCACCTTCTTGTTGATCGCGGCATCCGTTTCGCCCAGAACATGCCGCCGCTCGCTGTGGCCGAGGATTACGTACTTACAGCCAAGGTCTTGGAGCATGGCAACGCTGATTTCTCCCGTATAGGCCCCGTTGGCCTCGTGGTAGACGTTCTGGGCGCCCAGCGCGATTTTCGAGCCGGCAATCACGCGGCCCACCGCGTCGAGGTACACGCTGGGCGGGCAGACGGCCAGATCGACTCCGACCTTTCCCTCCGAGTGTTTCACCAATCCCTCGGCCAGCGCAATCGCTGCCGCGCGGTCGAGATTCATCTTCCAGTTTCCGGCGATAAACGGTCGTCGCATCCAACAGGCTCCTACTTGGCTCAAGGCGGCCAGGCCGCAGTCCAATCAGAAATCCGAAATCAGAAATCCAGGCACTACCCCGCATTCGGTCCCGCGGCGAAGGAGCCGAGAATCTCCAGCCGCAATGTCTTGCGCTCCAGCGAGGCAACCGCGCGGCGTACGCGCGTGTCGGTTTCGTGTCCTTCCATCTCCACGAAAAAAAGGTAGGTCCGACTGGAGCCGGGGATGGGAAATGATTCGATCCAGGTCAAGTTCAAACGGTTTCGCTTGAAGATGTTCATCGCGTCCGCCAGAGCGCCGGGACGATGTTCCACCTGGAAGAGCATGGCGGTCTTGTCATTCCCGGTCCGAGGCGCGGAGTGGTCGCCGATCACGGCAAAACGGGTCTTGTTCGACGGGTTGTCCTCGATCTGCTCCGCCAGGACACTGAGCCCGTAGTGGACCCCCGCCTGAATACTGGCAATCGCAGCGGCCCCGGGCTTCTCGCTCGCCAGTTGTGCGGCGGTCGACGTGCTGGTCACCTCGATCATCCGTGCGGCCGGCAAGTGCCTTGCAAGCCAGTTGCGGCACTGCGAAAGCGCTTGCGGCTTGCTGTAGACCTCCCGCACTTCGTTCCGCGCGCACTTGCCCAACAGCGTGTGATGGATCTCCAGGTCGACTTCGCCGCAAATGCGGACGGGCAGTCGCGTGAACATGTCGAGAGTGTCGGCCACGCGGCCGTCCGTGGAGTTTTCGATAGGCACCAGACCGTAATCCGATTGCGAGCGATTCACCTCCTCGAAGACCGCCGCAATCGTGCCCACGGGGACGAATTCCACCGATTGGCCGAACCGGTGGATGGCCGCCAGGTGGCTGAAACTGTACAGCGGACCGAGAAAAGCGATCCTCACCTGGCGGAGCAAGGCCCGAGAACCGCTGATCAACTCGCGGAAAATCGCGCGCACGCAGTTCGGCGGCAAAGGGCCTTTCTCCAACGCGGCCACCCGGGCCAGGGTTTCTTCCTCCTGGCCGGGCACGAAAACCGGCGTGCCCTCGCTGCGTTTCCCCTCGCCAACCTGCCGGGCCAATTCGGCGCGCTGATTGAGCAGCGCCACCAGCGAATCGTCCAGCCGCTGAAGCTGCGCCTCAAGCGTCGCCGGACTCGCCGGACGGCTCGCGCCCTGCTTCTTTTCCGGTGGTCTTTTCTTGAGTTTCGCTCTTGCCATAGGTCTTCTCTACACTCTCCCGCCTCATGCTCTGTCCCGCCAAAGCCTCCGGCACCAAGCGGGCCCTGTCAAAATGGCAGGACGCCCGGACATCCTGTGCACCTCCATCGTCGATCGCCTTCGGCCGACTTGTCTATTGCGTTCTGCGCCAAAGACTTACACCAAGGCTCCCGGCTTCGCTGTCCGCCCGGCACAGACTTTGCTTCATCTTAGCGAACAATCCGTTCGTGCCATAGCCCCTTGCGTCAAACACGGATTACAGGGGGGTCGGCACGGTGCGACGGTCGAGGTGATCTGGGGTTCACCAAGACGCAACAAGGCAAGTTTTTCCGTCGGATTTCCCTCATTCGGCTGGTCCGGCAAAGGCACTCCCGCACAAGAATGCGGAAAAGGAGTATCTGATGGCTCGAGGCGAGAAGATCATCGGAATTGACCTGGGAACTACCAACTCGGTGGTTGCGGTGATGGAAGGCAAAGAGGCGAAGGTCATTCCCAACGCCGAAGGGAATCGCTTAACCCCTAGCGTCGTCGCATTCACCGACAGCGGCGAAATCCTGGTCGGCGAACCGGCTCGCCGCCAGGCAGTCACGAACCCAACCCGCACCGTCTATTCAATCAAACGGTTCATGGGCCGGCGGCACAGCGAGGTGGCCACTGAAGAGAAGATGGTGCCCTACCAGGTGGTTGGCAGCCCCGAGGAATACGTGCGAGTTCGGATCGGCGACAAAGAGTACACTCCTCCGCAGATCTCGGCCTATATTCTTCGCAAGCTCAAAGAAGCGGCCGAGGCCTACCTTGGGCACAAAGTGAACAAGGCCGTGATTACCGTCCCCGCCTACTTCAACGATGCCCAGCGCCAGGCAACCAAGGACGCCGGCCAGATCGCCGGACTGGAGGTCGCCCGCATCATCAACGAGCCGACCGCGGCTTCGCTCGCCTATGGCCTGGACAAGAAAACCGCGGAGAAAATCGTGGTCTTCGACCTCGGCGGCGGCACCTTTGACGTATCGGTCCTGGAAGTCGCCGAAGGCGTCTTCCGGGTCATCAGCACCAACGGCGACACCCATCTCGGCGGCGACGACTTCGACGAGGAATTGATCAACTACGTCGCCGGGGAGTTCAAGAAAGAGCAGGGAATCGATCTCCGCAAGGACACCATGGCCCTCCAGCGTCTGCAAGAGGCCTGCGAGAAAGCCAAGAAGGAGCTCAGCTCCGCCCAATCGACGGATATCAATCTCCCTTTCATCACGGCCGACGCTTCGGGCCCAAAACACCTTCAGACGAGGATCACTCGCGCGAAGTTCGAGCAATTGGTCGACCACCTCATCGAGCGTTGCCGCGGGCCGGTGCTCCAGGCGATGAAAGACGCCAAGATGACTCCCAAGGACATCGACGAAGTGGTCCTCGTCGGCGGTTCGACCCGTATTCCCAAAGTGCAGGACCTCGTCCGGGCCCTGTTCGGCAAAGAGCCGCACAAGGGGGTCAACCCTGATGAAGTGGTGGCCGTCGGCGCCGCAATCCAGGGCGGTGTGCTCGCCGGCGAAGTCCACGACGTTCTGCTTCTCGACGTCACGCCGCTGAGCCTCGGCATCGAGACCCTCGGCGGGATCATGACCAAGCTGGTGGAGAAGAACACCACGATTCCGACCGAGAAAAAGCAGATCTTCAGTACCGCCGACGACAACCAGACGGCCGTTACCGTCAAAGTCTATCAGGGCGAACGGGAAATGGCGGCCCACAACCGGCTCCTCGGCCAGTTCAACCTGGAAGGCATCCCCCCCGCGCCCCGCGGAGTGCCGCAGATCGAGGTCAGTTTCGATATCGACGCCAACGGCATCCTGAACGTCTCCGCTCGCGACCTCGGCACCGGCAAGGAGCAGCGGGTCCGCATTGAGCAATCGGCCGGCTTGTCGGAAAACGACATCGAGAAGATGCGGAAGGACGCCGAAGTCCATGCCGACGAAGACAAACGCCAGCGCCAGCTCGCCGAACTCCGCAACCAGGCCGAATCCATGTGCTGGCAACTCGAAAAACTGATCAAGGAGAACGAATCCAAGCTCAACGCCCCGGATGTCGACGCCATCCGCAAGGCCATCGAGAAAACCCGCGAAGCCGCCAAGGGCGAAAACACCGACCAGATCAAGGCGGCCATCCACGAACTGGAGCAGGCTTCCCATGCCCTGAGCCGTACGCTCTACGAAAAGGCCGGCCCTCAGGCGGCGGGCGCAGGCCAGGCCGGCCCCGGTCCGCGACCTCAACCGGGCGGCGGCGCCGACGACGACGTGGTCGACGCCGAGTTCGAGGTCAAGGACTCGAAGTAACCAAACATGGCCTTCCGTTTCGACAAGCTGACGATCAAGGCCCAGGAAGCGCTCACCAGGGCCCAATCCCTGGCCGCCGATCGCGGCAATCCCGAGATCGATCCGGTCCATCTGCTGGCAGCGCTCCTCATGGACCGCGAAGGGATCGTCGACGCCATTCTCGACCGCGTCGGTGTGAACCGCGGCCAACTGGAGCAGATCGCCGAAAGCGAGTTGAAGCACTTCGCCAAGGTCTCCGGCGGGGCGCCCCCGCAGGTAGGCAGTTCGCTCCAAAAAGTCCTCGATTCGGCCCAGCGCGAGGCCGACGCGATGAAAGACGAATTCGTCTCCGTCGAGCACATGCTCCTGGCGCTGACGAAAGCCGATTCCAAGGCCAAGAACGTGCTTCGCCTCAATGCGGTCGGCGAAAAGGAGGTGCTCCAGGCCTTGCAGAATGTCCGGGGCAGCGCCCGCGTCACCGATCAAAATCCCGAGGCAAAGTTCCGGGCCCTCGAACAGTACGGCATCGATCTGGTCGACCGGGCACGGCGAGGCAAGCTCGATCCGGTGATCGGACGCGACCAGGAGATCCGCCGGGTCGTGCAGGTGCTCTCGCGCCGCACGAAAAACAACCCGGTGCTGATCGGCGAGCCCGGCGTCGGCAAGACGGCCATCGCCGAAGGACTCGCCTTGCGGATCGTCGAAGGTGACGTCCCGGAGAGCCTCAAGAACAAACGTGTCGTTGCGCTGGACATGGGCGCATTGGTCACCGGCACCAAGTACCGCGGCGAATTCGAGGAACGGCTCAAGGCCGTGCTTCGCGAGATCGAGGACGCGGGCGGCGGCATCGTCCTGTTCATCGACGAGTTGCATACCGTCGTGGGCGCCGGCCGCGCCGAAGGCGGCAGCGATGCCGCCAACCTCCTCAAGCCCGCCCTGGCTCGCGGCGACCTCCGCTGTATCGGCGCGACCACTCTCGACGAATACCGCAAGTACATCGAAAAGGACGCGGCCTTGGAACGTCGTTTCCAGCCCGTCTACGTCGGCGAACCCTCCCCGGACGACACCCTGGCGATCCTCCGCGGCTTGAAACCGCGCTATGAAGCCCATCACAAGGGGGTCAAGATCAAGGACTCGGCACTCGTCGCCGCCGTGAACCTCTCCCACCGTTACATCACCGACCGCTTTCTGCCCGACAAGGCCATCGACCTGATGGACGAAGCCATGAGCCGGCTGGCGATGGAACTGGAAAGCGTTCCGGCCGAGATCGACCAGGTC
>JABWBD010000005.1 GCA_013360685.1 Pirellulales bacterium
CCCGCGGCGAAGACGCCAAAGCCGGCGAAGGGGCCAAAGGCGGCGGAGGCGGCATGGATCCGGCCGCCATCGTCGACCGCATCTTCCAGGCCGACAAGAACGGCGACGGCAAGCTCCAGAAGGACGAAGCGCCGGAGCCGATGTGGTCGCGGTTCTCCCAGGCCGACAAGAATGGCGACGGCGCCATCGACCGCGCGGAACTCATCGCCGGGATGAAGGCGATGGGCGGAGCGGGCCGCGGCGAACGGAAAGGCCCACAGCGCGCAGGCGGAGGTCAGCCATGAAACTGGCGGCCTCGGTCCAGCAAGTGACCAAGGAGTACGTGCTCGACGGCGAAACGGTCCGCGCGCTGCGGGGGGTTACGCTCGAAGTGCCCGAAGGGGACTACGTCGCCGTCATGGGCGCGTCCGGCTCCGGCAAAAGCACGCTTCTGAACCTGCTGGGCTGCCTCGACCGGCCGACCTCGGGCAAGCTGCTACTCGGCGAGGACGACGTGAGCCAACTCAGCGACGACCGGCTCTCCGAGATCCGTGCGTCGAGAATCGGGTTCATTTTCCAGTCCTACAACCTGATTCCCCAGTTGACCGTGCTGGAAAACATCCAGGTGCCGCTCTACTACCAGGGGCGGCTTACGGCGCGCGAACGCGACCGGTGCCACGAACTGGCCGGCATGGTCGGACTGGCCGATCGGCTCAAGCACCGGCCCACGCAGCTCTCCGGCGGGCAGCAGCAACGCGTCGCCATCGCGCGGAGCCTCGTCAACGATCCCTACTTCATCCTCGCCGACGAACCGACGGGCAATCTCGACTCGGTCACGACCGAGGAGATCTTGGGATTGCTGGACGCGCTGAACGAGGCCGGCAAGACGATCATCATGGTCACCCACGAAGACGACGTCGGCGCCCGCGCCAAACGGATCATCCGCCTCCGCGACGGCAATGTCCTCTCCGATGCGCGGCAGCAGCAGAAACGGAAAGCGGTCATTCGTCATTAGTCATTCGTTATTCGTCATTTTCAAGCCATGCTGCTCTTCCTCAGAACCTGGCAACTCGGCATCAAGAGCCTGCTCTTGCACCCGCTGCGGTCGCTCTTGACGGTGCTGGGGATCTTCATCGGAGTGGCCAGCGTCATTTGGCTCCTGGCCATCGGCGAAGGCATCAGCCGCAAGGCGCAGGAGCAGATCGAGGGCCTGGGGGCCAACAACGTCATCGTCCGTTCGATCAAGCCGCCCAGCGAGGTGACGGAGGGAATGCGCGGGCCGGTGCCCTACGGTATCACGCGCAGGGACTTCGAGGCGATCACCGAGACGGTGCCCACGATTTCGCGTGCGTTGCCGATCCGGGAATTGCGGCGCCGTTTCAGCTATTCCACGCGGATGGTCGACGGTCGCCTGGTGGGTTGCACACCCGAGTACGCCGAGGTGACGAAACTTGAGGTTGCCCGCGGGCGTTTCTTGAGCGATGCGGACGTCCGCGACAAGCAGAACCATTGCGTGCTGGCGTCCGGGACCGCCGAGCGGCTCTTCCCGTTCGAGGACCCGGTCGGCCGATCCATCCATATCGAAGAGGCGTATTACGTCATCGTAGGGGTGATGAAACCGCGGAACCCGACTGCCGGGATCGGCGGTTCGCTGGCGGCCCAGGATTTCGCCAACGACGTCTACATCCCGATCAGCACGCTCTGGAGCCGCATCGGCGACTTCATCGTCACGCGCCGCAGCGGCTCCTTTGAGGGCGAGATTGTGGAACTCAGCCAGGTGACGCTCCGCGTGGATGAGGTGAAGAACGTCCTGGAGACGTCGGAACTGATCAAGCAGACCCTGGCATCCCGGCACCGGATCGAGGATTGGGGCATCACCGTGCCGCTGGAACTGTTGGAGCAGGCCCGCACCACGCGGCTGATGTTCATCATCTTCATGGGGCTGATCGCCGCGATTTCGCTGGTGGTCGGCGGCATCGGGATCATGAACATCATGCTGGCCACGGTGACGGAGCGGACGCGCGAGATCGGCATCCGCCGCGCCCTGGGGGCCAAACGCCGCGACATCATTCGCCAGTTCCTGGTGGAGACCGTCGCCCTGTCGGTCGTCGGCGGGGCGACCGGCGTCCTGGTGGGGCTGACCTGCCGTCCGGTGACCGGCTGGGTCCGCTATCTCGTCGAAAGACTTCTGCCGGACGTGATCGAACAGCTCCCCGAGGTGATCAAGACCGTCGAGCCCTCCGTGGTCCCCTGGTCGATCCCGTTGGCCTTCTTCATCTCGGTGACGATCGGCGTAGTCTTCGGGCTCTACCCGGCGATGCGCGCCGCGGCGATGGACCCGATCGAAGCACTGCGGCACGAGTAGTCATGTTCCCACTCCCGTGACCGCCGAGGGCGACCCGGTCGTGTGCGTGACGATGCGGTTCGACGTGCTCGACCACGACCTTCGAGACGCAATCGGAACCGAGGGCCGAGCGGGGACGCCGCCTCATCGAAAGCATCGCCGCCTGCGCGCGGATGTACTGTTGGCGCATCTCGATGTGTACTCGAATCTGCCCGGCAAGATCAAGATCTCGCACATGCGGAAGCTGCAACAGGTGGCCCGCGGCCCCAGTGGCCGCGCGCTCGCGCACCGATTCATGGTCCGCGGGCACTGGCGGCGCCCGGGGCCGAACTGGAAGGACCAATCGCTCTGCTGGATCGAGGCGTACTGGCGAGGCCCCAGTCTGGCCGGCATTATCGAACGCGAGTATCACGTGTCCCCCTCGGGTAGCCGCCGGTGCGACCGTCTTTCCACTTGCCGGTACGTCGCGCTTGATGTGCCAAAGTTGTTTATGAAACTTCGGGAGGACAGTAACGATCGTGCTCCTTGTGTCCGTCCGCCGATCCAGAGGACTCGCTTCAGGGCCATCATGCACGCCCTCGCCTTCCTGTACTCCCTTGACTACCCAATTCCTCGGGCCTAGACTCAGCGCGTGTGGGAAATCAAGTGTCCCACCACTTCGCCGGAGCGACGGCGGCAAGGGTGGTCGACCGGCGACCTCGCGGAGTCGTGCTTCTGCTCTGATCGCTCCATCGGAAGTGAGGTGTTGTCATGCTGCGGCATCTTGGGATGGGTTTGCGGTCGCTGGCCTGCGTCTGGCTGCTGGGAAGCGGCGGATGTTCAAGTGATCAGGCGGCGGTAACCGAACCGGACAGCCCTCAAGCCTTGGAGACGGGACCCGCCGACTCTGCCTCATCGCAATCGCTCGATGAATTGGCCCTGGCTCTCTGGCAGCGCGACATCGACCAGTACCTGCAGCACACCCAGGATCCGCAGACACTCCGATTGCAAGCCGAAGAATTCCTTCGGAATGTGCAATTTGGCATGTTGCCCCATCCGCGCGGACCGGGCGATGCCAAGACGGCCCAGATCGGCAAGGAGCTGTTCCAGCAGGGCTGTCGCGATCCCTTACTGAAAACGTACTATGGGAAGGCTGTTTGCAGCGCCCGGGACTGCTATGAGGCAGCGCCCGCCCTCACGGAGGCCCTGAACACCTGGAAACCATCCGGGTATCCGGGCGAATTCCGGAGATTGGGAGTGTTTACCCTCTTCTCGGAGATGAAGGCCTCCAGCAGGGGCTCGGATTGGGGTCGCCTTCGCAACGAGGCGGCGTCGCTGGCGGCGATCCGCGTGGCCGATGCGACGATCAGCCCCGAAATGCGGCGAGTGCTGCTCTACGAACTGATGCCGCTGGCGGGCACGGGCTGCGGCGGGAATTGGGAGGATGCCGCGGCGGTCCACGAGGCATGCAGCAAACAGCCAAGCGCCGACCCCTGGATCGTCCACATGCTGGCCGGACGCGCCTATGTAGCGCGGGCCTGGCACCACCGCGGCGGCGATTGGGCCCGCAACGTCACGCCCGAGGGCTGGAGGCTCTTCGGCGAATACCTCGAAAAGGCCGCCGGGGAGTTCACCGAGGCGCTCAAGCTGCATCCCGAATGCCCCGAGGCGGCCACATGGATGATCGTCGTCGCCGCCGCCGGCGAAAGCGGACAAACGCCCCAAGCGTGGTTCGACAAAGCCGTCGCCGGCGAAATCGATTACATCCCCGCCTATGACAACCTGCGCTGGGCGCTCCGCCCTCGCTGGGGCGGCAGCCATGACGCCTTGTACCGGTTCGGTTGCCGATGTGCCGACACCCGGCGCTACGACACGATGGTGCCCTTCGTCCTCCTGCAAGCGATCAACGACATCGATGAAGAACTCGCCTACAACTGCGAGGTCTGGCGCCGGGAAGGCGTCTATGCACGGGTGAAGGAGATGCTGGATGCAATGGCCAGCGATCCTTCACGCACTGACGGCGGCATACGCCCGGGAAGATCGAGCGTGATGAGCGTCCACGTCGCTATGGCCGAACGCGCCGGCCAGTATGATGAGGCCCGGCGGCTGCTCGACGAACTCGGCGACCGCTTCGATCGCGAGATCTTCGATCTCTGGTGCGGCCACCCCCAATACCTGCTGGCAGGCATCTATGCCTTCACGGGAAAGGGCAGCCAGGCGATTACCAAGGCGTGGCAAACGCTCAACGAGGCCCCCAAGCCGTGCTCGGATTCCGTGCTCCGGCAGATACAAAGCCTCTTCCAGAATGCCCTCGCGGCCGACGACAACGAGTGGTCAAAGGAATACTGCCGGGTCTGGGTGGCCGAACTGGACGGGCGCCTGGGATTCGCCGCGGGCAAGCCCTGGGAAAGGAAGTTCGATCCCAAGCTCCTTTGCTGGTGGATGACCGACGGAACCTGGTCGCGCGAGAGCGAAGACTCCGCCATCGGCCACTCGCACCGGGCGACCGGTCGTGTCCGAATCCGCCCCGCGTTTGTGCCGATGTTTCCCCTGGAAGTGGAGTTCGGCGTGGAGGCGATCCACCCTCCAAAGTATCCCTTGACCCTGGGCCTTTTCATTCCCCAAGGGGCGCGGGCGGGCGTCGGGGACACGCCCTATCATCAGTTCTTCGTCCGCACGTCCGACAACCAGGCCGGCATCGAGATTGACGGAGACTCCAAGACGGTTCCCTGCGACCTGAAACCGGTTAACCGCATTCGCGTGCAACTCGCCGAGGGCCGGGCGGTGCTCTTCGTCAACGACCAACTGTGCCTCGAACGCAGTGAAAAGGGCTTTCGCCCCCAACCCGTGTTCGACTTCGGTTGCATGGAGTCGCTTTATCGCTACATGCGCATCCGGGTCAGCAACGTCCGCTTCCGAAAATGGGAGCCGCCGCCGTGAGCCCCCGCACGCGCTGGGAGGCCTTCTGGCCCGAAGGATCGCTGGCCGGGAAGTCGCCGGAGGCCGCGCTGAGCATGGCGTGGACCAACTGGCCGCTGTTTACCGTCGGCATGGTCCAGCGAGGCTACCGCGACGACGATATTCAGAAGATCCTTGGCGGCAACGTGCTCCGCGTCGCCCGCGCGGCGCTGGCGTGAGCAGGCCGCTAACGCGACACAAGCGGCGATAGCCCGTCGAACAAGACTTGGTAAGCCACGGCCCCGATCACCGCGCCGACGATCGGTCCGACCACCGGGATCCAGGCATACGACCAGTCCGATCCGCCCTTGCCCGGAATGGGCAGCAGAGCGTGGGCGAGCCTCGGCGAGAGGTCGCGCGCCGGGTTGATGGCGTAGCCGGTCGGACCGCCCAAGGAGAGGCCGATGCTGAAAACCAGGATCCCTACGGCGTAAGGCCCTATGCCTCCTGCCAGTCCGTTATTGGTGTTGTTGATCCCCAGTACCCCGATCAACAGCACGGCCGTGCCGATGATCTCGCAGATCAGGTTGCTCGGCGTGTGGCGGATGGCGGGAACGGTGCAGAAGACGCCCCGCTTGGCAACGGCGTCGCCGGTGGGCGCCCAGTGGGCGAGATAGGCCAGCCAGACGACCGCCGCCCCGACGAGCGCCCCGAGGAACTGCCCTGCCAGGTAGACGGGGATCTTTTCCGGCGCCAATTCGCCGATGGCGGCCATGCCGATGGTGACCGCCGGATTGATATGGGCGCCGCTGGCCCACCCGGCCACGTATACGCCTACTGCCACGGCGAATCCCCAGCCGGCCGCGATCACGATCCACCCCGAGCCCGTTGGCCACCACTCCGTCGCCCAAGAGCACCAGGATCATGGTGCCGACCAGTTCCCCGATAAAGATATTCATCGCCGTTGCCTCGCTTGCGGAAGTTTCTCCCGGATGGTGCATTCCCGACGCTCCGGTTGCCGCCATCATGACGTCCGGCCACTCGTCGTGCAAGCGGGCCGGCCGCGCCTGCGCAGCAAGACTTCCTGGGGGACGGGAGCCTCTTTCCGTGTCGTCTCGCGAGAGTCGGCCGCCCCATCCGGATCTGAATTGTCAGTGCCGGGGTAAGCTTGTGCTTCTTTCTTGCCGCACCTATGCGGGTGTCTCCTGGGCCTTCACCGCAAAGATAGAATACGGGCATGCGATTTCGCCGACAGAGATTCATCCCGGTCATCGGGTTCCTCGGATCCCGCACCGCAGTTGAGGCGACCTGGCAGTCGGCTGGCGCGGGAAAGGAAGGAGTTCCGTTTATTGCGGGAGCGGAATGAACGGCGTTTCACGTATGGAAGACCCGGATATGCCACAGCGATCCAAAGCGATGCGATCCTCGGTTGTTCTTGAACAAGAGGACCACTCTCCCGAACTGACGGCCGACGAGACCACTGCGCTACGCGCGATTGTCGAAGGGACTGCCGACAGCACCGGCGAGGCCTTCTTCCAATCGCTGGTGCGGCACCTGGCCATGGCAATCGACGCGCAGTATGCCTTCGTGGCGGAATTCGCGGAGGTCAACAGCCGGGCGCGGACGTTGGCCTTCTGGGCCAAGGATCGACTCGCCCCGAATATCGAGTTCGACCTGCGCGGCACTCCTTGCGAGGAGGTAGTTCGAGGCTCTCTATGCCACCATCCGTCCGGAGTCCCGACGAAGTTTCCCGACGACTACGGCATGATTGCCCTGGGCATCGAGAGCTACCTGGGGGTGCCCCTGCGCGACAACGGCGGCGCCGTGCTCGGGCACCTTGCGGTGTTCGACGAACGGCCGATGCCGGCGCGGCCTCGACGGCTCTTCGTCTTCCGTGTCTTCGCCGCGCGGGCGGCGGCGGAATTGGTGCGTATTCGCGCCGACGCGCAACTGCGGGCGAGTGAAGAGCGTTACCGGGATCTCTATGAGGAGGCGCCGATTGCCTACTTGTCCGTTGGCACAGACGGTCGGTTGCGAACGGTAAACCGGCGCGCGACCGAATGGCTCGGTTACTCGGCCGACGAGCTGATCGGCCGGCCGCTGGGGGATTTCTTTGCCAAAACCGCGGTCGGCCAGCCACAGGGCGAGAAGGTCTTTCGGCAGTTCCTTGACGGGGAGGAGGTCGCCGGGGCGGAGTTGGAGCTCCGCAGGAAGGATGGACGTCCGTTATGGGTCAGTCTTTGGATCAAGCCCATGTGGGCCGCCGATGGCTCGGTTTGCTCAGGCCGGACGATCGGGGTCGACATTACGGACCGCGTATTGGCGGAGCAGGAAAGGGTGCGGCTCGAACAGCAAAACCTGTATTTGCAGGAAGAGATCAAGTCGGCCCGCAACTTCGAGGAGATCATCGGCCGGAGTCCGGCGCTGGCGGCCGTGCTGGAGAACGTCCGCCGCGTTGCCCGGACCGACGCCTCCGTGCTGATTACCGGCGAGACGGGCACCGGCAAGGAATTGATCGCCCGGGCCATTCACTCGATCAGCAAGCGGCAGGAAAAGCCGTTGATCAAGGTCAACTGCGCGGCACTGCCGTCGGGCCTTGTGGAGAGCGAATTGTTCGGGCACGAAAAGGGGGCTTTCACGGGCGCCATCGCGCGGCGGATCGGCCGCTTCGAACTGGCCGACGGCGGGACCATCTTCCTGGATGAGGTCGGCGAGTTGCCACTGGACACCCAGGCCAAGCTGCTGCGCGTGCTGCAGGAGCGCGAGTTCGACCGCGTGGGCGGTCGTGCCCCGCAGCGCGTCGACGTGCGGGTCATCGCCGCCACCAACCGGGACCTTGCCGCCGACGTGCGCGAGAAGGCGTTTCGCGAGGATCTGTTCTACCGCTTGAACGTGTTTCCCATCGAGCTTCCGCCGCTCAGGAATCGCAAGGAAGACATCCCCCTTCTGGTCCATTATCTCTGCAAGAAGTCTGCGATCGAGATCGGCAAGTCGATCGACGGCATCAGCCCGGAAACGATCGGGCATCTCCAGGCATACCACTGGCCGGGAAACGTCCGCGAACTGGAGAACGTCGTGGAACGGGCGGTGATCCTGGCGACCGGTCCCGTTCTGGAAATCGGCCGAGAGCTGCTGCCGATCTCGGATTCGCCACAAGAGGCGTTGCCGGCAGCAACGTCGCCGGCAAGCCTCGAGGCTGTCGAGCGGAGCCACATCCTTTCCGTGCTCGATCAAACGAGTTGGCGAATCGACGGTCGGGGAGGGGCTGCTCGCATCCTTCAACTTCACCCCAACACCCTCCGTAGCCGCATGAAGAAACTCGGCATCTCCCGCGTGATGCGCAACTGACTATTGGGAGAAGGGATCACACCGGCACCATCCCCGGTGTGTGCCACTGCCTTGGAGTTGAACGGGCGATCCCTTGCAACTGGGCTTTCCATAACTCCAAGCAGTGGTTCCTGGTGGACCAGTCGACATACCAAGCGGGATGGTCCGCCCGGCGAACGAGAGGAAGGACGGGATGGAGCGGTGGCTGAGTTCTCCCGGACTTCGTCACTGCTTGTGATGCTGGAAAGCGTTTCGCCCGTGGAAAACCGATTCCATCAGGGATGGCACACGCCATAACCGGAAGTGCCGCTCACGATATCTCGTCGCGCCACGAAATGTCGTAGCCCCGCCTTTTCCCGGCTGCAGGGCATGACGGAAATCAACGGCCGGAGATTTTGGCGCAAGTCCTTTCCCTCTCCAGCCTTGCGGTCTATGCCTCAAGTTCGCCTGCGGATTGGCACATCGATCGCATAGCCAATGCGGCGTCAACTTCGGTAGGCAACCAGGCGTCGAAAGAGCCATGCTCCGCGTCACGACGATTCGCAACGGTTCCCAGGTCATCCTCAGGCTTGAGGGCAGGCTGCTGGCGCCCTGGCTTGACGAATTCCGCAGCGCGTGTGCCCGGGCAGACGCCGGTTCGGAACTCATGGCGCTGGATCTGGCGGATCTGACCTACGTGGATGAGGCAGGCGCGCGGTTGCTTCGCCGGCTGGTTGACCAAGGAGTTCCCATTTGCGCGTGTTCGGCATTTGTCGCGGAACTATTGCGCGAACAACAGACCCAACTATAAGGAGACCTTCCATGCCCATGCCCCAAATGATGCAGTCGATCCAGTCCATGCGGCCTCGCTCGGCCCGGAAACGGGTCCTCATCGGCGCCGCGGTTCTCCTGGTGGCCGGTACCGCCTGGTATCTGTTCCGCCCGGAACTGCTGTTTGTGAATAAGAACGTCGACGAGGGATTTCCGGCAGCCACTGCCGCGACCCCGGCGCCGACCAGCGTCGGCACCAAAGCCCTGGCAAGCGGCAGGTTCCACAAAGCCGCCCATGAGACGAAGGGGACCGCCACGATCCACGAGCTGGCAAACGGCCGGCGGGTGCTGCGGCTCACGGGATTCGAGACGTCGAACGGCCCCGACGTGCACGTCTACCTCGTGGCCGCCCGCGACGCGATGGACAACGACACGGTGAAGCAGGCCGGCCATATCGACCTCGGCTCTCTCAAAGGCAACATCGGCGACCAGAACTACGACATCCCGAGCGGGGCGGATCTCGCCAAGCACCAGGCGGTGACCATCTGGTGCAAACGGTTCGGCGTCAACTTCGGCACGGCGCCTTTGTCCATGATGGGCGGCTCGATTCCGGCCAGTGTCGAGCCGAGGGCTCTTGCCGATGGCTCATTCCACAAGGTCGCCCACGACACGAAGGGGACGGCGACCATCTACGAGCTTGCGGGCGGCAAGCGCCTGCTGCGGCTCACCGGATTTGAGACGTCTAATGGCCCCGACGTGCACGTCTACCTCGTGGCCGCCCGCGACGCGATGGACAGCGATACGGTGAAGCAGGCGGGCTATATCGACCTCGGCTCGCTCAAAGGCAATATCGGCGACCAGAACTACGATATTCCGAGCGGGGCGGATCTCGCCAAGTACCAGGCGGTGACCATCTGGTGCAAGCGGTTCGGCGTCAATTTCGGCACGGCGCCGCTGGCCACCAAGTAGAAGCGGCACCGAAATTCCGTGGCTCCCCGTTCCGGCCTTCGCTTCTGGGAGGGGGAGCCACGGCGACCGCCAAAACAAGATCGATAAGGAGTTCACTTGTCATGACCACGCTCACGATCGAACCATCGACCACATCGCTGCCGGACGTCGTCATGCCGGCGTGCCCGATCCAGAAGCTGCTCAAAGGGCAAAAGGCCCTGGTCACCGGCGCCAACTCGGGGATCGGCCGGGGGATTGCCATTGCCTTGGCCCACGCCGGCGCGGACGTAGTGGTGAACTACTACTCCGGCGATGCGGCAGCCGAGGAGGTCGTCGAAGAGGCCCGGCGCTGCAGCAGCCGCGTCTATGCTCATCAGGCCGATGTATCGCAGGAGGATCAGGTCCAGGAGATGTTCCGCCGAATGCTCGACGAACTGGGCACCATCGACATCCTGGTCAACAACGCCGGCATCCAAAGCGACGCCCTCTTCGACCGAATGACGCTCGATCAGTGGAACCGCGTTCTGGCGGTAAATCTCACCGGACATTTCCTCTGTGCGCGCGAGGCGGTGCGAGAATTCAAACGCCGCGGCGTGGTGCCCTACGTATCCTGCGCCGCGGGGAAGATCATCTGCGTCAGCTCGGTACACGAGGTGATCCCCTGGGCCGGGCACGTGAACTACGCGGCCTCGAAAGGGGGCGTGATGCTTCTGATGAAGAGCATCGCGCAGGAAGTGGCGCCCTATCGAATCCGGGTCAACAGCATCTGTCCGGGCGCGATTCGCACTCCCATCAACCGCCCGGCCTGGGATACGCCGGAGGCGTACCAAGAACTGCTGAAGCTGATTCCATACAAGCGGATCGGCGAAGTGGACGACATCGGTCGCGTGGCCGCCTGGCTGGCTTCCGATCAGGCAGACTACATCCACGGCACGAGCATCTTCGTCGACGGCGGCATGACCCTGTATCCGGGTTTTGAAGCCGGAGGCTGAACTCAGCGAACGGAAAAGGAGAGAGCCATGGCCACCGAGACCAATCGCATTGTCATTCTCGGCGGAGGGTTCGCGGGCACCACCGTCGCCCTGCGGCTCGAACAGCTCTTGCGCCACGATACGAACGTCGAGATCACGCTTCTGGACAGCGAGAACTTCTTCACGTTTACTCCGCTCTTGCCGGAAGTCCCGTCCGGGTCGATCCAGCCGAAGCACATTGTGTTTCCGCTTCGGGCGCTCCTCAAGCGAACCGCCGTGCGACAGGCCGAGGTCAAAGCCATCGATCTTGACCGGCGAACGCTCGTCGCGGCCCACTGCCAGGCGTGTGGAAACGACACGCTGCCGTTCGACCAGCTCGTGCTCGCCATGGGATCGGTCCCGAACTACTTCGGGCTTCCGGGAGTGGCACAGCATTCCCTGTCGATCAAGAGCCTGGCCGATGCCGCGGCGCTGCACGCCCACGTGATCGACAAGCTGGAACACGCCGACCTCCAGGACGACCCAGCGGTGCGGCGCGAGCTGCTGACGTTTGTCATCGCCGGCGGCGGCTTTGCCGGGGTGGAAACGATCGCCGAACTGAACGACTTCGTGCGCGGGGCGAGGCGGTTTTATCCGAGGATTTCGCCCGACGAGGTCCGCATGGTCCTTGTCCACTCCGGCCCCAGGATTCTGCCCGAAGTGAGCGAGTCGCTCTCGGCGTATGCCTTGAAAATCCTTCGCAAGCGCGGCGTCGAGGTGCTGCTGGAAACCAGGGTCCAGAGCTGCACGTCCGACCGCGTGCGCCTGTCCAGCGGAGAAGAAATCGCCTCGCGATCGTTCGTCTGGGCGGCGGGGACCGCTCCCAGCCCCATCCTCGACCAATTGGATCTGCCGCGGGTCCGGGGCGGGCGCGTGGCCGTCGACCCGACGATGGCCGTGAAGGATCGCCCCGGCCTCTGGGCCGTGGGCGACAGTGCGGCCATTGCCGACGTCGTGACCGGGGGTCTCTGCCCGCCGACGGCGCAGTTCGCGTTGCGCCAGGGCCGGCAGTTGGCCGAAAACATCGCGGCAACCCTGCGCGGCGAGCCGCTTCGCCTCTTCCGCTTCAAGACACTCGGCCTGCTGGCCGGGCTGGGCCGCCGCTGTGCCGTGGCGGAGATCCTGGGCATGCGGTTTTCGGGTTTCTTTGCCTGGTGGCTCTGGCGAACGATCTACCTGATGAAGCTGCCCGGTTTCGAGCGCAAGCTCCGCGTGGCCCTGGACTGGACGCTGGACCTCTGCTTCCCTCGCGACATCGTCTATTTGCGGCCGCTGCACATGTCGCAGCGAATCGGCGCGGTCGGCGCGGCGCCGGAAGAACCGCGCGCATGCCCGCTGCCGCACGCCGCTGCCGTGGAGCTGGCAGCACAGAACTGAAGAAGGAGCCAAACGATGAACCTGACCCAAGAAGAAACCCGCCTCCAGGAGTCCCACCGCCGCACGCGCAATTGGCAGCGGTGGGGCCCCTACCTGGCCGAGCGCCAATGGGGAACCGTGCGCGAGGACTACTCCGAGACGGGCGACTGCTGGCACTATTTTCCCCACGATCACGCGCGCAGCCGCGCGTACCGCTGGGGCGAGGATGGCCTGCTGGGGATCTGCGACCGCGAGTGCCGCCTGTGCTTCGCCCTGGCGCTCTGGAACGGGCAGGATTCCATCCTCAAGGAGCGGCTTTTCGGTCTGACCGGTCCCGAAGGGAATCACGGTGAGGACGTGAAGGAGTGCTACTATTACCTCGATTCCACTCCCACCCACTCCTACATGAAAGCGCTCTACAAGTATCCCCAGGCGGAGTTCCCTTACCAACGGCTTGTGGAGGAGAATCGCCGCCGAGGCCGACACGAGCCCGAGTTCGAGCTGGTCGATACGGGCGTGTTCGACGAAGATCGCTATTTCGACGTCCTGGCCGAGTACGCGAAGGCATCGCCCGACAACATCCTCATCCGGATCACGCTCGCCAATCGCGGCCCGGAATCCGCCGTGCTCCACCTGCTTCCCACGGTCTGGTTCCGCAACACGTGGTCATGGGGCTGCACCCACGAGGGCTGTGAGGTCAAGCCTCGCATCGAGGCGGAAACCGAAGGCGCCGTAACGGCCCGCCACAGCACGCTCGGGCGGTTCCAGCTACTGGCCGACACAGGGCCCGACGGCCGCTTCCCGATCTGGCTGTTCACCGACAACGAAACGAACACCGAGCGGCTCTTTGCCCATCGTAACGGCGCCCTGTACGCCAAAGATGGATTTCACGAATACCTGATCCGCGGCAATCTGGCTGCCGTCAACCCCGGTTCGTTCGGCACGAAAACAGCAGCACACTACCGGTTGGAGATCCCCGCGCGCGGCCAAGTTGAGATGCGTCTTCGGCTCGTCTGGGAGAGCGAGGTGCCGCCGCGGCCGTTCGGCGAGTCGTTCCAGCGGATCTTCGCTCAGCGGACCGATGAGGCCGAAGCGTTCTACGCGGCCAGACTGCCGCGCTACCACGATCTGTCCGCGGAAGAGCGGTGCATCGCTCGGCAGGCCTACGCCGGGCTCTTGTGGAGCAAACAGTTTTATCACTACGCAGTCCGCGACTGGCTGGCCGGGGACCCCGAGCAGCCTTCGCCTCCTCCCTCTCGGCGCCAGGGCCGCAACCGCGACTGGTCGCATCTTTTCAACCGCGACGTGATCTCCATGCCGGACAAGTGGGAGTATCCCTACTACTGCGCTTGGGACCTGGCGTTCCACATGATCGCGCTCGCCAAGGTCGATCCCGAGTTTGCCAAGGGACAGTTGGACCTCTTCCTCCGCGAATGGTACCTGCACCCCAACGGCCAGATCCCGGCTTACGAGTGGGATCTTTGCGACGTCAACCCGCCGGTGCACGCCTGGGCCTGCTGGCGCGTCTACAAGATCACCGGTCCCCAAGGCCGGCGCGACCGCGAATTCCTGGCGCGCGTGTTCACGAAATTCTTGCTCAACTTTACCTGGTGGGTCAATCGCAAGGACCAGCGAGGCCGCCATCTCTTCTCGGGCGGCTTCCTGGGCCTGGATAACATCGGCGTCTTCGACCGTTCGAAGCCGCTGCCGGGCGGCGGCTACCTGGAGCAGGCGGATGGGACCGCCTGGATGGCCTCCTACTGCACGACCATGCTCTCGATGGCCCTGGAGCTGGCACAATTCGACCCGGTTTACGAGGACATTGCCTCCAAATTCTTCGAGCATTTCGTCGGCATCGCCGACGCGACGAACTGCCTGGGCGGCAGCGGGCTGTGGAACGAGGCCGACGGGTTCTACTACGACCAGCTCCACGCCGACGGCCGCACGATTCCGCTCCAGGTCCGGTCGATGGTGGGGATCATCCCGCTGTTCGCCGTCGAGGTTCTCGAAGACGAGTTGATCGAGCGGCTCCCCGGCTTCCGCAAGCGTATGGATTGGTTCCTCAAGCATCGTGCGGATCTGGCGCGCCATATCTCCTACATGCAGACTTCGCGGGACGGGGCGGCCCACGGCCATCGTCTTCTCGCCCTGCCGTCGCGCCGGCGATTGGAGCGGGTCCTGCGATACCTGCTCGACGAGAACGAATTCCTCTCGCCCTTCGGGATCCGGGCGCTGTCGCGCGTGCACAAGGACCGGCCCTATGTCTTCTGGGCGGGCGGCCAGGAACACCGGGTTGCATATCTCCCCGGCGAATCGGATTCCGGGCTTTTCGGCGGCAACTCGAACTGGCGCGGTCCGGTCTGGATGCCGCTCAATTACCTGTTGATCGAAGCGTTGGAGCGATATCACCACTTCTACGGCGACGAGCTGCGCGTCGAGTGTCCGGTCGGATCGGGGCGGATGTTGAACTTGCAGGAAGTGGCGTGTGAAATCACTCGCCGGCTGACGAGCATCTTCCTGCCGGACGGAAGTGGCCGCCGCCCGTGCCACGGCGGCGACCGGCGCTATGCCGAGGACCCTTACTGGCGAGATCTCGTGCTGTTCTACGAGTATTCGCACGGCGATACGGGTCGCGGCGTCGGCGCCAGCCATCAGACCGGCTGGACCGCGATGGTCGCGCGGCTGCTGGAAGACGCCGCCCGAACACCCGTCGGCGAAACGACTTCCACGACTGCGCATTCCACTTCCCGTCAACCTGCCGCGCAACCGGCTGCCTTCGTCTCTCATGGACCCTGAAATCCCGCAGTTGCCGCTCTTCTTGAGCCAGGGAAGCCCTCTGGCGGCTTCTTAGCCGTGTCGAAAGAAACGACGCCACGTCGTTATTCGCGCGACTGTCGCACCAGGTGCGTCCGATCCACCGCCAGGCCGGTCAGCTCCTGCGTCGGCGCGCCCGGCCAGCGAATGACCACCTTGTCCACCCGAGCCGTACGGCCCAGCCCGAAGGTCACGGGAAGTTCCGCTTGCGACAGATAGCTGCGGGTCGGCATGACCTGCTGCCGCTGGATCCGGTCACTTGCGTGCACCTCGACCCAGGCCCCAATCGCATCGCGGTTTGAGGATGTCCCCTCCAGTTTCAGACGCAGCCAGTGATGGCCCAACTGCTGATCGTTCCGCAGCAGTCGCGGCGGCCGGGCGATTGCCGTGATCAGGAGGTCCTGGTCGCCGTCGCCGTCGAGGTCCGCGAAACTCGCCCCGCGGCCCACCGTCGGCTCCAGAAGTTCCTCGCCGCTGTCCGCCGCGCCGACCGGCAGGAACTCGGTCGCTTGCTCCGCGCCACAGTTCCAGAACAACTGCGGCGCCTGCTCGTAGGACTGGCTCGGCTGCACGCGGTTGATTTCGTCCTCCAGGTGGCCGTTGGCGGCGAAAAGGTCCGGCCTTCCGTCGAGGTCGTAATCGACAAAGCACACTCCGAAGGTCAACACCAGGCGCGTATTCGGCCCCAGGCCGGTCGCCACGGCCTCGTCGGTGAATTGCATCCCGCTACCGTAGGCCACGTACAGAGCGGTCATCTCGTTCGCGAAGTTGCCGATCGCGACTCCGAGAGCGTCGTTGTTGCGGAAACAGGCCGCGTCGATGCCCATCGCGCCGCGCGCATTGCCGTCCATGTCGAAGGCCAGTCCCGACGGGGAGCCGATCTCCTCAAACGTGCCGTCGCGGCGATTATGGAAGAGGAAATTCTGCACGGTGTCGTTGGCCACGACCACGTCCAACCAGCCGTCGCCGTCCGGGTCGGTAAACGTCACCCCCAGCGACTTCGCCATGGGAACACCGGTGTTCGGGTTGCGGATCTGGATGCCCGCCTCCGCCGAGACATCCTGGAACGTCCCGTCCCCCTCGTTGCGATAGAGATAGGGAAAGGTCCCTCCGAAGTTCTGCGGCCGGCCGTACGCTCGCCCGCCGCCGGTAAGCTGGAAGTCCTGGGCCACATCGTCCTCGCGCGACCACCGGACGTAGTTGCACACAAAGAGGTCGAGGTCGCCGTCGTTGTCGTAATCGAACCAGCCGCAGCTTGTGCTCCAGGCGTCGGTTTCGCCGGCCACTCCCGCTTGCTCGGTCACGTCGAGGAACTTCCCGTCGCCCAGGTTGCGGAACAGGCAGTTCGGCCCGACCGCCGAGAGGAATACGTCGACCCGACCGTCGCGATCGTAGTCGCCCACGGCGGCGCCCATGCCGTACAGGGAGACATCGAGGCCCGAACCGGCCGTCACGTCATCGAACTGCCCCGAACCGTTGTTGCGGTAGAGAGCCATCGTCGGCCGGCGATCGCGCGTGCCGCGCAGGTCCCACGGCCAAGAACGGCTGTTGACGAGCAAGAGGTCCTGATCGCCGTCGGCATCGAAGTCCAAGAACGCGCACCCGCCCCCCATCGTCTCGGGCAAGAGCTTCGCGCCGTCGGCGCCGTTCTCATGAACGAAGTGAATGCCCGCCTCTGCCGTGACGTCGGTAAAGATCACGCGCGGGATCTCGACGGGCACTGGCCGGCGGACTTCTACTTCCGCCAACGCCGATTCCTTCACCGGCGGCGGTTGGGCCGGCCGGCTGAGCGCGTACAGGATCCCGGCGCCCGCACACACCGCCGGCAGGATCACCGCAAGCGACCAGCGCAAGGCCCTGCCCACGATCGCGTCGTCGCGCTGCTCGGTATCGTGATCGAGGTCCGGGCCGTCGAGTTCTGCCGTCGGGTTTTCGTTCATGGCTCGCGAGAGGTTGGGGTGATGGGGTGATGGGTGATGGGGTGCTGGAGTGTTGGAATACTGGAGTGTTGGGGTGTCGAGTTGCTTGGCAAACGGCGGACTCAGCGTTCAGTTCACGCACCTCAATGTTCCATCGCCCCATCATTCCATGATTCCAACACTCCCGCTCCGCGCCCCCGCGTCCGGCGGCTGCAAGGGATAAATCACCACCGCTTCGGCGGCGTGGTTTGCCGCCGGGTACTTTTGCCGCGCTGCGAGGACAGCCTGCCCTTGGGCGTTGTCATCCGGCTTGTACTTGCGATGCAATCGGTCGTGCTCTTCCGATTTCTGCTGGTCGCCCAACTCGCGATAGAGAAGATGCAGATTGTGGTGTGCGGTCACGTTCTCCGGATCGATGGCGAGCGTCTTGTGGAACTGCTCCGCGGCCTCGCGCCACAGCCGCCGGGCCTCGTCGCTGCGGCCCTGGCGGACCCGCTGCCGGCCCTGGTCGAAGAGGGTCTGGCCCAGCAGGTTGATGATTTCGTAATCGAGGCTGAAGTCGAACTTGCGCTGCCGCATGTTCTCCGTGCGGTCGTCCAGCACGCTGCGGAGGTTTTGCACTGTCTCGTCGAGCCGGCCCTGCTGGCGGTTGATCGTGCCGCTCAGCCAGGCCCACGTCCACCGCGGAAAGCCCGGCTCCGCGGCGAACGCCTTCGCACGGCGCAATGCTTCAACCGCCTCGTCCAACCGGCCCTCTGCGTTGCAGGCCCGCGCCAGGTTCAGCGGCCCGTCCCAACGGCGCAGTCGCTCGACCGCGGCGAATGCTTCGCTCGCCTGCCGCAGTTCGGCGTTGCCTTTGAGCAACAGCCCGATCCCATAATCGTTCCACCGCTGCCACGCGGGGAAGTCGGGCACACTGTTCTCAGGCTTTGCGTCGCTCCCATCCACGGGAAAGGTTACGCGGTCGATGGCCAACGTAGTGATCGGGAGATCGTTGTGGTACGGCCGGCCTGGTTCGTGGCCGCGGATGCTCTTGCCCAATCTTTCGTTCGTCTTCGCGACGAAGTCCATGTACCGCTGATCGAACTTGCGGTACTGGAGCTTGACTTCCACGGTGACCGGTCCGTCCACGTCGTCCGGCACGCGCAGGGCGTAGTGCACCGTCTGTCCCGCGCCGGGGGGAATCTGGTGGTTGTACAACGGCGTGAAGATATCTTGCGGATTGCGGCGGTCGATGCGATTTCCCTCGCGGTCCAGCATGAAGATATTGACAAAATGGGCCCAGGGATTGACTTCGTTGTGCCGGCTCGGGTCGACCGCCCCGCTGCGGCCGATGGTCCGGCCACCGGAGGTGACGGCCACCTCCAGCCAGATCTCGTTGGAGTCGGCCGTCCCCTGGGTGAACGGGTGGCCCATCTTCAGCGTGCGGATCACGGTTTCCAGAAGATACGTCCGCCCCGGCCCCAGCGCGGGCACCTGCGGGCGCAGCGGGGCCTGGAGCGAACCGTCGATCGCGCCTCCCTCGCGCAGTCCGAAGAGGTCTACGCGCATCACTCCCTTCAAGAAGTCCTGGTGGACCTTCACCAAGTCGGGCCGATCGCGGAGCCAGGCGATGCCCGTGTTGGCCGCCGGGAAGAGATGGTTGTGGACGCTCAACGCGTCCCCTCCGTTGAAAAACCTGGCCCCAAAATCGTCGGAAGCGACCAACGGCATGTGGCACTGGCTGCAGTTCGTCTTCGCCTCGGGCGGATAGTAGAAGCTCCGGGCCCCATGGCCGGAGACGCCGCTTAAGAGATAGGTATCGTAGTGGTTCTGCCCTCGCAGGAAGTCTTTGTAGTGGTTCAGGGCCTGGGGCAGGTGGACCTTGTGACATGTCGAGCAGAACTCAGCCGTCTTGTGCAGCGGCTTCAGAAAGGTCTTCTTATGGAACGACGGTTTGGCCTTGATCAATTGGTTGTTGATCCACGCCAGAGCCGGATTCTCGCTGTACGCGAACGGATAGTGCAGCGGTTCCTCGATCGTGTAGTCGGCGTTGCCGCGAGTGCTGTTCACGTTGGTGATCGCGTGGCAGACCGTACACGTAATGCCCGCATGGGCGGTCGGGTCTTTCACCGTGTCGAACGACGGATTGTCGAACGCGCCGCTGAAAAACGGCACCGGGTCGTGGCAGCCGGCGCACCAGCGCGAAGCCTGCACGTTGCCGTCGCGCTTCAGGCTCACCTCGCGGGTCTCGGTCACGCTCGCCAGGTACGGCGGGTTGTTGAACGAACTGAAACGGTGGACGCTATCGGTCCATTGGGCGTGGACGTCGGCGTGGCACTTCCGGCAATACTGGTCGTTCATCAGGGCCGCGGCCGATATGAACTTGCCGCTGGCGGTGCGGGCCAACGACGGCTCGAAGTATTTCGCGCCCGACTCCGGCCCCACCGCGAACCAGGGGCGCGGGTCTCCCGAGTGAAACCAGACCATTCCCAGCACCGCGGCGCCGGCCAATCCCCCGTAGTTCAAGGCGATCCGCCAATGGATCCGTGGCCCGGCCAGCCGATGCAGCCAATACAGCCAGACCGCCGCCAGCGGGCAGGCTACATGCAGCCAGTAGAGCACGGACCGCGGCACCGGCTGCTTCAGGTCGAAGCCTCCCAGCCGCATCAATAAGACGCCGGTGCCCAGCACCACGAGCGAAACGACGAACAGCGCGTATCCGATCCGGACCGCCCGGCGGTTGCGGCGGTTCCGCGCGGCAACGAGATGCGCGGTGCCGAACACCACGAAGGGAACGATCAGCACAAGGCCGGCCACCAGATGGCCGAGAAACATGTACTGATAGAAGAAATTCTGATACGTGCGGCCGGTCGCCCACTCCAGCGCCGTGATGCTGGCCAGGTACAGGGAATTGGCCCCGAGAATCGCGGAAAGGACGAAGACCGCGTAGAGCAGCTTTCGCAGCCGGGGACTGACGGCGCGGGCGTACTTCTTTCTGGGGGATTCGCCGTGCGGAGGGATAAGATCAGGTTGGATCGCTTGAGACACGAATCTGTCAAGACGCAAGAAGGGACCAATGGGCGCGACAAGCTCTGCCCGACCTAAGTGCGGACGCAGGACGCAAGAACATGGCCCCGGCCCGGTGGTGTCCATCGCCCGCGGCACTATTTATGATAGGGAGGGTTGTCAATAGCTACCAGTTCCGCAATCCGTTCACGGCTGACCGGTTGGATGATTCCCTTTTCACAGATGATTGCCGTGATCAGTCGGGCCGGCGTGACGTCGAAGGCCGGGTTGTAGACCTTGATCCCCTCCGGAGCCGTCTGGCGGCCGAATCCGTGGGTGATCTCGCGGGGATCGCGCTGTTCGATCGGGATCTCGTGCCCGGTGGCGATTGCCGGATCGAACGTGCTCGTGGGAGCGGCTACGTAGAAGGGGATATCGTGTGCGGCGGCCAGCAGGGCGACGCTGTAGGTGCCGATCTTGTTGGCCGTGTCCCCATTGGCGGCAATTCGGTCTGCGCCGGTCACTACGGCCTGCACGCGCCCTTCGCGCATCACCTGGGCGGCCATCGAATCGCAGATTAGCGTCACGTCGATCCCGCGCTGCTGAAGCTCCCAGGCGGTGAGCCGGGCGCCTTGAAGCAAGGGGCGGGTCTCGTCGGCGTAGATGTGCAGGGTCTTGCCCGACTCCGCAGCAGCGAAGAAGACGGCCAGTGCGGTGCCATAATCGGAGGTGGCCAGGCCGCCCGCGTTGCAGTGCGTCAGCACACCCTGGCCATCGGCGAGCAAGGTCGCCCCGTGCCGGCCGATCGCCCGGCACATCTGCCGGTCTTCCTCGTGGATCTGCCGGGCTTCGGCCAGCAGGATCTCGGCGATCTCGCGAGAGTGCCGTCCACGCGCGTCCCAAGCGGTCTTTTTCATCCGCTCCAACGCCCAGAAGAGATTTACCGCGGTCGGCCGGCTGGTCGCCAGATAGGTGGCGACCTCCTCGAGCCGGGTGTAGAAGCGGGTTTCGTCGGCGTCGAGCACGTTCTGAATCCCCACGCACACGCCATACGCTGCCGCAATACCGATCGCCGGGGCGCCGCGGACCCGAAGCGACTGGATCGCTTCCCAGACGGTTTCAGCGTCGCGGCAGTCGATCTCGACCAGTTCGATCGGCAGCCGCGTCTGGTCGATCATATGGAGATGGCCCTCGACCCCCCCCTCCCAACCGAGCGTTTCGATGGGCGTCAGCGGCGACTCGTGAGATGGGTCGGTCATGCCTTCTCCCCGCGCAAGACACTTTGCAGGGCTGCATTTTTGGCAGCCACTTTTCCGACCAACTCCTGCTTGAACGCCGCGAACCGTTCTTCGAGGACTGCATCGGATAGGGCCAGGATCTGCACGGCCAGAAGCCCGGCGTTTCGCGGTCCGCCCATGCCGGCCCCCACCGTCGCCACCGGCACGTCGCCGGGCATCTGCACCATGGAGAGAAGCGAGTCGAGTCCGCCGGCCAGTTCCGTCGTCACCGGGATGCCGATCACCGGCAACGTCGTATGCGCCGCGACGACGCCGGCCAGGTGGGCCGCGCCGCCCGCGGCCGCGATGATCACCTTCAGACCCCGCCCTCTGGCCGTTTTCGCGTACTGTTCGACCGCGCCCGGGGTGCGATGGGCGCTCATCACCTGCGCCTCGAAAGGCACGCCGAACTCGTCCAGCGCGGCGGCCGCGGCCTTGATCTTGGGCCAGTCGCTGTCGCTGCCCATGAGCATACCGACCAGGGGAGAATCCGATATTGGCATAGTCTATTTCTCAAAACGCGGGTGATATGGGAGGTTGAAAGTCTCTGCGACGGCCCGGTTGGTCACCTCGCCTTCGTAGACGTTGATGGCGCGGGCGATTGGGGGGAAATGCTCTGCCGCGTCGAGCAGTCCCCGGTTGACGATCTTCAAGGCCCAGGGGAGCGTCACGTTGCACAAGGCAAACGTACTGGTGCGGCCCACGGCCCCCGGCATGTTGGTCACGCAGTAGTGCACGACCTCGTCTACTACGAAGGTCGGGTCGCTGTGGGTCGTCGGCCGGCTGGTGGCCACGCAGCCGCCCTGATCGATCGCCACGTCGATGATGACGCTGCCCGGCTTCATCAGTTTCAGGTCCTCGCGCTCGATCAGCATGGGGGCCCTCGCACCGGGAACGAGCACCGCGCCGATCACCAGGTCGGCGCGCCCGAGCTGCTGGCGGATCGTATGGCGGTCGCTGAACAAGGCAGTGACGTTGCGGGGCATGATGTCGTCGAGATAGCGTAGCCGTTCCATGTTGATATCGAGGACGGCGACGTGCGCCCCGAACCCGGCGGCCACTTTGGCGGCATTGGCCCCAACGACCCCGCCGCCGAGGACGGCGATATAGGCGGGCTCGACGCCCGGCACGCCGCCCAGCAGGATGCCTCGGCCCATCTGTGGCCGCTCGAGGTATTTCGCTCCTTCCTGAATGCTCATGCGGCCGGCGACCTCGCTCATCGGAGTCAGAAGCGGCAGGCTGCCGCGCTCGTCGCGGAGAGTCTCGTAGGCCACGGCGATGGAGCCGGATTGGAGGACATTTTCGGTCAACTTGCGATCGGCGGCGAAATGGAAATACGTGAAAACGATCTGCCGCTGGCGCAGGAGGGGAATCTCCTGTGGCTGCGGCTCCTTGACCTTGATGATCATGTCGGCCCGGCCGTAGATCTCTCTCGCGCTGGGAACCATCTGCGCACCGTGGGCCACGTATTCGTGGTCGCACAGTCCGGATCCCAGACCGGCTCCCGTCTCGACCAGCACCTGGTGGCCGGTCCTGGTCAATTCCTCCGCGCCCACCGGCAACAGGCCGACGCGGTACTCGTCGCGCTTGATTTCTTTGGGCACTCCAACGATCATGCTGCGGTTCCTTTTCCTCGCGCAGCCCTTGTTCCGCGCGGTTGTCGGACGAACGTTGTTCCGCTAGGGTCCAGGACTGAGGACAGGCGCCCTCCATCTTCTGTAACGGCAAACGCTGGTGCACAACATCCGGGAGCCAGTCTCCGTTTTCGGACAGCCACCACGTTCCACTGCCCCCCATTCGAGCAAAGGCCGGGCAGGTCTGCAAGACCGGGAGACTGCCGGCGGCGGTCCGGCAGCGCAGGGCACGGCGGTCATCCAGCACATCTCGACGGCAGACACCAAGCAGATGCTTCTGCCCGTGAAGACCTCGATGAGGCCGTGCACCAGGTTGTGCAATGCCGCTCATGCGATCCGTATGTTGAGGCGATTCGGCTGGCGAACCAGGACCGTATAGGCTAACACGAAGCCGGACCACTGCAACGAGGACGGTTCCGAAATTCGTGGGCTATTCGCAGCGGCTCTGGCGTTCCCGGCTGGGCTCTTGCGGTTCGGTGTCAGGTCCGGAGAAGCCGGCGGAAAAGGACGGTGGGCATTTCTGTCCATGAACCAGCAGCCCCCGAGAACGGGTGCTTTGCCCGCGTTATCGTCGCGAAAATGCGGCGATTGGCGTGCCAGCACCGGACCTGCGGCGGTTACGTGGAAAACAAACCGGTGCTCGCGGCAGCAGGGGTTCCCATCCCGGCAAGAATTCAGTAAGATCGTGCGTATTAGAGGGGCAATTGCACTATCCCAGACCAGTACCGGCGTCGACACGACCCGCCTTTTTTCCCATGCCAGCCGCCACTTCCTCATCTCCCAGGCGAATTCTCGCTACTTTGCCAGCCCGGTTCTGGTCGTATTTCGGAGCAAGTCGGAATGAGAACGTTCGATTGCAGTGAAGGCGAGGGAGTTGTAATCGACGGAACAATCTTTATCGAATTAGTGGAAATTGCTGGCGACGAGGTGTGCGTGAAGATCGATCTGCCGGACGACATGGCGGTGTGTTTGCGGGAGGAACTGGACGCTGTGAGCTAGCCGGGCATTCCTGGAAAAACGTGCTCACCCATCAGCGACCAGGTACGATGGGAGGCGGCGCTGGGACTCCGCTTCACCCTGCATCTTCCCGTGACCGCTTTGGTCCCACCCGGTTACTGGGTGTGGTTCGAGTTGGCGGCCAAGCTGGCCCAGGCGGGAGCCATCGTCCGGCTGAACGACTGGGAGCAAAGACGCATCCAACCGATTGCGAGGAAATCCGCTCCGGCCTTCCCACCGCACGAGTGATCGGGAGAAGGCGATGCACATGAAGAAGTGGCTGGCGGGAGCATTGGTGCGAGTTGTGGTTGCTGTGCTGTTTGCCAGGCTTTTCTACCCAGGCTGTCTGGCGATATTTCTGGGGGCGTTCCAGGAGAGCGGCGACGCGACGAAGGCCGTCTTGTGGGTCCTTGCCCCGGTGGTGACGGCGATTGGTTTTGCGGTCGGGATGATGATCGGAAATCATGGCCAATTCCACCCAGCTTATCCAGTACCTCCGCAGTTGATACGAGGCCGATAACCGAGAAACCGGGATCGCCAACCTGCTGAGCAAGAAGTACCGGCACGTCACGTTTCTCAAGGGGCCCGAATATCTGCTCTACGGCCTCCTGGAGCGGGTGCCCGTCGACTACGACCGGGCCGTCGCTGCTCAGAAAGAAGCCGGCCTCTACAAGAAAGATAGGACGCTCATCTATGGCGCGTTCTTATTGGTAGGCCGGGAAGGCGGGGACAAGCAACTGCCGACACGGCTCTGTGCGCCGCTGTTTTTCTTCCCCGCGACCATCGTCGAGGACCAATCCGTGGCACTGCTGAGCGTGGACCTGTCTCAGCAACGTGTGAACTTCCCGGTGCTGGCGATGCTCATGGGACAGAACGAGAGCGGACGCGCCGCGGTCGAGGGACTGCTCGCCGACTTGCCCAGGGCACCGTTCGGGGAGGACGACATCTACCGACTGGTCTCGCTCTTGGGCGATGTGTTGACTGGCGTTGAAGCCATGCCACTAGTCCGCTATCCCGAACTCGTTGATGAAAAAGAAGTCCGCCGGGCGATGCACTCGGAGGTTGTGCCCGGTTCGTCGCCTCTCCAATGCCTGCCGGCGGCGGCATTCGCCCTGATTCCAAACTCGCCGGACACGCGGGGCGTGCTCTCGGAACTAGCCCGGATGACGGAGGCTCACCGACTTTCGCACCCCGTGCGTCTGCTGCTCGGCAAACCAGACGCCGCGTCACCGCGCTGCGCATCGGTTGCCGTCGGGCGCGTCCCGGCTGTGCTGAGCCGGGCCCAGAAGGAAGTGCTGCGTGCCGGGGCCGCCGCTCCGTTGACCCTGGTGGTCGGTCCGCCCGGCACCGGCAAGTCGTTCACGATCGCAGCGCTGGCCTTGGAGCACCTTGGCCGCGGGCAGTCGGTTTTGGTCTCGTCGCGTATGGACCAGGCGGTCAACGTCGTGGCCGAGAAGATACGGAGGATGCTCGGCCCGAGCTCGTGTGTGGTCCGCGCGGGCCGGGGCCAGCACCTTCGCGAGCTCAAGATATCGCTAGGGCAGATGCTCCACGGGATCAAGCAGACGCTCCTGGACGAGGCTCCCGATCCTCGCCGTCTCTCCCGGCGGCTTGCGGAGGTGGAGCAAAACCTCGACAGGCTGGAACGTCGGCTCGGTGTGCAGTGCCGGCGAGAAGAGCGATGGGGCCTCCTGACGACGTGCCCTGCCCCGAACGGCTCCTTCGCCCGTATTCTCCACGCAATGAGGCTGTGGCAGCTCCAATGGCAGATAGGGGCCGCCCCGCCGCTTTGGGACCTGACGCAGGAATATCAGCAGGCATTGGACGAGCGGGGTCGCCTGGCCGCCGAATGGCTTCAAGAAACGGTCGCGGCGCGACTCCGGAAGACGCTCCAGCGGCACCGGGGCGACCTGAGCAACTTCCTTCAGGCCCTCAAGGCCCGCACCGACTTGAAGCAGGAGGAGCTTTTGTCGCAAGTGCGCCGCGACGTGCTCCTCGGCACTTTTCCCATCTGGCTGGTGACGACAGGCGATGTGGGTGAGGTGCTGCCGTTGGAACCGGAACTGTTCGACGTGGCGATCCTCGACGAGGCCACGCAGTGCGATATGGCCAGTTGCCTGCCGGTGCTTCAGCGCGCCCGCCGGGGGGTGATCGTCGGCGACCCCAACCAACTTCGCCACGTGTCGTTTCTCTCGGACCTGCGGCAGCAGGCGCTCGCCGAGAGATGCGAGCTCGACCAGGAACAGCAGCATCGCTTCCCGTATCGCCAGAAGAGCGCCCTCGACCTGGTGAGCGAGACGCTCGGCACCCAGGACCAGGTGCTGTTCCTCGACGAGCATTTCCGCAGCATGCCGCAGATCATCGCCTTCAGCAACCAGGAGTTCTACTGCGGGGCGCTCAGGGTCATGAGCGAGCGGCCTGGGACCGCGGTACGGCGGTGCGTCGAAGTCCGCCCAATAGCCGGCCAAAATGCCCAGGGGACCAACCGCGAAGAGGCCCAGGCGCTGGTGGCTGAGGTGGTGCGACGAATCGAGGAAGAGTCGCGACTGCCGGCGGAGGCGTGCCACTGCCTGGGCGTGCTCTCGCCCTTCCGCGATCAAGTGGACCACCTGCTGGGGCTTTTGCAGAAAGAGCTCAGCCTTGAGTCGTTGGAGAAACACAAATTGTTGGTGGGCACGGCCCATTCGTTCCAGGGCGAGGAACGCGACGTCATGTACCTGTCGCTGGTCGTCGATGAGGCGTCGCACCCGGCGTCATTTCATTTCCTCAATAACCCGAATGTGTTCAATGTATCGATCACCCGAGCCCGCCTTCAGCAGATCGTGTTTGCCTCAGTCCGGGCCGACCAGGTGAAACCGGGCACGCTGCTGCACCGCTACTTGTCCTCGATCCAGAGCGATTCCGCGACAGCCGAACCGGCGTGGCAGCAGGAGCACGATGAGTTTCTTCGGGATGTCGGCGGCGAATTGAAGAAACTCGGATTCCTTGTATGGCCGGCATGGCCTGCTGCCGGGCTCACCATCGACCTGATGATCGAGCGCGACGGCCGGACTTTGGGGATCGACCTGATCGGGTACCGCGGCCCCTTTGCCGCAGCGTTGGATCTGGAGCGTTACCGCATATTCCAGCGTGCGGGCCTTGCGCTGTTTCCGCTTTCCTATCGCTCATGGCTCCATGACCGTGCTGGGTGCTGCCGGGCCATTGAGCGATTGCACGAACGGGCCTGACTGCCTCACCGCCGGCCCGCTATGGCAACGCTGTGAAGCATTTTCTTGCGGCAGTGGTTGATTTGCCGATCTTAAGGTTGCACTGAGGGGATCGGCGCCGGGAGAAGTGTTTTTACGGATTGAACTTGGGCGCCTCGGCGGGCGGCGGCTCCTGTTTCGATCTGCCCGTGGCGGCCTTGATCAGGGCGCGTTGGACGGCCCCGAGCACCTTGCGGCTGCTGGATTCCTCGCGTGTCTCTTCCTCGACCGGTTGTCGCTCGCTGGCCGGCTCCGTGGCGGGCTTCTCGGTCATCGGTTCCGCAGGCGGTTTCTTGGTCTCGGCAACAGGTGTTTCTTCCGAAGCCGGCTCCTTCACGGAAGGGCATGGGACATCTGGGGCGGGCGCGGCAGGCTCCGCGATTCCGCCCGGCGGTGCGGCGGGGGGCACATCGGCCCGTGGTGCGGCGGCGGGTCCTTCCGGGGCCGGCTGACCGCACCCGCTGAAAACCGAGAAAAAGCCGAAAAGGATGACGGTCCAGGCAGACGTTCTCATCAGGTCTCTCCGTAATGGTCGGCGCCGAGCGAATGGTCGGCGCAACTACTGCTCTAGGTTCGAACGAAACATACCACAAGGCGGGATTGGTCGCCGCATCAGGCACGACCAGCCCAGGTAGCCTTCGAGACGACGCGGGCTTTCGAAACGGAACGGCCGAAGGTGGACACACTCGAACAGCCGTCCCAACTCGAGGCGGATCTCCTCGTCGGAAACCTGGGGCGGGCCATCCTCGGCCTCCTCTCCGGCCGCACCGGCCAGCGTGAAATAGTACGACCCGGGGCGAGTGACCCGCCAAAGCAGATCCAGGAATTTATCCAGGTCGATGCGGCGGATGAAATGGTAGAAGCCGGCGTCGTAGACCACGTCGAACGCCCCGCAAGTCCGCGCGAATTTGAAGACGTCGTCGAGCACGAAGCGGATGGAAGCGCCTGCCAACTCGGCGCGCGTGCGGGCGCGGTCCAGCGCGGTGGGAGACGAGTCGACCGCCGTCACCTCGAACCCGGTCCGAGCCAGGCAGACGGCGTCGGCCCCGGTCCCGCAGCCGATCTCCAGGAGAGTGCCTCGCGGCAGTTTGCTCTCGTTCAGCACCCGGACCAGTTCGCCTGCCGCGCAGCCCGTCTCCCAAGGGGGAGTGCCTTCGCGGTACATCGTGTCCCAATCGGGCTGCCCAGCCCGCTTCACCTTCGACAACTTGTTCTTCCTCCGGTTCATCGACGGATCGCCCTCCGGCCTCCCGTGCGGCCTTCGGCCTTGCCGATCCGTGCCGCTGGGGAAGAACCTATAGTGTCGGGTCCGCGATGGTGAATTGCAAGCGGGAGCGGCCGACGGCAAACCACCGCTGCGCCGGCGTGTCGGCTCCGCTTGCCGGCGTCGCGATGTCTGCGTAGGATAACAAGCCACTCGGCATCCCCCCGCGCCTCGGCCGTAGCCTGACCAATGAAGCTGTTGACGATTACCGACCTGCACGGCCGCCAACCCGTTCTGGAACGGATTCTTGCCCGTGCCGGCGGATGCGACGCTTTGTTGTTTGGCGGCGATATCACGAACTTCGGTTCACCAATCGATGCCGAAAGGCTCATCAAGCTTGCCCAAGCTGCCGTGCCCGCCGTGTTTGCTGTGGCCGGCAACTGCGATTCCGGGGAGATCGACCGTCGTCTCGTGGAGATGGGGGTTTCCCTGGCAGGCCGCGGAGTAATGCTCGGCGAGATCGGCATCCAGGGCCTTTCGGGCATGCCGCCGTGGAAACGAGGGATGTACCAATTCACCGAAGAAGAGTTGGCTGCGGCACTCGAGGCGGGCCACGCAGCGATTGCCGCGGCCAGGCACCGTATCGTGCTCAGTCATCCGCCGCCGCGCGGCGCGCGTGTGGATCGCACGTTTCTGTTGAAGCACGTCGGCAGCACTTCATTGCGCGCGTTCATCGAACGCACACAGCCTCCGCTTGTTCTCTGCGGCCATATCCACGAGGGCCGCGGCGTGGAACAGATCGGGAAGACCACCGTCGTCAATTGCGGCGAAGCCGCCGGCGGATACTACGCCGTCGCCGACGTCGGCGACCAGATCCACGCCGAGATCTTCCGAGCGTGATCTCGAGGCTCGGGGCGATGGAGTGTTGGGGTGGTGGAGTGATGGGATGTTGGGGTGTTGGGAGCGGAACTTCATGCCTTCCGTTACTCCACCCCCCCGTTCATTCGTCCGTCTGCTACTCTGCCGCCTTCTCCGGCTCCGTATCGAATCGCACCGTAATCAACCGCCAGGGCTGATCGACGGGGGTCGGCAGGTTGTCCCGCGACGGCGTCCGGTAGAAGGCAAAATGCCAGACGACCGGGAAGTACTCGCACTCGTACAGATACCGGAGCACAACCAGGTTCTCGCCCGCCTTCTTCACCGCCACCCGTTCGATCTTCCGGCATTCGCCGTACTTGACCTGCAGATCCTTGGTCTTTTCGACGAGTTTCTTTAAGGCGTCCGACTGGTCAAACTGCTTCATCAACGGGCTGTCGCGAAGCAGATCCTGGTAGGCGATTTCCGGCTGGTCTTGAGCGACCTTTTCGAGAAACTGAAATGCGCGGACGTGGAGACTCTCGACCATCGGATTGGCCGTATCCTGACCGATCGCCGCCGGCGCCCAGACGAGCGAGAGCAGGATCGCGCAGATCGTGGCGGGCTTGCCGGCTCGTGGCGACATGGCGGCACTCCTTCGTGGCGGGAATCACGCGTGGGTGGGACTGCCGTCCATTGTGAACGGCCGCGCGCCGATCTGCAAGCGCATTTCCGCCGCAATGAAAAACGACCCCGTGATACAGATCAGGTCGTCGGGCGCCGCCATCGAGCGGACCACGTCCCACGCTTCGGACGGCCGGGAACAGACCTGGCAGCGCCGGCCGGTCAACTGCTCGGCGAGGTCGTCCAGTTCTTCCGGCGGAACTCCGCGCGGGTTGTTCCAATAGCGCGTGAAGACCACGTGGTCGAAGCGGCCCAGGATCCGGCCCAGCATTCCGCGCAGGTCCTTTTCCTGGGTGGTCGCGAAAACCAACAGGCGGCGGCGGACGGTGAAGCTCTCGTCGAGCACGTGGACCAAGGCATCGATCGAGGCCAGGTTGTGCGCGGCGTCCACGACGATGACCGGCCGCCTGGCCACCACCTCGGCACGAGCCGGCCAAACCACGCGAGCCAATCCTTCGCGAATCGCCTGCTCGGGAATATTCCAGCCGGCGCGTCTCAGTTCCGCAAGCGTGGCGATGGCCACGGCGGCATTGGCCGCCTGATGACGCCCGACGAGCGAGAGCGAGAGATCCCGGAGTTCCAAGGGGCCGTCCGGCGCCGGATAGGCGAAGTCCAGCCGGCCCGGCGAAGCAGTTTCCTCCAAGCCGCGCGGCGGATCATAGCGGTAATCGAAGTCGATACCCAACTCCGCCAGGCGGCAGCCGAGCTCTCGGCAGGTCTGCCGGATCACCTCGCGAGGCTCTTCGTCGACAACGCCGCTCACCACCGGCACTCCCGGCTTGATGATGCCGGCCTTTTCGCGCGCGATCGCCGCGAGCGTGTTTCCAAGTTGCCTCATGTGATCGAAGCTGATGCTGGTGATCACGGCAACCCGGGGTTGGCAGACGTTCGTCGAGTCGAGCCTCCCTCCCATGCCGACCTCGAGGACCGCGGCGTCTACCCCGTGCCGTGCGAAATGGAGCAGGGCCAGGGCCGTGGTGATCTCGAAATAGGTCGGGCCGGTTTCTTCCGGGCACGCGGCGGCGGCAAGGCGGTCCATTTCCAGTACGACCGGTGTCACTTGCTCGATGAGCTCGACCAGCTCTTCGGCCGAACAAGATTGACCGTCGACGGCCAGCCGTTCCTCCATGCAGTGCAGATGAGGGGACGTGAACGCGCCGGCCCGATAGCCCGCTGCGGTCAGCACGGTGGCGACCATCATGGTGGTGGAACCCTTCCCCTTGGTTCCGGCCACGTGAACGATCGGCATTCCCTGCTGAGGATTGCCGAGCCGGTGGAGCAGTTCCCGCATTCGCTCCAGCTTGAAGTCCTGAGTGTCGTAGGGAACCGCTAACGCGCGTTCGTAGTCGATCCGTTCATAGAGGAACCGCAACGCGGCTTCGCGGCGAGACTCGATCGATGCGGTGGAGACTGTGGAAGCCATGCGACGGTATCGCGGGGGTGGAGGGCCGGCAGGTCCGCTGGGCCGGCGCAGACGAAGTATTCTAACGTGAATTGGCGGAGATGTCTTGAGGAATTCCTGCGCGGCCCGGCCCACCGGCCCGCTTAAATGGGCTGGTCGAGCAACCGAAACGTGACGCGCCCCTTGCGATTGCGGCGGCGCTCGAGACGGTAACGCCGGCCGAGGACGGACGAAAGCTGATATCCTTCCCCGTCCGGGGCGACTGGCTGGAAATGATCCGGTCCCCGGTGATGAATTTGGAACACGAGTTCTCTGCCGCGGACATCGACCAGCCAGAACTCCTGCACTCCGGCCTGATAATACCTGGGCGGAAGGCGGCGAGTATCCTTCACGACCGAGCGATCGCTGACGACTTCAACGATCAAGTCGGCTGAACCCTCGATCTCGATGTAACGATCGGGATCGCCGCTGGCTTGCGGCACCAGCCGGGCTCGCCCGCTTTCCAGCGACTCCTCGGAGACGAAGACGACGTCCGGCTCCACAGACACGTCCGCCTCCAGACAGGAATAGCGAGTGCGGTCGCTATACGTTTCCCCCAGTTCCTCCCGTTCGGTCAGCGTCCAGATCGCGGTCGAAATTGCCAGTTTCACTTTTCCGTACGTATGCAGATCTTCCGGAGACATGTCAACCTCGATCGAGCGGTCCAGGTAGTCGATCCGGCCACGGTCAGGGAACTTGTCCGAAGCCGCCCAGACGCGGAAGTCGGCAAGGGACTGCACGTCGGTCGGGATCATGAGTTCATCGTCAAGGCGGATGATCGTTGCCATGTCAGCTCTCCAGACAGATGGCCTCCGGGGCGCAGTGACAGTCTACCATGTGCTGCGGCGGGGGTCGAGCGAACACCCCGCGATAGCGGCCGGTCTGTCCAGAACGGTTGCGTTCGGCGCGAGGGCATGCATAATCACCAAGGCTGGTGGAGAGCTACTACCGTGTTCCTGTTTGAGTGAGGCCATCCATGCACCGCGCGATGTTTCCCACCCTGGTCGTGATTTCCCTCTCCGTGGGTCTTCAAGGTTCGAGTACGGCAGACGACTGGATTCCGCTCGTCACAAAACAAGACGCTTCCGGCGAACTGGCCGGTTGGAAATCGTTTCACGAAACGGCCGGCACGAAGACCGGCGACGTCTGGAAGCTGGCCGACGACGGCGCGCTGGTCTGCCGCGGAAATCCCAAGGGATACCTTTACACGGAAAAGGGCTATACGGATTTCGTGCTGCGGCTTGAGTGGCGATGGCCCGAAGGCAAGCCGGGCAACGGGGGAGTGCTCATCCGGATGACCGGCGGCCACAAGATCTGGCCCGCGAGCCTGGAAGCCCAGATCAACGCGGGCGGGGCGGGCGACTTCTGGGGCCTGGACGGCTACCCGCTCTCCGGACTGCCGGAAAGGACGAAAAGACTCGAACACCCGCAGTTCGGCAAACTCACGAACGTCCAACGCACGGCGGACCTCGAAAAGCCGGCCGGCCAGTGGAACTCGTACGAGATCCGCGCCAAGGGCAGCACGGTGACCTTGATCATCAACGGGCAGGAAGTTAACCGGGCTGCCGATTGCGCCGTCCGGCCTGGTAAGATTTGCCTGACGTCGGAGGGCAACGAGATCCACTATCGCAACGTCGAGCTGCAGGCAGGCGAGAAGAGCGAGTAAACGGCGATGGTTGGAATCTTCGGTATCCTGGTGTCGCTCGCGCTGTTGATGTACCTGGCCTACCGCGGGGTCAGCGTGATCGTCCTGGCTCCGCTGTTGGCGAGCCTCGCCGTGCTTGTCGACGGCGACGCGCCGCTCTTGGCCTCCTACACGCAGGTGTTCATGGCGGCCATGGGGAAGTTTACGGTGAAGTACTTCCCGATCTTTCTGCTCGGCGCAATCTTCGGCAAACTCATGGAGGACTCGGGCTCGGCAAGGGCCATCGCACTTTGGATCACGCGGAAGCTGGGCCCGAAGCACGCCATCCTCGCGATCGTGCTCGCCTGCGCGGTGCTCACCTACGGCGGTGTCTCGCTCTTCGTCGTGGCTTTTGCCGTCTACCCGCTGGCTGCCGCCGTGTTTCGCGAAGCGGATGTGCCCAAACGCCTGATTCCCGGGGCGATCGCCCTCGGCTCGTTTACGCTGACGATGACCTGCCTGCCGGGAACCGTGCAGATCCAGAACCTCATCCCGATGCCCTACTTCAAGACCACGGCCTTCGCCGCGCCCGCGCTCGGCATGATCGGGGGCCTGCTGATGCTTGCCGCGGGAATGGCGTGGCTCAACCGCAGGGCACGCCGCGCTGCGAGGGCCGGCGAAGGCTACGGGACCGGGCACGTAAACGAATCAGCGGCGCCCGAGGGCGGGTTGCCCTCCCTTGCCGCGGCCTGCCTGCCGATCGTGGCGGTGATCGCGCTGAACTACGTCTTCGCCGAGCAGGTGATTCCGCGGTGGGATGCGTCGTACCTGACCGAGGCGAAGTTCGGTTCGACCAGTCTGAGCGAAGTCCAGGGGATCTGGTCGATTCTCGCGGCGCTGCTCGTAGCAATCGGGCTTGTCGCGGCATTGAACTACCGGTCGCTTTCCGCGATGAACGATGCCGTGGGGAAAGGGGCCGCTGGCTCGCTGGTCCCGATCTTCAATACGGCATCGGTGGTCGGCTACGGGGCGACGATCGCCTCGCTGGCCGCCTTTGCAGCGGTCAAGAGCTGGGTCCTGGGGATCTCGCCCGGCAATCCGCTCGTTTCCGAAGCCGTCGCCATCAGCATCCTGGCCGGCATCACCGGCTCGGCCTCCGGCGGCCTGAGCATCGCCCTGGAGGCCCTGGGCGGCACGTACTATCAGCTCGCCATCGACACCGGGATCAGCCCGGAGTTGATGCACCGCGTGGCAGCCATGGCCTCGGGAGGCTTGGACACCCTGCCGCACAACGGCGCCGTCATCACGCTCTTGACGATCTGCGGGCTGACCCATCGGCAGTCGTACAAGGATATCGCCGTGGTGTCGGTCATCGTGCCGATCGCCGCCACTGCCGTCGTTCTGGCGATTGGAACCGCATTGAGCTCATTCTAGCAACCACCCGCCAGAACTTCATTTGGACATCGTTTAACCGCTGTGCTCAGCGGGCCGCGCGTGCGGCGGAAGGCGGCGCGGCTATCGGTCACAACGCGCGGCCCGCTGGGCACTGCGGTTAAACGATGAACTCGCAACACATTAGGACCTTTACAGGGGTGGTTGCTCCACCGGCTGTCGACGTCTCGCGCACCAAGAAAATTTTTCCATTCATCCTTGTTTACGCGTCTTTTCAAGACGGTCGGCCGTCAGTTATCCAAGAGGATGGGCGAAGCAAGATGCAATCTGGACTCTACGTGGCTCTGATCCTAATCCATCCCGCCAGAATGGTGGGATTCTTGGGCGGGTCCGACGCTCTAACGCGATCGGCCGAAACAAGAATACCTGTAGGACGGCCTTCCCAGGCCATCGCGACGGCCTGGGAAGGCCGTCCTACGGGTAAGCTATTTTCTGCCGGTCGCCCAAGGTGCTCTTCGGACCTGGTCGTCGGGAGCGGGTCTGCTTCGTTGCGGCTTCCGAGCAGAGCAGCGCTGGATGTACTTGCCAGGGGCCTCTGGAGGGAATAAAAACAAGGCTTCATGACTGGCCGCCCTCCGCTGTTCGGTATTCGAGGGTGGTGGTATCCACAGATCTCAGGAGTGGTTTCACGATGTGCGCATCACCGACAGTGAAGACGGACAACGTTGGCGCGATCCTGGACCGCGCGATGGCCGCCAACGACGGACTCTTGCGCCTGGCCCCGGCCTGGGTGCCTCGCAGCTTTCTACACCCCGGCAAACGAATCAAACTCGCGCCGACCGACTGGTATGCTCTGGGCACGCATCGGGGCGGCATTGACGAGCGGTGGTTCGCCAGCACGACGGAAGCGGCCAATGAAGGCCGGTCGTGGGACGAAGGGTTGAGCTGGTGCGTGTTCAACGGGCAGCGGTTCCTGCTTCGCGATGCCGTGGAGGAAGGCAAGGGGCGGATTGTCGGCGAGGCGATCTGGGCCAAGTTTCAGCGGTGGCCCGTCTACTCGAAATTCTTCGACAACATGGGCCCCATTCCGCACCACATGCACCAGCGCCACGAGCATGCGGCGCTGACCGGCCAGCAGGGCAAGCCGGAGTGCTACTATTTCCCGCCGCAACTGAATGCCGCGGAGAACCACTTCGATTACACATTCATGGGCCTGGAGCCGGGGACGACCAAGCAGGACGTCCGCCGCTGCCTGGAGGACTGGAGCAAGGGAGACAACGGCATCCTGGACCTTTCGAAGGCGTACCGGCTGAAGCCGGGCACGGGCTGGATGATCCCGGCGGGCGTGTTGCACGCTCCCGGTTCGATGTGCACCTACGAGCCGCAGTGGGGCAGCGACGTGTTCGGCATGTTCCAGTCGCTGGTCGAAGGCCGCGAGGTGCCGTGGGGCCTGCTGGTCAAGGACGTTCCCAAAGAGAAGCACCAGGATCTCGACTTCATCATCGAACAACTCGATTGGGAGAAGAACGTCGATCCGCAGTTCAAGCAGCACAACTACGTCGAGCCGATCGTGGATGAATCGGCCTCCGGCGACGGCTACACGGACCGCTGGATCGACTACGGCGGCTTCGACGGCGAGCAGCTCGTCTCGGCCAAGGAGCTGACGATCCGGCCGGGAGCAAAGATGACTCTGCGCGATCCGGGCGCGAGCGGCTGGATCACGGTGCAGGGCTCCGGGCGCATGGGCAAGCTGCCGCTGCAGGCGCCGGTGATGATCCGCTTCGGCGAGGAGCCGTGGGACGAAGTATTTATCACGGCGGAAGCCGCCAAGCAGGGGATCGAGATCGAGAACACGGGGGGCGAGCCGCTGGTGGGGCTGCGGTACTTCGGTCCCAACGTCCACAAGAAGACGCCCCAGATCGGCGACCACAAGAAGAACGGCGGGCGCTGGAAGCCGTAGAACGTGCGTCCGTTCAGTAAGAAGTTTGCCTCATGCCTCCCCTCTCCCGTTTCGGGAGAGGGGAGGAAAACATGCCATGTCCACTACTTCTTCTTTCCAAAACGAATTCGTCGTGATTCACGGCGTATCACCGGACGATTGTGAGCGGATTGCGGCTCTGCTGGGCGAGTCTCAGCTTCGGCGTACTGAGGACCAGGGGACCCTCCAGGTGCGACGGGTGCTGCACGGCGTGACGCCCCAGATGTACCGGCAGTTCCTGGATACATTCCCACAACAGCGTGTACGGCTCAGCTACGACGGACGGACGCTGGAAATGATGACGCCCCGGAAGAGACAGCATGAGTGGGTGGAAGGTTTGCTGGGCAGGATGATCGAGGCAATGGCCCTTGCTCTTGACATCCCCATCCAAACGACGGGATCGACGACACTGAGCTCAGGCAACTACGACCGCGGGGTCGAACCGGACCGGTCGTATTATGTGCGCAGCGAGCCGTTTGTGGGCAGCGAGACGTACGATCCGGAAAAGGACCCGCCTCCCAATCTGGTAATCGAAGTCGATGTTGCCCGCAGCGTGGTTCCGCGCGTGCCGATTCATGCGAGAATCCGGGTCCCCGAGTTGTGGCGATACCGCCGCGGCAGAGTGCAATTTTACCGGCTCAGCGACAGCGGCCGCTATGTGCTGATTGAGCGGAGCATCGCGTTTCCTTTCATCACGCCGGATGATATTACTCGGTTCTTGAACCAGCGCCGCGAGCGAGACGAGAATTCCGTCGTCCGCGGCTTCGTCAAGTGGGCAAAGGAGGCGTATCGGGAGCACAAATCGTAACGTGGGTTTCACCCACCGATCCGTGGAAACATCAGGACATCGAACGAGGACCACCGATGAACGAGAATCACCCCAACAACTACCCCAAGCTCCACAATGCGGCCTGGCCGGGCGTAGTCGGCAAGGGCGACGGCGGCGAGCCGCCGATCGATCTGGACACGATGCTCGACCTGACCGCCGCCGCGGAAGTCGACGGCGTGAAGTTCGACGGCTTCGACCTGTTCCTTTACCTGCCGCATATCGACATCGACGCCACCGTGCGAAGCGACGACGCGATCAAGGAGCTGGCCGACAAAGCCCGCTCGCGCAATCTCGCGATCGGCACCGTGGTTGCCCCGATCTGGCCGCCGACGGGCGGCGGATCGGCGATGGGCGATGCGGCCGATCGCAAGAAGTTCCTCGACCAGGTCCGCAAGGGCTGCCGCGTGGCCAAGGTGCTCCGCGAGATCGGCGTGCGGCCGCACGGCGCCGTGCGGATCGACTCGGCGGCCGGGGTGGAGCCGTGGTACGAGGATCCGGAAGGCAACCAGAAGAGGATCATCGAGACCTTCCGCGAGGCATGCAAGATTGCCGAGGATCACGGCGAGCAGTTGGCCGCCGAGGGGGAGATCTGTTGGGGCGGCATGCACAGTTGGAAACGGATGCTCCAGATCCTCGAAGGGGTCGACCGACCGCAGACCCTCGGTTTCCAGGCCGACATGGCCCACACCTTGCTCTATATCCTCGGCTACAACGCCCCGGACGACGCCATCCTGCCGCAGGACTTTGACTTCCGCGACCAGGAGAGATTCAACGCGGCCTACAAGAAGTTGACCGACGCCCTGCGCCCCTGGACGATCGATTTCCACGTCGCCCAGAACGACGCGACGGTGCACGGCTCCGGTTCGCACGACAAGACGGGCCGGCATTGCCAGGCCGCCGACGCCAACGGCAAGCTCGACATCCCGCGGCATGCCGGCTACTGGCTGCGAGACGCACAGGGCACCGTGACGAAACGGATCAAGCACATCTGCTGGGACGGCTGCATGTTCTCCAACGCCACGATGATGGATCCGAAGACCTGGAATGATATTCTGGCGGCGATGGTGGCGGTGAGGGACGGGAACGGGTGGGGGGAATAGAAATGACGAATGACGAAAACCGAATGACGAATGAATGACGAATGACGAATGATGGACGATGGGAAACAGAATCCCGGCAGACCGTTTGACCTCGAGGAGAGGACAGCGCAGTTCGGGGAAGCAGCGGTTGGATTTGCCAAGCGAATTCCTGTTACACCGGTGACTGAACCGGTGATCGGGCAATTCGTCAGTTCGTCGACCAGCATCGGCGCGAACTACTGCGAGGCAGATGATGCTGGGACGAAAAAGGAGTTCTTGTACCGAATCAGCCTCTGTAAGCGAGAATCACGTGAGACCAAGTATTGGCTTCGGATCGTTGCATCCGCCGTACCCGAGTTGAAGGAAGAGGCCCGCACCCTGTGGCGTGAAGCCAAGGAACTTCATTTGATTTTCGCCAAGATCCACCGCGGGAAACGAAAGGAGTAGGATTTCGTGCGTCGTCATTCTTTCGTCATTCGTCATTAGACCTTCGTCATTCCCCCCGTGAATTCAAGAAACGCTAACCACTTTCAAGGAGACGCCTAATGTCTAAACCACTCCGTATCGGCATGCTCGGCTGCGGCTTCATGGGCCGGGCGCACTCGAACGCCTGGTCGCAGGTGAACCATTTCTTCCCCCGCGAGCACAAGCCGGTGCTCAAGGCCGCCTACGCGCGCGAGGAGGACCGCGAAAAGCTCAAGAAGTTCGCCGATTCCTGGGGCTACGAGTCGATCGAGACCGACTGGCGCAAGGTGGTCGAGCGCGACGACATCGACCTGGTCGACGTTTGCGTGCCCAACATCATGCACCGCGACTGCGTCTTTGCGGCGGCCAAGGCCGGCAAGATGATCGTCTGCGAGAAACCTCTGGCGATGAACGTCCAAGAGGCGGAGGAAATGGTGGCCGCGGTGGAAAAGGCGGGAGTGGCCAACATGGTCTCGTTCAACTACCGCCGTGTGCCCGCCATCGCCCTGTTCAAGCAGATCATCGACGAGGGGCGCGTGGGCCGTCCGTTCCACTACCGGGCCACCTACAACCAGGACTACACCATCGGCGCCGACGTGCCCCAGGGCGGCATGGCGCTGTGGCGGCTCGACAGCCGCGTGGCCGGCAGCGGCGTGACCGGCGACCTCCTGGCCCACTCGATCGATTCGGCTGAGTGGCTCAACGGGCCGATCAAGCGGGTGGTCGCGCATGCCGAGACGTTCATCAAAGAGCGCAAGCACGCCGACTCGGGCAAGGTCGAAAAAGTGACCATCGACGACGCCTGCATGTTCCTGGCCGTTTTTGAGAACGGCTCGATGGGCACCTTCGAGAGCACGCGCTACGCACGTGGCCGAAAGAACTACAGCACCATGGAGATCAACGGCGACCGGGGAGCGATCTTCTTCGACCTGGAAGACCCGCACATCCTCGAATTCTTCCGCTACGCCGACCCGGAGACGGGCAAGAAGATTGAGGACCATCTCACCGGCTGGCAGCGGATCCACGTGACGAACTTTGAGCACCCGTATATGAAGAACTGGTGGGTGCCGGGCACGACCATCGGCTACGAACACACGTTCATCAACAGCTTCGCCGATTTCCTGGCCGGCCTGGAGGGCGGGCCGAAGTTCCAGCCCGACGTGCGCTGTGCCCTGCGGACACAGCGGGTGTGCGATGCGGTGCTCCAGAGCGCCCGGGAAGAGAAGTGGGTGGACATCCCCGCCTAGACAGCCGAGAATGCCTTTTGACCTAACCGCTGGCGGTCCGGCTTTGGTTCTACGCCGAGCCACGAGCGGGGAAAAGGCTAGAACCGTTCCCTCCAAACAAGGGGTGTGCAGAAATGGCAGCAACTCAGACCTCCATCACGGCCGAACAGTTTGCCGAGATGCTGTCAGCGACCGATGGTGCTCAGTACGAACTGATCCGGGGGGAGTTAGTCAAGATGACGCCAGCAAGCCCGCGACACGGAGAGGTGTGCATCGCACTCGGTGCGTTGCTGCATGTTTTTGTGAAATCCAGAGGACTTGGCCGGGTTGCCGTCAACGACCCCGGCGTAATCACGGAGCGGGACCCCGATACGGTTCGGGGGCCGGACGTTGCATTCTGGTCTCCGGAGCGATTGTCGGAACTGCCCAACAAGTTCACCCATGTGCCTCCCGACCTGGCTGTGGAGGTCGTCTCACCGAGGGATACCCATCGAGAAGTGCTCGAGAAGGTGCTGCACTTTCTGGACCACGGAGTGCGATTGGTTTGGGTTGTCGATCCGGAAGAGCGGATCGCGACGGTCTATCGCTCCCGGCATGAAGTGCGGATTCTCGGTGAGACGGAAGAACTCCGTGGTGAAGACGTGGTACCGGGGTTTTCGTGCCGGGTGGGCGAACTGTTTGAGTGATGAACTACTTCGCCCACGCCGTCTGGTTCCTCGACAACCCGTACTTCGTCGCCGGGACCGGGGTTCCCGATTGGCTGACGGTGGTCGACCGCAAGGTCCGGGTCCGCTCGAGACACGCGGCCGAACGGGCGAGCGATCCGGACCCGGTGACCGCGGCGGTCGCGGGCGGTATGCTACAACATTTCCGCGACGACGCCCGCTTCCACGAGACCCGGGCGTTTGCGGAGCTGAACCTGGACCTGACGGTTCTGGTGCGCGATGCGCTGGCCGGCGAGCAGGGCTTTCGACCGAGTTTCCTGGGACACCTGCTGGTCGAAGTCCTGCTCGACGCCAGCCTCGTCGCTCAGAACCCGTACTTGCTGGAGGAGTATTACCGGGCGATCGACTCGGTCGACTCTGCGAAAGTGGAGGAGGCCGTCAACCGCATGGCGCCGAGGCCGACCGAGCGGCTGGCGTGGATGATCGACCGCTTCCGGGAGGAACGGATCCTGTGGGACTATTTTGACGAGCCGCGGCTGATGCTGCGGCTCAACCAGGTCATGCGGCGCGTGGGTTTTGGGCAACTGACCGACGGTTTTCGGGCCGTGCTGCCGGAGGCCCGCCGCCGGGTGGAAGAACGCAAGACGGAGCTTCTGGAAGGCATTCCCGTGGATGTCACGTAGAGTCGTGCCAAGAGAATGAAACAAAGAGATTACTCAAGGAGAACTGCAATGCGGTACGGGATGAACCTGCTGTTGTGGACCGACACGCTTCAGGACGAGATCCGGCCGATCCTGGACGACGTCAAGGCGATTGGCTTTGACGCCGTCGAGATCCCCGTTTTCGAGCTCGACGTGGAGAAGTACGCCAGGTGGGGCAAGTACCTCGACGAAGCCGGCCTGGCGAGGACCGGCGTCACCGTTCGCGGCGTTGACGACAACCCGATGTCGCCCGATCCGCAGGTCCGCAAGAAGGGCATTGCCAACAACAATCTGGCCCTGGACTGCTGCCGGGCCGCGGGTTGCGAAGCCCTGGTTGGACCCTATCACTCGGCCCTGGGCTATTTCAGCGGCAAGGGGCCGACCGCCGACGAATGGCGATGGGCGGTCGACAGCATGCGGCAAGTGGCCGAGCACGCGCAGCAGGCGGGCGTGATGCTGGGCGTCGAGTACCTCAACCGCTTCGAATGCTATCTGCTCAACACGGCGGCCGACGGCGCCCGCTTCTGCCGCGAGGTGAACCATCCCAATTGCAGGATGATGTACGACACGTTCCATGCCCACATCGAGGAGAAGAACATCCCCGAAGCGATTCGGGCCCTGAAAGATCTGGTGGTCCACGTGCACATCTCGGAGAACGATCGCAGCACGCCCGGGATGGGAAACGTCCGCTGGCCGGAGAACTTCGACACGCTCCACGAGATCGGCTACAATAACCTCATGGTGATCGAAGCATTCGGCCTCGCCTTGGAGCGGCTGGTGCCGGCTACAAAGATCTGGCGACGAATGTACGCCGGCGAGCGGCAACTAGCCACGGACGGGCTGAACTTCATGAAGACGGAAGTCGCCAAACGGTGGTAGTGGATCGCATGCCGTTCTCACCGGAACCCCACGAACACGAGGGAATTTCGCTCGAAGAATTGCGAGACGCGTTCGCGCGGGCGATGGGAAACGGGACGAGGGCGACGCCGGGCGCCCCGGAACTCGACCGGGAGGGCGACGATGCCGCCGCGGATGTTGCTGACGAGGAGTTCGGGACGGGCCTCCCGGAAGAGCCCGTCCCGTCGAAGGAACCGTCTGCACCGGAATCCGCATCCGGCAGCGATGATTGCCCAATCAATCCCAGCACCATCCTCGAAGCAATGCTATTTGTGGGCGACCGCAACAACGAACCGCTCACGGCGGCACGCGCTGTGGAACTAATGCGGGGGGTTGAACTCGCGGAAATCCCGGCGTTGGTTGAAGAACTCAATCGCGGGTATATGGCCAGCGGGTGTGTCTATCGCGTCGTGAGTGAGGGCGCGGGCTACCGGTTGGCACTCACCCCCGAGTTCTATCCGATCCGAGATAAGTTCTACGGCCGTGTCCGCGAGGCGCGACTCTCGCAGGCAGCGATCGACGTATTGGCCATCGTGGCCTACCAGCAGCCTCTCACGGCCGAAGAGGTAAGCAGGCTGCGGGGTACGCCATGCAGCCATATTCTTTCGCAGTTGGTGCGGCGGCGGTTGCTCCGGATCGAACGGACGGACGAAAAGCCGCGGATCACGCACTACTATACCACCGAGCGGTTTCTGGAGGTGTTCAAGCTGCAGAGTCTGGAGGATCTCCCTCAAAGTGAGGAGCTGGAGCGGAGATGAACTATTGGCAGACGAATGATAGACAAACGAATTTCGTCTACCCATAGTCCGCCTGACGACTTTCTTTCCATTCCAGCGACTTATGCAATGCCACCATATTTGAGGATATCCGGTCAGCTCCCCCGAAAACAGCGCAGACGGCGGATTTCGTGCTTGCTAGAATTGGGCTTCACTGCCGTAGCCGGCGCATCGCTCGGTCCACGGCAGGCTTTTGCGAACGAGGGCGGGACATCACGACCACGGGTCCATTCGGCGGACGGAGCACAAAGCCCGTCTGAACAGTAGCGCAAGCAATCTTGACTCCGCCACCCTGTCTTCGGTTCTTCTCCGGACTTCCCGATGGGTAGTTCTCCTTTGGCTGCCGATATTCACGCTTCCGTTCCGCTTATCGCGCCGTCGCTTCTGGCATGCGACTTTGGGCAGTTGGCTCGCGAGGTCCAGCGACTCGGGGAGGCGGGTGCCCAGGTGCTCCACCTGGATGTGATGGACGGCCATTTCGTTCCGAACATCAGTTTCGGAATCCCGATTGTGGAGGCGATCCGCCGGGCGACTGATCTGGCGCTGGATGTTCACTTGATGATTTCCGAGCCGGACCGGTATGTCGAGGCGTTTCGCAAAGCCGGAGCCGACATGCTGACTTTCCACATTGAGGTGGAACCCGAACCGGCGGACCTGCTCCGGAAAGTCCGCCGCTTGGGGGCAGCGGCCGGCCTGTCGCTCAATCCGTCCACCCCGACCGACGCCCTGCGGCCCTATTTGACCGAGTGCGACCTGGTGCTGGTCATGAGCGTCATGCCCGGCTTTGGCGGCCAGAAATTCCAACCTGTGGCGCTGGACAAGCTCCGCCGGCTGCGCGAGGCGGCTGGTCCGGACCTTCTCCTGTCGATCGACGGGGGGGTAGACGCAGACACGATCGTCGCGTGTGCCGGAGCGGGAGCGGATGTCTTCGTGATGGGCACTGCCTTCTTCCGGCGTCAGGACTATCGCCAACATCTCGAAGCATTGACCCATTTAGCCAGATCAGGCAAGAACGGACGGGTGTAGCCATGCTACAGATCATCCTCATTCGCCCGGGATCGACCGACTACGACGTGCAGCGTCGCGTCCAGGGCAATCTCGATGTTCCGCTGAACGATCAGGGGGCCATGGAGGTGGCGCGGGTGATCGAAGAGATCCGCAACCGGCCGATGGAAGTGCTCTACGCCCCCGCGAGCGAGCCCGCCGTGCAGACGGCGACTGCCATCTCGCAGGCCCTCGGCGTCAAGCTCAAGAAGCTCGACCATTTGGAGAATCTCGATCAGGGTTTGTGGCAGGGAGTGCTCATCGACGAGGTTCGCGTGAAGCAACCCAAGGTGTATCGGCAGTGGCAAGAGCGGCCCGAAACGGTCTGTCCACCCGAGGGAGAAATGCTCAGCGAGGCCGACGAACGGGTCCGCGCGGCCCTGGCGCGGCTGGAGAAACGGCATAGGGATGGCGTGATCGGCCTGGTGCTGCCGGAGCCTATGGCTAGCCTTGCGCGCCGCCATCTGTGCCAGTGCGAGTTGGGAGATCTCTGGAAGGCGACGGAAGATCATGGTCGCTGGGAGATCCTCGAGCTCGGCGCCAAGCCCCTGGTCCATAGCACGTAATCGTGGCCGAGTACGGCAAGAACAAACCACATCTCATCTCGCCCGTGCCAGGCGACGGATCGCTGGGACGCACGGGCGGAGTTCGGATCACCCCGGAAGGAATACGGCATGGCTTCGGATCGCCCTGATTCCAACACTTGGCGCAACATGATCAAGCGGCCCAAGCGAGGCGTGCCCGAAGGGCTCTGGATGCGTTGCCCGGGCTGCGAGCAGACGATCTTCCGCAAGGAGGCGGAGAAGCGCTTGGGGGTCTGCCCCGAGTGCGATTATCACTGGTATGTTTCGGCCCAGGAGCGGATCCGGCAGGTGCTCGACGAGGGGACGTTCGAGGAGTGGGATTCCGACCTGGAGCCGGCCGATCCGCTCGACTTCGTGGACAGCAAGCCTTACCGCGACCGGCTCAAGGCGGAACAATCGCGGACGGGGCTGAAGGAGGCCGCCGTGGTGGGCACGGGCATGATCCGGGCCCGGCGCGTCGCCTTCGGCGTGACCGACTCATCGTTCATCATGGGGAGCATGGGCTCGGTCGTCGGCGAAAAATTGACCCGCCTGGTCGAACGTGCGACCGAGCAGAAACTGCCGCTGATCATCGTCTCGGGCTCCGGCGGCGGGGCGAGAATGCACGAAGGGATGCTCTCACTCATGCAGATGGCCAAGGTCTCGGCCGCGCTGGCCCGGTTCGACACGGCAGGCGGGATGTTCATCTCCGTGCTGACCAACCCGACCATGGGCGGCGTAGCCGCCAGTTTCGCCTCGCTGGGGGATCTGGTGTTTGCCGAACCCAAAGCGCTGATCGGTTTCGCCGGCCCACGGACGATCAAGGCCACCATTCGCATCGAACTGCCCAAGGGGTTCCAGACGAGCGAATTCCTCCTGGAGCACGGCTTCGTCGATCGCATTGTCCGCCGGCAGGACCTCAAGAGCGAGATTGCGCGGGCGATCGACTATTGCGGGAAGTGAACGTCGAAAGGGCGGCGCGATCACCGAACCGACGACTCGGCGGCGCGGATGAGGATTCTTTTTCGTCTCTCATGGCTACGGATTTCGATCCTCGCCGTGTGGGGCATGTTTCACCTCACCTGCCTCGATCATCGACATCCCCCAGCGCCACCTTTCTCTTGACTCTTCTGGACGGAACAAGTACACCCAAGATCGCCTATTCTTGATGGCCTCCAGGGGCGCTGTGTCCGCGGCACGCCACCGCGATGTACTGGTTGCCCTGCCGGCCAATCGCCCGCATAATGCTTCTGGCACGGAGCCCGTTCACGTCCGGTCCCGCCCTCTCCTGGCTCGAAAACCCGAACCATGCCTGCCGCAGAGCCAACTACCGTCGGTCGTCCGCTCGGCCGGAGCGGGATCCTGGTCGGCCCGGTGGGTTTGGGCTGCGTCACCTTCGGACGGGAGATCGATGAAGAGGCTTCCCGCCGCATCCTCGATGCAGCCGTCGAGCGGGGGATGTCGCTGTTGGACACGGCCGAGGCTTACGGCGGCGGCAACGCCCGGCTCTACCGGCGCGAGCATTACCGGCAGGACGACGCCCGCGAGGTCGGCGGCGAGATGCATTCGTCGGAAAAGATCCTGGGGCGATGGCTGCGGGACCGCGGGAGCCGAAAAGACGTCGTGCTCTGCACGAAAGTCTCCAGCGGCAATGCACCCGAGAATGTTCGCCTCCGGCTTGGCCAGAGTCTGGAGCGGCTGAAGGCGGACTTCGTCGATATCTACATGCTTCACAAGCCGGACCCGCAGGTGCCGATTACCGAAACACTGGCGGCTTTGAATGAAGAAGCGTCGGCCGGCCGTGTCCGGACTCTGGGGTGCAGCAATTTCTCGGCCGCACAGCTCCGCGAGGCATTGTCCGTGAGCGAGGCTAAGGGGTGGCGGCGGTTCGAGGTCGTCGAACCGCCGTACAGCCTCGTGGCACGGGAAGCGGAGCCGGAGCTGTTTCCACTTTGCCGCGAAGCACAAATCGGAGTGGCTGCCTACAGCCCTTTGGCCGCCGGGTTCTTGTCGGGCAAGTATACTCCCGATCGCACACGGATTCCGGCCGGCTCCCGCTTCGACGTCGCACCGGGTCATGCCGACCTCTATTTTCAGGAGGACAATTTTCAGTTGGTGGGCCGGCTGCGCCAGAAGGCGGAGTCGCTCGGGATGCCGATGGTGCGGCTGGCCGTCTGGTGGGCGATGATGCACCCGGACGTCACGACGGTGCTCGTCGGCGCCCGTAGCGTCGACCATCTCGACAGCGCCCTCTCCGCGGCTTCGTTGCCGGCGGACGCGAGATTGCGAGACGAGCTTTCCGGGCTTATTCCCTTGTCTTCTGCAGGAGGCGTATCGTGAAACGAAGCTGGTCTGCCGTCGCAGGTCTTCTTCTCTTCAGCAGCGTCGCAGCGAACTGCCTCGCGTCGGAGGAACAGGGGCGCTGCGCGATGTGGATCGACATCTACCGCGGCGAACCGATTTCCTATGGCGAAATGATCGAGGATCTGGCCGGCGCCGGCATCATCTACCTGGGCGAGCACCACACGCTGGTTCGCCACCACGAGATCCAGGCCGGGGTGCTCAAGGATCTGGCCGAGCGGGGCCGGCTCCTGGTCGTCGGCTTGGAGCAGATGGAGTCGATCCGGCAGCCGGCGCTGGACCGCTTCAACCGCGGCCAAATCGACTTCGATCAATTGGCGAGCGAAACCGACTGGGGCAATCGGTGGCGGAACTACGCTCAATACCGCCCGCTCCTGGAAACCGCGCGCCGATTCAACGTGCCGGTGATCGCGATGAACGCCCGCGCGGAGACGATCCGGCAGGTATTTCGAAGCGGAGGGGTTGAAAAACTGCCGCCGGAGACGCGCCGGGAACTGCCCGAAGATCTCGAACTGAAAGACCCCGACTATGAAGCGCTGTTGAAGCTGCAAATGATGGTCCATGCGTCCGCCCAGGAAACCATGCTCCGCCCGATGATCGAGGCCCAGATTGCCCGCGACGAAGCCATGGCGTCGGTCCTGGCGAATTACCTGAAGTCGCCCGCGGGCAATGGGCGGACCGCGGTGGTGATTTGCGGGGCGGGGCACGTGGCCTACGGTCTTGGCACGGCTGCACGGGTCCAGCGAAGACTGCCGGAGGTTCGGCAGCGGATCGTGTTGTTGTCGGAAAGCGGCGACGTGGAACTCTCGCCGGAGGAGAAAGCCATGGCCCGCGAAATCGAGATCACACACGAGCAGCTCCGCCGCATTGCCCGGCCGATTGGAGATTACCTGCACGCGAAGGAGCCGGCAGACTAAATGGCGAAGAAGTCGAGCGCAAAGAAGTGACGGCCGGTCCGCCCGTGCAAGACGGTTTGTCTGCCGCCGGGCGACCGAGTGTCGGGACAAAGAAGGGCATTTGGTCCGGTGTTGCGGGCCGGCTTTGGCTGCAGAGTCGGCGCGTCGTTTGCAGAGGCCCGGACCCGTTTGCCGATCCGAAAGGAGCCGAACGATGGTGGATCTGCTGGTCTGGGTGATCTTCGGCCTGTTCGTGGGCGCGATCGCGCGACTTCTGGTTCCGGGGCGCGACCCGATGGGCTGTCTCGGGACAATCCTGCTGGGTGTTGCCGGATCGGTGGTTGGCGGATTCCTGGCGAGTCTGTTGTTCGGCGGTCTGCGGGAAGGGTTTCGGCCGGCCGGGTTCCTCGGGGCGTTGATCGGCGGTGTCATCGTGCTGTTGATCTGGCGCCGCTTCCGTGGCGAGCCGCGCTGACCGCGGAGAAAGTCGGGCGTTCCACGCCTTCGCGGGCTTTCCTCGCACCAACTGGTTGACGCACAGTTCGGCATCTGTCAATCTGTCTCCAGGCCGGGTCGCGCCCCGATCGGCGGAAACCGTGTTGCGGACCAAGGAGCAGCTTCCGATGCGGAAAGCCACCTGTCTGATAGGAATTATTGCCACCGTGCCGGCGCTGTGTTCTTTCTCGGCGGCCCCGGTGCAAGCCGCCGGCGCCAAGCACCTTTACTATGTTGCTCCCCACGGCAACGATGCCTGGTCCGGCAAGCTGCCGGAGCCGAATGGGCCGAAAAGCGACGGCCCTTTCGCCACGCTCCAGCGGGCACGCGACGAGGTCCGAACTCTGAAGGGAGCCGCCGGGTTGGCAGATCCGGTAACGGTCTTCCTCCGCGGCGGAACCTATCGGATTACCGACACGATCCGGTTCACGCCCGAGGATTCCGGCGCCGAGCGGTCGCCGATCACCTATGCCGCGTATCCCGGAGAAAAGCCGGTGGTTTCCGGAGGCCGGCCCATCGCCGGCTGGAAAAAGGCCGACGGATCGCTGTGGGCCGCCACGGTTCCCGGTGTCAAGGAAGGCGATTGGTATTTCCACCAGCTCTTTGTCGACGGCCGGCGTTGCACCCGCGCCCGCATGCCGAACCAGGGTTATCTCTACACCGCGGACATCCTCGCGCCGTTTGACCGCACCAAGTGGTACCAGGCCGATCTCGCCGCCAAGACCGGGTTTCTCTTCCGCAACGGCGACATCCGCCGGTGGGACAACTTCAGCGACGCGCTCGTCGTGATCTACCACTCATGGACCACGTCGACGCATTTCATCACGGAGCTGGATCCGCAGCGGCGGATCGTCAAGTTGGCGCCGAGATCCGCCTGGCCGATCGGTTACTGGTGGGAGTACAACACCCGCTACCATGTCGAGAATATCCTCGAGTCCCTCGACGAGCCGGGCGAGTGGTATCTCGACCGCGGCACGGGCGTGGTTCGCTACTGGCCCATGCCGGGCGAGGATCTCGACAAGGCGGAAGTCGTCGCTCCGGTGGTCAGGCAGACGCTCGTCCGTTTCCAAGGACAGCCCTCGGCCGGCAAGTTCGTCGAGCACCTCCGTTTCCAGGGCATCTCGTTTCAGCATGCCGATTGCCATCTCGCTCCCGACATGCCGCTGGACCAGCAGGGCGCCACGGAGCGTCTCCCCCTGATCGCCGCCGAAGGGCTCCGCCACGCGGTCTTCGAGGGCTGCGAACTGGCCCATGCCGGGGAGAACGGCCTCTGGCTCGACAACGGCTGCTGCGACAATGTCGTCCGGAAGTGCCGGATCCACGACCTGGGCGCGAGCGGCGTCTTCATCGGGCCGAAGGACTATAAGGACACGACCGAGATGCGCGTCGAGCGAAATGTTCTGGACAACAACTTCATTCACGATGGCTCGCACATTTTCCGCGGCAGCCAGGGCGTATGGATCGGCAAGTCTTCGTACAACGAGGTGACGCACAACGAGATTTCCGATTTCCATCACCTTGGCATCTCGATCGGCCATTCGTGGGGCTACGCGCCGAGCACCGCCCACCACAATCTGGTCGCCTTCAACCACGTTCATCACATCTGCAACGGCTACTTCAGCGATGGGGGCGGGATCTACACCCTGGGCATCTCACCCGGCACCGTGATCCGCGGCAACATCGTCCACGACATCGTGCCCACGCCGCTGATGCCCGACGGCGGCACGGGGATCTACCACGACGAAGGTTCCACCGGCATCCTGGTGGAGAACAACCTCGTGTACCGCGCCGGCATTCCCTACCACCAGCACTACGGCCGGGAGAATGTGGCTCGAAACAACATCTTCGCCTTTGCACTGAACAGCCCCGTCTCCTGCGCACGCCCCGAGGAACACCTTTCCTACACCTTTGAAAGCAATATCGTCTTGTCCAATAATGGCAAGGCCACGTCGGAGCACTTCAGTCCGCTTCGCTGCAAGACCGAGTTTCGCAGGAATCTCTATTGGGACACCTCGGGCAAGGAGCCGTCGTTTTCGGGTATCGGCTTTGCCCAGTGGCAGGCCACCGGCCGCGACCGCGACTCGCGGATCGCCGACCCGCAGTTTCGCGATGCCGCCGGCGATGATTTCCGCCTGAAACCGGCGTCGCCCGCGCTGGCCCTGGGGTTTCAGCCGATTGAAGCCGGACAGGCCGGTCTCTACGGCGACGCGGATTGGGTCCGCTTGCCCTCGAATGTGGGCCGGAAGCCATTGCCCGAGCTGCCGCCCCCGCCGCCCCCGCCGCCGCCCCGCCCCTATCGCGAGGACTTTGAATCCGTGGAAACGGGCAAACAGCCGGCCGGACTGAGCTACTCGCCCGCCGATCGGCCGGACCTGGTCCAAGCAACGGAGGAAACCGCGTCGCGAGGCAAGAAGAGCCTCAAGTTCACCAAGGGCGAAGGCATGACGTACTCGTGGCAGCCGCACGCCTACCGCTCCTCCCGTCCGCATAGGGAGGGCACGATCCGTTTCGCCTGCGACGTGTTCAACTCCGCCGATCGGCCCGCGGAATGCTTCCTGGCTTTGCGAGATTACCGTCCGGGTCACGGCGAGTATCGCGAGGGCCCGAGCCTCACGTTCCGGGCCGATGGTGCTCTCCTGGCGGCGGGCAAGGAGTTGACGCGGTTGCCGCTGGGCCAATGGGTCCACTTGGAGATCCGGCTGGATCTTGGCCGAGGCGAGGCCGCGACCTCGCCGACCTACCGCCTTGCCGTCACGGTCCCCGGCCGCCAGGAGCAGGTATTCGACGCAGTGCCCTGCTTGCATACGCAGTTCGGCCATCTCGCGTGGTTTGGGGTCTCCAGCATGGGGGGACCGGGCAGTGTCTTTTTCGTCGACGAAATCCACGTCGAAGAAGCGGGAACCGATCACTGAGAATGGAGAAGTGAGACCATGTCGATCGTCAAGCAACTCCAGCGGCTGAGGCGTGCGCCCGCAAAAATTCCGCAGATCGCTTCTGCGCGGAGAGAGTTTCTCGATTGGCCCCGGCTGGCCGTCCTGTACGCCGGAATCCGGCAGCTCCGGGAGCCTGGCGAGCTCCGGCTGCGTGGGCCGGAGCCGTCAAGTGTCCGTATCTGGGAGCATGGCGACGTGCACAACGTCTGGGCGATCTTCTGCGGAGGCGAGTACCGGGTGCTGGAGTCCGACGCCCTGATCGTGGACGTGGGGGCGAACGTCGGCATTTTTGCGATGTACGCCGCCCGTCGCGCGCCTGCGGCAGAGGTCTTCTGCTACGAACCGGTGCTGAGGACGTTCAGCCGCCTCAAAGAGCAGATCGCGCGGTCGCCCTTTGCGGGGCGGATCCGCTGCGAGAGCAAAGGGGTGGCGGGGGCGGAGGGCGTCCGTGAGATCGCGGTCGGACGCGGGGCCGACGTGGCCACGCTTCTCCCCACCGACGTCGCGGACCTCGACCGCACGGAAACCATCCAGGTCACGACGCTCGAGCAGATTGTTGCTGCCGTCCTGACGCGGACCGACCGCACGTCGGTCTCTCTGCTCAAGTTGGACTGCGAAGGGGCCGAGTGGGAGATCTTCGAGGCCGTGGCCCCTGCGACGCTCGGCGCGATCGAGCGAATCTGCATCGAGTACCATGTCCGCCCCGGCTATTCGGAGCGGTGGCTCACCGAACGGCTCGGCCAGGCAGGTTTCCACGCGCACAACGTGAACCGCCGTCCGAACCAGACGGGCATTGTCTGGTATGACAGGAACCCCCCATCTCCATGATCCTCTACATCATCCGTCACGCCTGGGCGGGACACGCGGGTGACCCGGCCTGGCCCGACGATTTCCAGCGGCCCCTGACGCCCGATGGCCGAAAGCGATTTCGCCGGATGGTCGAAATACTTGCAGGCCGCGGGTTCAATCCGGAACTGGTCGTCACCAGCCCGCTGGTCCGCTGTCGCCAGACCGCCGAGGTGGTCGCGGACGCTGTTGCGCGCCAGCCGGGGGTTATCGAGCGCGACGAACTCATGCCGGGCGCCGATTTGGATCGGCTCCTTTCGTGGACGGAATCCGAGGCCGTTTCGTTCGAGCGGATCGCCTGGGTCGGTCATGCGCCCGACGTGGGAGCAATCGCTTCGGAACTGCTCTCGGGCAGCGGCGCGTGGCTCCGGTTTGCCAAGGGAGCCGTGGCTGCCATCGATTTTGATCGCTTTCCGGAACCGGGCCGAGGCGAACTCCACTGGATGGTGACGGCCAAGGTCTTGGGAGTGTAGGTGAACCAATCGTTCCCTTCCGCCGTAGGGTATTCATCCAAGGATCGTTTCACGGAGCACGGCAGCGCGCCCCCCAGTTCTTGTCGGAATTCGCGCCCGCTCATAGAATTGGGAACCATTCGAAGTTGATAACGGGGGCAAACGCTTCGCTACTCCCCCTCGAATGAGAGCTGCTATGCCCTCGAATGAAGAAGAAATCTACCAGGAACATATCCTGGACCATTATGAGGATCCCTACCACCGCGGGCGGTGCGAGCACTGCACCCACTGCCACGAGGACGAGAATCCCCTCTGCGGCGACCACGTCCGGATGGAGTTGCACATCAACGACGGAGGCAATCTCAGGGAGGTCTATTTCGACGGCGACGGCTGCTGCATCAGCCAGGCGGCCTCCTCCATGCTGGTCGAGAAGTTTGACGGCAAGACGGTGGAGGAAGTAAAGCAGTTCAGCGCCGACGACATGCTTAGGCTCTTCGGTGCGAAATTGACGCCGAATCGGCAGAAGTGCTGCCTCTTGCCGTGGCGGGTGCTGCAGGCGGCGATCTATTCTCCCGTCCACCGCGGCCGCCCGGCCGGCGCGGGCGATCCTTCCAAGAAGCCATCATGACCGCTCCTGTCAGGTTGCGTACTCTCGATCCCCACGCCTACCGCCCCGACTTCCCGATCCTTTCGAAGCGAGTGCACGGCGACGTGCCGCTGGCCTATCTGGACAACGCCGCTTCGACGCAGCGGCCCCGCCAGGTCATCCAGGCGATCGTCGAAGCTTACGAAGAGCACTACGCGAACGTCCACCGCGGTATTCACACGCTGGCCGAGGAATCGACAGCCCTCTTCGAAGGGGCCCGCGAAAAGGTCCGCTCGCTGATCCATGCTCCCACGGTCGAGCAGGTGATCTTCACGCACGGCGCTACCGCGGCAATCAATCTGGTCGCGCGGAGTTGGGGCGATTCCAACCTCCACGAAGGCGACGGGGTCCTTGTCACGGAAATGGAGCACCATGCCAATCTCGTCCCCTGGCATCAGCTTGCGGAGCGGACCGGCGCCAAGATCCAGTTCATCCCCGTGACCGACGACGGCCTGCTCGACCTGGACAAGCTGGATGCGCTGCTGACCGAGCGGCCCCGGCTCGTCGCGGTAACTGCCGTCTCCAATGTGCTGGGCACGATCAATCCGCTCGCGGAGATTATCCCGCGGGCGCACGCCGCCGGGGCCCTGGTTCTCGTCGACGGGGCCCAGAGCGTGCCGCACCAGGTGACGGACGCGGCCGCGATGGACGCCGATTTCCTGGTCTTCAGCGGGCACAAGATGATGGGGCCGTCGGGCGTCGGGGTGCTCTACGGCAAGCGGGAGTTGCTTGAGAGCATGCCGCCGTTCTTGGGCGGTGGGAGCATGATCCGGCGGGTGTGGATCGACAGCTTCACCCCCGCCGATCTGCCCTACAAGTTCGAAGCCGGCACGCCGCCGATCGTCCCGGCCATTGGGTTGGGGGCCGCGATCGACTACCTCAACGACGTCGGACTTGAGGCGGTCCACGAGCACGAACGCCGCCTGACCCAACGCGCCCACGAGTTGCTGTCGGAGATTGACGGCGTGCGGATCCTGGGACCTCGGCCCGACCAGAAGGCCGGGATCGTCAGCTTCTGGATGGGCCGCATCCACGCCCACGACATTGCGCAGCGTCTGGACCGCCGCGGGATCGCCGTCCGGCCCGGCCATCACTGCGCGATGCCGCTGCACAAGCGGTTCGACGTCTCAGCCACCGCGCGCGCGAGCTTCTATCTCTATAACACGTTTGAGGAAGTCGAGCGGTTGGGCGAGGCGGTTGCCGAGTGCAAGCACTTCTTCCAGCGCCGCCGGTAGTGTGGCACACTGTTCGCCTTCCCACAACCCGCGAACCCGCTACGGCCGCGGCCGCGACTGCCGCTCGCTGCACCGTTTGCAGCGGGTCTGCTGGGTATTCAGCTTGGCGCCGCACCGATTGCACCGCCTTTCTTTCAATCTGCGTACGAACTTCGTGCGAGGTCGGGATCTCATGAAAAAGCCTTCTGGTCGTTCAGGACGCGTTTGCGCGGCGCACGGATAGCCGCCGGAAAGAACCATCGAGAACAGCATTTATAGAGCTTGGACGAAAGACTGGCAAGGGGACCTCTGCGGCAAGTCTTTGTGTTACAACGGCGGAACGCAACCCCGACCCCCTTACGGCCGATTGTGTGCGTGTAGGGCTCAGCATGGGAGGACTGCGGCACTCACACATTCGCCGGTCCTACGCGGAGGGTCAATAAGCTCAGTCACTTCGATTCGCGGGCGGCAGACTCGCCCAGCGCGCTCTCGAATTCACGCAGCGCTACGCTTGAGCCGGCGTGCCACGCGCGCCGCAGATACTCGGGAATCAATTGCCGAACGGGGATCCCTGGGAAGGTGGGGCTCTCCGGGGCTTCCTGATAGTGCCGGCCATCAAACAAGAAGATGGAAAGCGAGTCCTCCCGGTAGATCCACAATTGGGGAACGCGGAGCGGTTCGTATTCCTCGGGGCTGGTCGTGGACGTAGCGTCCACCTCAACGGTCAAATCCGGCGGAGGATCGCTCGCCAGATCGATCCGCTCCTTGCCCAGGATCGCCTCGCGATGTTCGATGTAGAAACACTTGTCCGGTTCCAAGCCGGCCTCGCCGAAACGCTTCAGGGTGATCGGATCAAAATCCTGCCAGTCCTGTCCCGTGTGTCGCAGCAGAGCCTGCACCAGACTGGAAAGCGCGGCGGAGTGGTTGCCATGTCTTGGTAGAGGCGCCATGATGCGGATTTCCTGCGTTCGTGCGCTGTAACGAACCTTGATGGCCGCTTTGTCCTGGCGGCGTTCGAGTAGTTCCTCATAGTCAGCCCACGTCTGGCGGCGCAGCACCACTTCGCTTCCAGGAGAAAGGTCAACTCCGGCATCGGTAATCGTGCAGTGGACCATAGGCTACTCGCAACAAGACCTGTCCCTCTGTGGATTCCTTACCGGAACCCCCATCTCCCATCTTAGCGGCCCCAAGTGTCCCCGACAAGACGGACAACACGAAAACCCGGGACCAGGAGAGATAAGAGGGTTCCGACACGAAGTCCAATCAAGAGCGTGCCTACGGGATGACCCGGTAGCAGACCACCGTGTCCGTGCCGCGGAGATAGAGCCGTCCGTTGGCGACGGTCGGTTGTTGGGGCCGCTCGAGATCGAGTCGCGTGTCGACCCGGCCGAGTTCCTTGTAGCCCTCGCGACTGGCTTCGGCCAGGACCAGTTCGTTGTTCTTCGAAAGCGCAAAGATCAGCCCGTCGGCAACGACGAGGTTCTGCTGGTTGGTCCATTCCCGATCGGCGTGCTTCCAAAGGAGCGACCCATCGGCAAGGTTGGTGGCATGAAGGAAACCCGCGGTCTTGTTGCCGCCGAATCCAAAGACGGCGTCCCGGTAGATGGCGGGCGTATTGTAGGCGTTGTTCTGGAATTCCGAGCTGAGATAGACCTCTTCATAGGCGATCTTCCCATCGGCGACCTTCATTTCCAGTAGTGCCGAGAAATCCTTCCCCTTGCCTTCACCGGCGCAGAGGAAGAGTTTCGTACCGATGGCCACGGGCGTGGCAACCAGCCCGATGCTGATTGGGGCCGGATACGAGTAGCGCCACATGATCTGGCCGGTGGCCGCATGGACGCCCAGGATTTCCTGGGTCCCGTAGGTTGCTGTGATGATCTGCGGGATGCCGTCTACGACCTGATACGTGAGCGAGGCCGGGGCCCCGAGTTCGCGTCCCTTCTCCGTCTCCTTCATGGCAATCGACCAGCGCACGTCGCCCGTCTTCGTGTCGAGCGCCACCAGCACGATGCGATCGCGGCTGTCCGTGGAAACATAGAGCGTGTCACCGACCACGATCGGGGTGGAGGCTTCCGTTCCAAAGAACGCGGTATCCTGGCGCCAGAGTTCGCTGCCGTCCGTTTTCAAGCAGAGGATCGGGGCGCACATGTCCCAGACGTCGCGGTCGACGGCGTAGGGAATGAAATAGACGCGGTCCCCGTCGACGACCGGCGAGGTGACCGGTCCCTTGACGAAGTGGCGGTTGTTCTTCGGATAGAGCAAGGACTTCCACAAGACCTCGCCGCTGAGCGGATCGAGACAGACGGCATACTGCTTGTCGTCGGTCTCCGTGGCAGTGAACGCTTTCCCTCGGGCCTCGACGACGGCGCTCTTTCCCCAGCCGATCTCGGCCCGCCAGAGTTCCTTGGGCCCGCCGGCAGGCCATTGCCGCAGCAGGCCCTTCGCCTCGTACACGCTGTTTCCGTGGTTGGGGAGGAACCGTTCGAGATCCTGGGCGACGACTGGGGCGGTTTCGAAGGCGGATACGAGAAGGAGCAGCGTCGTGAGGCCAAGTCTACCGAAGTGGCGGGCAGTGGTGCGCATTGCGATCTCCTGGTGTCGACTTGAGCAAACCTGTCGCGAGGCGGGCGCGGACCTTCGCCTGCAAGATAGCCACGATGTGGGAGGCCATCGTGCAGGCTTCGTACTCCGCGCGCTCCTCCGCAGAGAGGCTACCTTCGTTACACTTCTCTGCCAGATCGCGGACCCGAGCCTGTGTTTCTTCATCGGCGCGCAGGCAAGCCAACTCGCGAGCGGCTTCCTCCGAGAAGCAGCGGCCGACCGGATCCAGTAGGCGGTCAAGGGCTCGAATTGTCGATGCATTCGCACTCATGGGGTCATTTTACCCCCGCTTGCCGGCTCTTGACCAGATGCAGAAACAGCCACTGGGCAGCGTCACGTGAAGATTCGACGAAGATCGAGCGAAAAGCCAGCCAATCGAGGGTCGCCAGAGACCGATTCCGGGTTGTCCAAGCGGACTACTGCTGCGCCGGGCCGGTAGATGTAGACCCTTCGCTTTGCCGGGTCGATGAGCCATCCGAGGTCCGCGCCGTTGGCAATGTACTCCCGCATCTTCTCCTGCAGCACAGGGATCCGATCGGTCCGAGAGCGAATCTCGACAACGAAATCGGGGCACAGGGGAGGAAATCGCTCTCGCTCCTCCGGCGTCAATGCGTCCCAGCGCTCGCGCTTCACCCAGGCCGCGTCCGGCGACCGCTCGGCCCCATTGGGAAGAACAAAACCGGTGGATGAACCGAAGGGCACCCCCGTGCCGTCGGCCTCTGCCCATTGGTGCAAGGCTGCGCCGATCCTAAGTTCTCGCCTCCCGGACTCCCCCCCTGACGGCGGCATGACAACGATTTCTCCTTCGCTGGTACGCTCGATATGGAGCTCCCTATTCAATTGGCAGAACTGGAAAAACTCATCGTCCGTGACCGATCTTCCCAGCGGCCCCAAGTGAAGGACCATTGGCCACGCGTTGGCCGTCGCCATAAGAGCACCGTCGCAGTGGAGGGACTGCCCAAACCCAGTATTCGTAGTCTATTTCGGCGCGAGCATTGGAGACAAGCCCCTCCACGATCGGTCCCAGACAATACGCTGCTTCCGCAGCGCAAGCCGTCCAAGAGCAACCAGCGTTCCTGAAGGGAGCCGCCAGTGCTCATGCCATTCCACCCCCATCTTCGCGCCGCTGTGCCCACCCCGTATCCTGAAAGCAAAGCGGCCTACGAATGGCTTCCCGCCAACCTCGTTCCCGCCGGACGACTCACCCTCAACATCCCCAGCTCTTTCCTCCCGCAACTCTCATCCGACGCGGAGCAGCCCTCTCTATTGTTTTTGTAAATGACCGATGACCAAGAACCAATGACCGATGACCAAGAAACCAATGACCGATGACCAAGAAACCAATGACCGCCACTGGACGATCGACCGCCGCCTGCATGGTGTTTGCCGCCTTCATTCAGTCCGCTGCGATGGCGCGCGCGGGAATACCCGAAAAGACCATCCTGATCCACGGTCTTGAATCCGTCCAGGGGATCACGAACACCTGGGGCGGCGACTGCACGGACCGGCGGATGGAGTCAAGCAATAGGGAGAACTTCGTCTCCGAAGGCAAGGCGAGCGTGCGGCTGACCGGCCGCAGCAGCCCGAAGAGCCAGAGCCACTACAACGCCTTGAAGATCCCTCTGGACGGTGTGGACCTCGACTGTCGCACCGTCATGTTCGATTGCTGGACGACGACGCCCGAGGACACGCAGGCAGTCTACCTCCGACTCTACACGAAAGACGGCAAGACCGCGGGAAGCTGGTCGAACTGGGGCAGCCCTTTTATCCAGTCGCCCCGCATTACGGTGCGTCTCGATTACGGCATGGGCCGGGGCGGGTTCTCCTGGGAAGAAAAGAACATCGACGCCGAAAATGCCAGGAGCATCGCCGCGGCTGAGATCATCATCGGCACGAGGGCCCCCGAGGCGATGTTCGACATCTATGTCGATAACCTTCGCGCCAGCGAGGCCCGCCGAACGCGGTTCCCCGAGATCGCCGCCGCGAAGAAGCTCTACCTCGACACACCGCTGGTGCGTGCAGGCAAGCCCGAAGCAATGATCATCGCTCCCGCCGGCCAGGAGTATCTCGCCCTTGCGGCCAGGCTCCAGACGAGAATCCGAGAACTCTCCGGGACGGAACTGCCGCTGGCCGCGGCCGACACCACGACCGCGGACCAGATGCAGTCCACCACGGCCATCCAGTTGGGCAACGTCTGCAACAACCGCGCGATGCTGCCGCTCTACGCTCTCTTGTACACGCCGGTCGACGATGCCTGGCCGCCCGCCGACGGCTTCCTGGCCCACACCGTCCACGACCCCTGGGGAACGGGCCGCAATGCCCTGGTCCTGGGCGGCTCCACCCCGGGCGGCGTCGGCAAAGCGGTCGATGCGTTGCTGGCGACGCTCAAGCCCGGCCGCGACGTCGTCCTGCCCAAGCTGGCGATTGCCGAATTGGGCCAGCGCGAGATGAAGTCGATCGAGAGCCGCCGCCAGTCGCTCAACGACGAGGAGATCCAGCGCCAAATCGAAAACGCCCGCCGCGACTACGCCCGGGGCGCCCACCGCTCCGTGGCCGGCCGCACGGGCTCGCTCGGCCACGAGTATGCGCGGAGCGGCAACGACATGCTGGCCCGGCTCTACCGGGAATTGGCCCTCGCCTGGTACGAAAGCTACCAGGCCAAACCCGACATCTACGGTGGGCCGTGGGGCATGGACATGGACTTCCACCTCGAGGAGATCCTATGCGCCTGGGACCTGATCGAGGAGAGCCCGGCGCTCTCGGATGCCGACCGGCTGAAAGTCACCCGGATCCTCTATGAGTTTATCACGACCGACGTGGTCCGCAAGGCATCCGGTGCGCTGTCGAGCAGGCACGTCCGCCACAACCACATGACCTTCCCGGCCCTGGGCCTCTTCTTTGCCGGCAATTACTTCAAGAAAGGCTACAACTGCCTCGAGTCGGACTACTGGCTCGAGATCGCCCATGCCTGCTTCAAGCTCCAGGCCG
>JABWBD010000204.1 GCA_013360685.1 Pirellulales bacterium
GAAAGGCTACCTTCATTTACCGCGCGCTGGACAGAGTCCTTGGCTACGCGGAGGGCACACTGCAGGATGGCAAGCAGCACGATTTCATCATCCACCTGTTCACGGACGGGAGCAACAACGATCCGGCGCCGTACACGTTCGACAGCAACGTGGAGCGTTTCAAGAAACTGCGCGGCAACCCGGCTTGCACGGTCGAGTTGTACTACCATGCCCTGGAGGAGCCGATTCCGGAGAATGTGGCGAAACTTATCGCGAGCACCGAGGGGATGCACGCGATTTCGGGACTGGGTATGCCTCCCATCGCCCGTTTCTCGCTGCCGGAAGTCGCCATCACCGACAGCACTCCCGTGACCTTCGTCAACGCGACGATCGGCCAGGCGGACCGCTTTGACTGGGATTTCGGCGACGGCGCCACGAGCACCGACGGCAGTCCCACCCACACCTTCGCGAAGCCCGGCGAGTACACCGTGAAGCTGGTGGCGTCGAGCCGTGCAGGCAAGAGCCAAGCGACCAGGTCGATCACGGTCCGCGGCGGCCCGCCGCGGGCCGACTTCACGATCGAGGAGCCCCGCAAGCCGAAGTACGTCGGCGATCCCGTCCAGTTCACCGACCGCTCGGTCGGCCAGGTCACCTCGCGGACGTGGAAATTCGGCGATGGCCAGGAGAGCCGGGAAGTCAACCCGAAGCACGTCTACAAGACGGCGGACCAGTTCGTGGTGACGCTGCAAGTCGACGGGCCTTTCGCCAAGAAGGACGAACCGTCGGTTGCCACCCGGATTCTCAAGGTCGAACTGCCTCCCGCGGTCGACTTTGTGTTCTTCCCCAAGGCGCCCGTCCGGAATGCCGAGATCGACTTCGTCAACCAGTCGCGCGGCGATTTTCACGGCTGGCAGTGGAAGTTCGGGGACGGGGCGGCCAGCCAGGAGCGGAGCCCGAAGCACACCTACGCGGAGGCGGGGACGTACACGGTGGAACTCGTCGCCCAGGATTCCGCCGGCCTCGCGCAGCGCAAAGTCGAGGAGTTGGTTGTCGGGACCGACATGGTCAAGCCGACCGCCAGGTTCACGCTGCCGCTTCGCAGCGTCGGCGTGGGGCAGGAGTTGACGCTCACCGACCAGTCGGAAGGCACCGTCGCCTCGAGGACTTGGAGCATGGGGGACGGCGCGAAGCTTGAGGGCGCAAGCGTCAAGCATGCGTACCAGAAATCGGGTACGTTCATTATTACCCTCACGGTCTCCAGCGCCGCCGGATCCAGCAACGCCACCGCGGAGCTCGTGGTCAAGCCGGCGGTGCTGGACTTCTCGATCCGGCCTCAACGCCCGCGCGACGGCAGCCCTGTCGTCTTCACCAATGATTCCGTCGGCGACTATCGCGATTGGAAGTGGGACTTTGGGGACGGAGCGCGGAGCGGCGAGAAGCATGGCGAGCACACCTACGCCAGGCCGGGCCAGTACACCGCCAGGCTGCTCGCCGTCGGCCCGGACGGCAAGCAGAAGGAGGTGAGCAAGAAAGTGGCCGTCCAGTCGAGCATCGTCGTTCCGGATGCCCACTTCGTGCTTCCGATGCCGACGATCGAGGTGGGCAAGACGATCCGGTTTGCGCATACGTCTGCCGGAACCATTCGGAAGACCGTCTGGAACATGGGCGACGGGACAACGATCGAGAAGGACGTGGCCGAGCACCGGTATTCCAAGCCGGGCCAGTACACCGTCACGGTGACGGTCTCCAATGAAACCGGCTCCGATTCAGACTCCGCCACAATCACCGTCGAGCCCGATGAGCCACCGGCCATCGACTTCGACATTGTGGGGCCGTCGAAGGGTTCCGCGCCGTTCGAAGTCGAAATCGACAACAGGTGCAAGGGCCCGATCAAGACATACCGCTGGGAGTACGGCGATGGAAAACTCAGCGATGACCGCAGACCCAAGCACAAGCATACGTACGACGCGCCTGGGACGTATCTCATTTCTCTGACGGTTACCGACCAGAAGGGCCACGAGTACTCAGCCTCCCAATCCCAACGCATTCGGGTGGAAGTGCTGCCCGCCCCGCTTCCGCTTTGGGTGCGGTGTGTTTTGGCCGCAGGATCGTATGCGGCTGTCTGGCTGCTTGCCTGGACCGGTCTGTGGCCGTGGAATCGCCGAAGCATTCATTACCAGGAAGACGGCAGACCGGGACGATTCCTCAGTTGGCGGAAAGATTTTGCTCGCCGCGAGTTTGCAGTCGTGATGCGCCGCACGCTCTTGCTCCGCAAGCACTACCGCTATCAGGAGAGGGAAACCGGCGCTGCCGCTGCATCGGTCAGGGGACCGATCTATGATGGAGACCGCGTGCGGACCGGCTGCTGGGTGACGACTTCCGACGGAAAGAAAACCGCCGTGGGAAGGCTGAATGATGCCGCATGGAAATGCCTGGTCCCCCAGGGCATCGGGTTGGCGCTGGCCGTCCTGGTGTGGATCATCCTGACCGAGTGCCGGTTGCCATAAACAGCAAATCAATCGCATGTGCCAGAGCGCTTGGGAAATCAAATCACATCGACCAGGTAGTTTGGAGGCGTAGCCATGGCAAAGAGCTTTGCTCCCGCGGTCGTCATCGGGCTGGGTGGGACCGGCCAGCAAGCCTTGATTCGCATCAAGAAACTGTTTCTCGAGCAGTCCGGGCGGATCCCGCCGTGCATCAAGCTCCTCGCGTTCGACACGACGGCCGATCGGGAAACCGCCTACGGCCCCGGCGGCGAAAAGATCACCTTCGACGACGCCGAATTCTGCCACATGAGCGTCCGCAGCGTGGCCGACGCCATCAAGAACCCGCACGTCGATTCCTGGTGGATTCCCTACGATCCCCTGAACCGCAGCACGGTCGCGGACGGGGCCGGCGGCATTCGGCAAGTCGGCCGCCTGGCGACGTTTGCGAACATCGACCTTGTGGTCGCTCTTCTCAAGAATGCCTTCGAGCAGGTCCGCAAGGCGGGTCTGAAAGATGAAATGCGGAAGTGCGGCCTGGAACTGCTCGAAAGCAGCAGCCCTCAAGTGTTTGTCGTCAGCTCGCTGGCGGGCGGCACCGGCGCGGGTTCTTTCATCGATTTCAGCATCCTCTCACGAGCGCTGGGCGGTCCGAACATGTTCTACACGGCTTTTTTTGTCATGCCGTGGGTGTTTCGCGACGTGGCCAAGACGTGCTTCGAAAACGGCTATGCGTCGCTGCTGGAACTGGAAAAAGTCAACGCCGCCTCACCGGAAGATCCTTTCGTCGTCGACTACACTTCGTCGAGACGTTTTTCCCTCGAGGAACGCCCCTATCACATCGTGAACCTGATCGATGGGAAGTGCCGAAACGGGCAGTGGATCCTCTCGCGCCAGGAAATCCCCGCCTTTGTGGGCGAGAGCATTTTCAATTCCATCGGCGCCGTGGCGAAGCGATACCGCCAGATCGCCGACAATGTCATGACGATGATTACCCTGGCGCTGGGCAAGCCGGAGGAATGGAAAGGGCAACAGGCCATCTATTCCACGACCGGCATCAGTTCGATCGTCTACCCCGCGCACCGGATCCACGAAAAACTCACGGCTGAATTCGCCTGCAATCTGATCGGCCATGCCAAAGCGTACCTCAGCGGCGGGCAAACGCCCGAGCAGGCGCCGACCTCCGAGAACGTCGCCAAGGACTTCGCCGCGTTTCTCACCACCGAAAACCTCGCGGCCGACGGCGGCGGATTGCTGAAGAGAATCCAGGAGATGCCCACCCTGGCTTACGGCTTCGACGACCAGCAGCTCGGGCTGGATCTGCGAAGCGACAGCCTCAAGGACAACCTCGTGCGCATTCTCAACGACTGGCGAGCCGGCGTCGTCCGGGATTGGGAGAAGGCCAAACGCGACGAGGAGGTGTTTGCGGCGGTCGGCCAGGCGGTGAGCACCTGGCTCAAGCGGATTCGCGAGTACGAACAGAACAAGCGCGAAGGATACCCGGCGGGTAGTTATGACCAGGCGAACCAGCTTCTGATCGACCACTGGGGAGAAGCCGTCACGGCGTTTACTCTCGCCCACAAGCAACTCAGCAGCGAGCTGGCTGCGCTGGAGGAGACCACGCACCGAAAAGAGGAGGAGATCTCGCGGCGGGCCCCGAAAGGCTGGCTGGCCTCCACCAACCCGGTGCGAAACGCTTGCCGGCAATACTGTGAAGGTGTGGTCTCCCTGATGAAGGCCCGCCTGGCCCTGGACCGCCTGAATCGCGCCACGGCGCTGTCCGATACCTGGAGGGAAGAGGCCGTGGGGCGCGACAAGGAGCTTGAAAAGCACAAGGACGCCCTGAGAGAAGTCGCCGACACGCTCGAGAACCTCCGCCTGCGGCTTCAGGCCCAGGCCGAGCGTCTCACCGTCGCCAACCTGTTGAAACAGAAACCGATGCTGGAAATCTACGTCGGCGCGGAGGAAACCGCCGGCCGGGGCGGCTCACCTGCCGGCGCCTTCTTCGTGCGGGAAGGTTACACGAACTGCACGGAAGCGGCCGCCAAGGACTTCGCCGAATTCCTCAAACTCCATGAGATCGAGAGTCCGGCCTGGTTCATCAAGCGCAGGGATCTGGAACCGCTGCTTTTGGACTTCGCGTACGACAAGGTCCGCCCGGCAACCGAGCTCTCGGTCTGCCAGGTGCTGAAAACGCTCAACGAAAAGGACAATACGGCCATCGCGCGGCTGACGGAGCAGGCGGTCCGCTATTCCTCGCAGATGCTGCCGATCGACGAAAACCGGCTCACGGGCCATGCGGACGTCATCACGGAGTTTACCGCGGTCGGCGGAGTCGCCGACGACGAGGGCGTCCGGGAAGCCATACTCGCCGGACTGCCGCAGAGCCGGATCAGCAACGTGCAAAACGTCTGGGCGGAGACGGGGGATCCGTACCGCCTGACGTTCGCCAATTACTTCTCCGTCATTCCCCTCTACGTCCTGACCGGGATCGAGGAAGCAAGGGAGAAATACCTGATGCGCGTGCGGCCTCCCGCCCACACGGACAAGCAGTTCGAGTTTCCGCTGGTCGATATCCTTCCGAGCGATTCCGTCAAGCTCGAGGCGCTCAAGATCCTGGCGCTGGCGACATTGAAGTCGACGGCTCTGGTCGAGCGGCTGGATTTGGAGAAGCCCAAGGGCGACCGGCGCCACTACTACCGCTTGAATCCGGCCGTATTCACGGCCGTGGACGAGAGCGAATTGGCCTTGCCGGGCGTCGAAGGAAAGTTCTACTCGATGTACGAGCACCTCTGCCGCGACGCGCACGCGCCGACACGGAAGCGCTTGAGACAGGCCCTGCTCGACATGTCGCACAAACCGGAATTCTCTTGCGAGACCGTGCGCCGGGAGATACGGGAGGTCTACGATCGTTTCAAGGAAATACTCAAAGAGCAGGCATTCAACAAGACGATCACGGGCATGCTGTACCGCCAGCAAATGGTGTATTTCCGCAACCTGCTCGAGATGGCCCCGCAGGGATTCTCGATCGAAAAGGCCCTCGACCTGAAACTGTCGTTCAAGGCGAAGAAGTGACGGACGAACCACCGCTGAGCAGGATCCCATGGATCTGTCGTTGATCGTCTCACTGGACGCGCTGGCCGATTCGTTCCTCCGCGCAATGTCGGCGCAGTCCGAGGGCCCGTGGCTGCTCGCGAAGCACTCCGACTGCCGCTTCCTTTGGATCGAATCGGGCGAGTGGATCCAGGGCGGCGACTGCGAGCTGCGCGAGTCGCTCGATGCGCTCGGCGAAATCGTCCTGACGCGCCTCCAGCGGCGCCCGGTCGAGCGCGTGGAGATCTCGTTCGTCCTTTTCGGCAACGACTCACGGGCGATCGAGGCGTTTCTGCCCGTGCATCGCCACTTCGAAACGTTCCTGCGGGTGGTGACGACCCGCCGGCTCTATGTCATCTATCCGCGCAGAAGCCGGCTCTTGCCGGAATTCTCGGACAATCTCACCGCGATCCAAGAGGACTCGGCGTCGGCCAGGTGCGAGCTCGCGGAGATGAGCTTCCTGCTCGAGCCGGAATCCTCGGAGAGCCCGCCGCGCTGGCCGCTCGACCAGGTCCGGGCGTGCGTCATGTGCAATTGTATGGCCGAGTGCCGCGTGCAACTGAACCAGGTGCTCGCGGGCATTCCGCGGCGGACCTGCAATTCCAGCTACGGCGCCTGCGTGTACGACCGCGAAGCGTGGAAAGCGTTCTACGTCCTGAGATGCGCCCAGGACCTCACTGCCCGGGACCCGGTCGAGCAGCGGACGGCGCTGGCGATCCGCGCCAACAAGTTCATCGAAACCAACCGCCTGGTGCACGACGAGGCCGGCGTCCGCTACTCGCAGCGCGACATCGGGGCCTTTGTCGCGGCGGAATCGCTGGCCGGCGCCGCCGCATCGCCCCCGTCCGTCCATGCCTACTACGACGATTCCGAGAAGCGCCAGACGGCCAACGGCATCCGAATCAAGAGCTCCGAGGCGGTCCGTCTGGCGGAACTCGGGCGGAGCTATCGGCAGGAGCTGGTGGGCCTGCTGGACCAGGATGCCGGCTCCTTGGACAGTTTCGAGGAGGCCCTCTGCTTTCACCGGACGCTCGAGCGGCTTCTCGACGATCCGGCGCTCCACAGGGAGTTTTTCCTGACGCTGGTCAAGCCGTGCCTCTCTGAGATCGCGGACTCGCTGTTCGCATTTGCCGATGCGGCCGGCGACATGCCGGCGGTGTACCAGAACCCGGTCGGCGCGGAATTGAACGAGAAACTCGACCTGCTCCGGCAGGCCTTCGGCGACATCGCCTGGACGGAGACTTCGCTCTGCGCCCGGTCCGCCGTCCTGCGCGTGCTGGGCTACGTGAAGACGGCCGCGGAGATTGCCGCGGCTGGCGGCGAAACGCCGCAGAACGCCGAAACGGCGAAGATCCTCAAAAGGCCGTTTGAACAAGTGCTCCGCGGCCACCTGGTGGATGATCCAGCGGTCGACGACATTCGCAGCGCCGCTGCCGACCTGGATGAGGGCGTCGAACGGTTCCGGCAGGACCGCCTCGACCGAGAGCGGGAGCTGCGTCAAGTGCGCTCCGAGTACGGGTTCTTCCGGAGAATCTTCCGTTTCGGCGCCTATCGCTCGCGCGTGAAGCCCATCCTGGAAAACCTGCGCCTTCTTGAAGAAGGATACCGGCACTGGCGCGCGGTGGCGTCCGCGTTCTCGAGCGTGATCGGCCGCTTTCTTTTTCTCCGCTGCCACGCCGATCTGGTCGTGCAGTTGTTCGCCCAGCGCAAAGCGCGGCTGGCGGCGAGCGGCGGATTTCTCGCCGCATTCGCCGAGGCTTTGGACGCCCGGCACGACCGCGTGTTGCGCGAGCTGGCCCTGGTCCCCGAGGAGCCGCCGCTTGAGAACGAAGTCGAGCTGTCCTTCCTCGGCAAGGAGGAGATGGAGCGATTGTATCAGAAGTTCGGACCGGCCGGCGCGCGCGACTATATCCGGCGCCTGCTCGAAGAGGGCGACGCCGGCTGGGGCCAATGGGCGGTCGGCCGTCTCATGGAGTATCTGGAGGGCATGTCCGACTACTGCAACCTGTGTTTCGACAAAACCCCGCCTCTCGACTTGCCGAAGCTCATGTTCGAGCATTTTCCCGCGGAACGGGCCGATCGCGTCAACCGCCTGGTCGACCTCGTCGCGTCGCGCCTGATGCCGCTGACGAGCGAGGACCTGCATGCCCGGTCGTTCCACATGCTGTTCGGCTTCCCGCAGCTCTACCTGGAGCAGTTCGCCGCGGATGAAGCGGCCTATCGGATCGAGCGGCAAAGGATCTCGCTGAACCCGACCCACGTCGATTATGTCGACAACGCCAACGCCGCATCTCTGGACCTGACCATCAGCCTCTGCGGATTTCACGTCAAGGACTATCTCTACATGGATGTGTTCAGCAGAGGCTGAACGGGGCGAGGGGGCGGTCCCGTACCGTCGGGTCGGGCATCTCTCACGGGTGATGTTCTACTTGGGCCTGAGAATCAGCCGCGGCTGCTCCTTGCGCTCGATCTGCCAGTCGAAGCGATCCAAGAAGCTCAGGCCGAGGCAGCCGTCGACGCCCGGGCCCGGCTCGTCCAGAACGACGGCCTCGACGTGTTCGGCCTGGCTGCCAAGGACTGAAATCCGCGGCAGGTCCAGCTTCGGGCCCCGGATGGAGATGCCGCCCGCGCCGATCACTTCCACGTCTTCCCCCAGCCGGTCTGTCAGCTTCAGGACCTCGACCAGCGATCGGGGTATCGTCACGATCTGTGCGCCCGTGTCGACGATCAAGTGGCACTCCTCCCGGCCGCAGAGAACGGCGGGCAGGATCATCAACCCGTTCTTCTGGCCGGCCTGCTGCCGCGCCGCCCACTGGCCGAGTTCGCGCCGCATCGCCAGGAAATCGGCCCGCGGGGATTCCTGGGCGGCCTCGAGGACCATGCCGGCTGAGCTGCCGCAAAGCTGGGCGTAGGTCCGATTCAGTTCCCGGAAGAAGGCCAGATCTTGCTTCGACGCCTGCCACTGTCGCCAATCCTGGAGCCACGCGTCGGTCTCGGCACGCATCCGGTCGATCCGGCCCTTCAAGGCATCTGCCTCCTCCTCGAACTTTCGCACCGACTCTTGAAACGTCGCCGCCTTTGCCTCGTGGTCCGCTTGCCGCTTTTGCACCTGTTCCACCTGCGCGTTGCGACTGAGGACTTCGGCATTGTACGCCGCCACGGCCTCGCTCGTCGCCGAGTCGGACGGCCGGCTCTGCTTCAACCGCTCGTCGAGCCGTTGGATCTCCTGGATCAGGCGGTTGAGCGTCTCGCGCTCGGCCTCCAGGCGGGTCCGCTCCGCGGGCAATCGCTCGTCTGCTTCCTGAAGCTTGGCGTTGTACTGGTCCACCAGGCGGTTGGCCGCCTGCCTTTCGGCTGCCGGGTCGCGGCGATAGTAACGCTCCAGAATGGCACGAAACCTCTGGACCGGCTCCGACTCCCGGGAAGATTGCTGTTCCGGCACGTTTCGTTCCTCAATCACTGCGGGTCCAAGTCCGCCATCGCGTTGCGCCCCGGCCGCGGAAGGCTTCGTCTGTCGACCATCGTCGGCGCGCGATGACGCCGAAGACACCGATCGTTGATGCTGCGGTTCCGGTTCGGGAGGAGCCGGGGACCGACCGCAGGCCGTCCCTAGTGCCGAGGCGAAGCAGGCTGCAGTGATCGTCAAGGATCGCGTGCTGCGTGAGACGAATTGAAACGAGAAGCTACTCGACATCACTGCACTCCCAAAATCGCCAGGGGCAAGCGATGACCAATGACGAGTCAAAAGTCCAACTCCATCAAGTCTTCCCCGAGCACCGTGTTCGGAAAGATGCCGCGCGCGGTGGCCAGCCCGATGGGGTCTTCGCCGGTGGCCAGGGGGTTGACGTGGACGAGCACGAGGCGGCCGACACCGGCGCGGCGCGCGATCTCGGCGACGGGCGTCGTGTGGCTGTGGCCGGTACGCCTTGCGAATTCGGCCTGCTCGTCGCCGAAGTAGCATTCGTGCAGAAGAAGGTCGACCCCGCGTATGGCTTCGACGTAGTCGGCGTCCAGCGAGGCCGTCGTGTCGGTCACGTAGGCCATCGAGCGTCCGGGCCAGTCGAGACGGTAGCCGACGGAGCTCCCCTGGTGCTCGAGCGGGAAATGCGTCAACCGGCCGCCGCCCGGCAAGGGCTCGGTGTCGCCGAGCGGAACGAACTCCATCGGAGGCCGTTTGGGAAACAGGGGCTCGGCAAAAAGGTGCTCGTCGATGGCCCGGAGCTTCTCGGCTTCCGCGTGGACACGGACCTTATCGAGCGGATGGACGTAAGCGACGCTGAACAGGTAGGTCAGCCCGATCACGTGGTCCAGATGGGCGTGGGTGAGGAAGATGTCCAGCTCGGAGGTCTGGAGATAGCCGGCCAGGCGGTACATGGCCGTGCCGGCGTCGAGCAGGACGCCGTGCTCCGGCAGAAACATGCACGCCGTGTGGCGGCTCTCGTTCGGGTGGTAGCCCGTGGTGCCGAGAAGGACGAGTCTCATGCTCTTATCTTACCGGCTGCGGAGGGCCGAGCAACCGGTTGAGTTGGCGATTGAGCTGGTCCTGGAGGATGTTCTGGGCAGCGTTCTGGAGGAACTGCCGCGAGGCCTGTTCGAGCGCCGTGCGGTCGAGCTTGGGCCGGTCGAGCGTGCCCGCGATCGGAAGCTGGATCACCTGGTCCTTGAGTGCCGTGCCGAGCACGTTGTTGCCTCGCCACTTGGGCGGAATCGGCATTTCGGCCACCAGGGCCAGGGACTTGTCGTCCAGGCCGACCGAACCGTACGTGCGAACGCTCAGGTCCGGGAAGGCAATCTCGGCTCCGCGATGATAGACCCGCCGGTCGGCCATCTGGAAGTCGACGGTCGATTCGCGGCGGAGCTGCGCCGGGCCGGTGTACCCGAGCGCGACGGCCAGTTCCTGCACCAGCGGCCCGGGCCCGATCTGGACCGTGTGGATCATCATGCGGCCCTGCAACTGGCCTTGTTTCGGATCCGCCAGCGGAATGCGGCAGCGGTCCAGCTCGATCGAGAAACGGCCCTCGGCCGACGCCACCCCGGCCAGCGCCGGCGCGATGTATTGCAGGCCGTTGGCACACATCGTGGGATTGATCCGGATCTTGTCGGCAACGCGGCCGGGCTCGACCGAGAGCTCGGCCGGTCCTGGCGCGAACTGCACGCGCGGGAGCATCTGCATCTTGCCTTCGCTGACATCGCAGTCAAGCGGCTTGAAACTGAGCAGGCCGCCGGCCAGCGAACTCTCCAGGCTGCCCGGACCGACGCGGAATCCGTAGACGTCGGCCGTCTTCCATGTGAACCCCGCACTCGCCTCCGCGACCGCCGGATCCAGCGGACCGTGCCAGGCAACGCGGCTCGCTCCCGACCCGGTCAGCCGGACTGCCGGTCCGGCATAGGATTGCAGGAGGTCGTTGAGCATGGCGGCGTCGTAGTTCACCTGGCCGTCGGCATCGATACGGGGAAGGGCTTCGGCAAGCGAGGCAGTGCCCGCGCCCGTAGTGCCGAGTCCCTCCGTCGTCAGTTCGACGCGCTCGAGCTGGACGGTCTGGTTGCGGTTGTCGAACGTTCCGCGCGCGACGAGTTGCACGCTGGAGCGGGGAACTCGCCGCCCGGATTCGTGCGTCAAGAGAAGATTGCGGACGGCGACGGCGATCTCGGCGGCGGTCGTGGCGGAGGCCTGGCGGAGGTCGGCTTTTCCCGAGAGTTGGCCGGCCACGCGCCACGCCGAATGCTGCGGTGCAACCGTAAACCACTGCTGGACGCGATCGATATCCGCCTGGAACTGCAGGGTCCCGGCGAGTTCCGGCGACTGCCGGTCGGCCAAGGTGACGACCGCGTTGTTCACCTGGGCGGAAAGGCTCGGCGCGGTGAGTGTGGCCAATTGCAGGTCCACGCGACCTTGCGGCCGGCTCCAGGCGCCGGAGAGAACCAGTTCGGCGTGCGGCTCGCGGACCTGGATGCCGGGGGCGAGAACCATGAGCTGTTCGACGCTCCACTGCAACCGCCGCACTTGCACCGCTTCGGCCGATCCGGAGACTTGGGCGAAGAGCTGGTGCGAGCCGGCCAGGTTCCAGCCGTCGGTATTCGCCCACAGAGCCAGCCGCGGCCGCCACGGTTCGAGCTGCCCCTGGGCGCGCACCTCGACAGGCCAGCGATTGCCGGTGCGGAGATCGGGCACCGCTTCGAGAAGGCGAGCGTCGAGCCGGTCGCCGCCGCTCTCCAAGAGAAGCGAGGCCGTGTCGAGCCGCGTGTTGGCAAAGTCGGTCCGGCCGGTGGATGCCAGGGTTACGGTAAGGTTTTCTTCCTTCCACGCGGGCCGGCCGGGAAGCGTGCACTCAAACTGACGGAACTGCAACTGGGCGTCGGCCGTGAAGTTCTTCTCGGGCGACTGGCTCCAGTTGAGTTTTGCCCACCCGTTGCCGCCGAGCTTCATGCTGCCCAGATCCACGAAGTTTCCCAGTTCCTGGGCGAGGCGTCCGAGGTCGAAGCTGGCGGTCGCATTGAGTTTCGCGCGTGTGCCGGAGCCGTGGAGCTTGAGGAAGCTCGATCGGCAATCGAGGTTCTCGATGACCGGCCCTTGGGGCGTCTCGCGTGCGGCAAGGGTCACCTGAATGGGGTTTTCCCAGACCAGCGCTCGTCCGCGGTTGATCGCTTGCAGGCTGCTCGACTCGAGATTGCCCTGCCAGAGCATGCCTTCCGGCCCGGGCCGGCTGGTGAGCTTCAGTTGGACCTGCCCCGAGGTGATCCGCGTGTCTTCCTGAAGACGGAGCGTGCCGGGCAGGATGGCGGCCAAACGCGCCAAGTCGATGCGGCTTTCAAGCTGATAATTCTGCCGCGGCAGTCCGGCCAGCAGTTCGGCGATGGAGGTCCGGCTGAGGTCGAATGTTCCACGGAGGCTAGCGTTGCCGGCGTCGGTGGTTGCCGTGAGGCGGTCGATCCGCAGGTTGCCGCCTTGCAGGGCCACCTGCCCCTCGGCTTCAAGGCTCGCGAGTTGCACCTGGTCGCTGCCCAGCGGAGGCGCAGCAAGGCGGAATTGCTCGACGGCGGCCTTGCCTTGGACGCTCAGCGAGTTCTTCACCGCGTCCGGATCCCACGAACAGGTCACGGCCGAACCGAGCCTGCCTGCCAGGAGAATGTCTTTGGCGGCCAACCGGCGAATCGGGGATTGAAACAGTTCGAGCGGCACTCGCTCCGTGTTGAGCGTCAGGTCGTTCGACGGCGGAGGGTCGTTGGCTGGCCGGTAGCCGCCTTGCCGCATCTTGGCGGCGAAACGGAAGTTGCCGGCAGCCTGTGCGTCGGCGATGTTGCCCGAGGCGCCGGCCTCCCACGGCTTCTGCTGGTCCGCGGGCAGCGTGAGCGCAAGCTCAAGCTTGTCGATCTCCCACGATCGCTGCGCGGCCGTATCGAGCACCGTGACCTTCGCGTCAACGACGTCGATACCCAGGTCGATTTCGGCCGACCGGTTGGCGCGGATCTTCGCGAGGAGGTCTTCCAGGTTGCTGCCGTCGGGCCGCAGCACCAGCGTAAGGTTCGGCTGCTCGATGCGGAAACGGCCGAGACTGGACGGGCTGAAGAGAATGCCCAGGAGCGACCGGTTGCCTTCGGCCTTCGGAATGGCGAGCACGATCTGGCCATCAGGATCGCGGAGTTCCACGTCCGATACCCGGACCGGCGAGAGCCAACCCAGCGAAATGGACCGCAGATGGAGCGTGCCATTCAGGTCGGCGGAGGCGGAGTTCAAGACCCACCCGACGACCGGGCTTTTCGCCGCCAGCATCGGAAGCAGCCAAAGGACGAGGAGGACGACGGCGACGAGTGTCCAGATCCACCGCCTGGGCCGGGGGGCACTTTCGGGGGATTGCTGCGGCCTGGTAAAGCGGAACAACCGTCGTTTGGAAGAGGTGACGATCGACATAGTAGGTCTCCGCGAGAGAAAAGGGCCGCGTATTCTAGTCGCAGCGGGGGGACGGCACCAGAGCGACTTTTGGCCAAAAACAGCGAAATCTCGCGCGGAACGACTGGTAGCCGAAGTCGTGAGACTTCGGGCCCCCCGCCCTTGAAATCTGGACTCTCACGAGTTCCGCTACCTCGTGTCACAAGAACGCGCCGCCCACGCTAGGCCCTCCAAATTCCCATGCGTCGACCCGGCACCTCGCCATCATAACCATCCCTCATTCCCGATCCAACCGCCGGATCCCTTCTTCACGAGCGATCGCCACGGCCTCTTGGAATTCTTCGCGCGTGATCGGTCGCGCGATCGACGGCTCCTCGAATGCTTGCCCTTCGGGGCGGTACTGGGGCATCACATTGACATATGTGTCGGGCGAGATCTCCTGGGCGAGAAACCGCATCACCTCGCGAGTGCCCGCCAGTCCGCCGGGCATGACGAGGTGGCGGACCAGAAGACCGCGGCGGGCCAGCCCTCGCTCGTCGACTTCCAGATCGCCCACCTGGCGGTGCATCTCCTTCAGGGCCGTCCGCGCAATCCGGGCGTAATCTTCGGCGTGGGCGAGCCGGCCGGAGACTTCCGGGTCCCAGAACTTGAAATCGGGCATGTAGATGTCCACCACGCCATCAAGCAATTGGAGCGTCTCCAGCCGGTCGTAACACCCCGTGTTGTAGACGATCGGCAGGCGCAGGCCGTCCCGGACCGCACCGTCCAAGGCTTCGAGAATCTGCGGAACGACGTGCGACGGAGTGACGAAGTTGATGTTGTGGCACGCCTGCCGCTGCAATCGGAGCATCATGCGAGCAAGTTCTTCCGGCTCGACGGGCCGTCCCTCCCCTTGCCAACTGATCTCGTAGTTCTGGCAGAACACGCAGCGGAGATTGCAGTGGCTGAAGAAGACCGTCC
>JABWBD010000205.1 GCA_013360685.1 Pirellulales bacterium
CTTCGGACCCCGACATGCCCATCAGCCTGGCTGCAAGTCCAAGGTCGAATTCCTTGCCCAGCACGGCGCCGATCGTCAACAGGTCGACGCTGTCCTGGGGGAGCAGGTCGATCCGCTGGGAAAGGAACCCGGCCGCACGGGTGGAGGACTGCAAGTTGGCCAGGGCCATCGGTTCCACTCGCCAGCCGTCCGGCTCGGCCTCCAGCGCGCCCGATTCCACCATCCCGCGCAACACGGCGGAGGCCATGAACGGGCTGCCGTCGGCCAGCCGCGCGATAACCTCGACCGCCTCGGCGGGCAGGGGCCCGGCCATCGACTCCGCAAGCTGCCGCACCTCTTCGGCGCCGAAAGGCGCGGGCTTGAGGTGGAGGTCCGGGCGAAGCCTGCGCAGCAGGTGATCGGCTCCCACTTCCTCGGAACGAAACGCGACGAGGAGCATCGCCGGCGGTCCCGTTGCCGCCGGTCCCGACCGGTTCGACTGCCAATGGGCGATCAGCTTGACGGTCAATTCGTCGGCCCACTGGCAGTCGTCGAGAATGATCAGGGCGGGGCGCGAAACGGAACCCAGGGCGTCGAGGAGCGCGGCTAATGCCTGGATGTTGCGGGTCTCGGCAAAGGCTTCCGGACCCGCGATTCCGGACACCTTCCAACCGAGCGCTTGGGCCAGTTCGGGCAGCACGGCGGCGACGCCGTCGGCATGGTCGCCCAGCCGGCGGTAAATCGCTGCGCCCAGGGCAGGATCGCTGCGCGCTGCGGCCGCCACATGATCGGCAATGCCGGTGAGCACCTGCAGCGGCTGTTGGCCGATCTGTTCCGTCCCTTGGCCTCGCACGACCCACATGCCCGCGCGCACTCCGCGCAGAGCCACCTCCGCCAGCATACGAGTCTTGCCGCCGCCCGATTCCGCTTCCAGGAAGACCAGCCGCGTGGCCCCGCCGACGACCTGCCGGATCTGCTTCTCAAGCTGGTCCAACTCGTGCCGGCGGCCGACAAAAGCCGGTTCGGTAAGGGTCGGTCGTCGGTCGTGCGATCCGATCACGCAGGCCGACTCCGCCAGGCCGCGCTGGAGCGATGTCGCGATCGACTCGATATCCATTAACACGGCCTGGGCCGATTGGTAGCGGTCGCGAGGGTCTTTTCGCAGGAGTCTCTGGATGAGTTCGTCCAGCGCGCCGGGGACGTCAATCCCCAGGCTGCGGAGATCCGGGACCCGCGAAGTCATGTGCTCGCGCAGCACGGCCCCCACGCTGCTGCCGCCGAATGGCGGACGCCCGGCGAGGCACTCAAACAGCACAATGCCCGCTGAATACAGGTCGGAAGTCTCGCCGACGTCGTGGTCAAGCGCCCCGGCGAGCTCCGGCGAGCAGTAGAGGGCAAGTTCGAGCGATTCTTCGCCGGCGAAGCTCCCCGGGTCCGGGTGATAGCCCAGGCTGAAGCCGGTCAGCACCGCCGCATGGAGAGGAGAGCCATCGACGACGATCACATTGGCAGGCCGGACCGCGCCGTGCAGTACCCCTTGCGCATGCGCATCCTTGAGGGCCGAAAGAAGGCAGCGGCCGACGACCAGGCAGTCTTCCAACTCGAGCGGGCCGCAGAGCAGTCGCTCGTGGAGCGCCGTACCCGGCGCCAAGGGCTGCACTACGTAGAGCTGGTCCGAATCGCGGACGACTTCCCGCACGCCGGCAAGCCAAGGTTTCCGCAGCTTCCGGAGGATCTCGGCCTCGCATTCCATGCGGAGCGACACACCCGGAGACAACTCCGATCGCGACAACTGCCGGATGACGAAGTCCTCTCCCGTGGAGACATCCTTTGCCAGAAATCGTCCCGCAGTTCGCCCCTTCCTCGGCAATCGGGTAACCTGGTAGCGGTTGCCGATCCGCCGTTCCTCCCCAGAAAGCCCCAGCGGCAGTTCCGCGGCGGACTGCAGGTTGGCGCTGGTCGTATCGTTCATGGGGTGGACCGCGAAAGGCAACGGCCGGCCGGCTCGTGTCGGAAGCTCTCTGGAACTATAGCTTTTTGCCGACTTGTTTCGGGCGGGGTGTCCACTGCGGCCAACCAAGGTAGCGGAACATGACATGATCGTCGTTTGACCGCTGTGCCCGACGGGCCGCGCGTCGCGTGCCAAGCAGTGCGCCGTTCGTTCGAGCTCTGAGAGGGAATCTCCCGCGGCCTTGCTAACGAAGCGCGCCCCGCTGTGGCGCCCAGGCTGAACGACCACTTGCGCCGGAGAAACGGAACGGAACGATTGTAGCAGTGGTTCCGCTCAATCCGGCTCCGACGCGTCGATGATTTCGAGCAGCCGGCAGCGGATCGTTTCCAGGCGCCGGTCGTCCTGGATCTTGGCCCCGTGCCGGCCGGTGACGTAGAAGACGTCGACGACCTGGTCCAGGAACGTGCCGATCTTCGCTCGCGCGACGGAGAGGCCAAGCTCGTACAGGGTCCGCGTAATCGTGTAGAGCAGGCCCCGCCGGTCTGCGGTAAAGATGTCGAGGATGGTAAAGCGGTCGGAGGTCGAGTTGTCGACGTGAACGCGGGTCTCGAGCCGGTGAGCGACAACGCGCCGGCTGCCCATTTGCCAGGTTCGGCGGAACGAGGGGGGCTTTGCATCGGTCGCCGTCAGGGATTCGACGAGACTCGAGCGGATCGCCTCGAGGCGCTCCGGCGGCGGTTCGCCGGCATAGTCGGGGTCGTGGACCCAGAAGCGGTCGAGGATCAGGCCGTCCAGCAGCGTGTTGATTTCCGCCGATAGGATCTGGAGGCCGTGGCTGGCCAGTGCTCCGGTGAGCCTGTGAAAGATGCCCGGCGTCACGTCTTCGTTCGTGCCGATGGTAAACAGGACCGCCGACGTCTCCGGCTGGTAGACCGCCTGGGCGTTCACCTCGCCGGGCCGCAATGCATGGAGCAGCCGCAGATCCTCCGCGAGCTGGTTGGGAGGAGTCCCGTTCAGAAAGGAAGCCGGCAGCGCATCAATATGCCGAACGAACCATGGATCCTCGCCCTGGGTTCTTAAGGCTGCACGGACCGCTCCGCGCCGCGACCGCTGGTGCTCTTCGGCGCTGGTTCCGAGGCTTTCCCCGGCCAGGTGTTTCATGGTGCGGTGGTAGAGGTCGGTGATCACCTCCGCCTTCCAGCCGTTCCAGGAGCCGGGCCCGACCGCCGCCAGGTCCGCAGCGGTGAGGATGTAGAGCATCCGCATCAACTCGGGCGACCCAACCTCTACGGCGAACCGCACGATCAACTGCTCGTCGCTCGTATCGCGGCGGAAGGCCAGGTGGTTCATCAGGAGATGTCTGCCGACGAGGAACTCGAGCGATTCGGCTTCGTGCGTCTCCAGGCCGAGCCGCTGGGCCGTTTCCCGGGCGATTCGGGCGCCCACCTCGCAATGGTCCTCCGGGTAGCCTTTGCCGAGGTCGTGGATCAGCAGGGCAAGATGCAGGATTCGCTTTTGTTGGATGCCCCGGTAGACATTGCCCAGCGGGCCGGGGTCGCCGGAGAATTCCGTCGCGTGCTCGACCGCGCGCAGGCAGTGCTCGTCGACCGTGTACTTGTGGTACTGGTTGAATTGGAGCAGCCCGCGCGCGTGGGCGAATGCGGGGACAAACCGTTCCAGGATCCCCACCTCGTGAAGTCCCCGCAGCAGTTCGCCGAGTCGCCGGGGATGCGACAGGAGCGAAAGGAAGTGGTCGCGCGCCTCCAGGGGAATCTCTTGTGAAAGCGAGGCGACCTCGCGCCGCACGGCTTCCCAGGTCCCGGCCGCAATCTGCTTGTCGTAGAGATTGGCCAGATCGACCAGTTCCATGATCGGCGTCAGGTTGCCCCGCAGGCGCCGCAGTCCGTGCCGGTCGGCCAGGATCTCCGAAGGGCCGACGCGGTACCCGCCCTGCACACGGTGGCCGAACCATTTCGTCGACATCGCGCGTTTTTGCAGATCGGGGCGCGCGGCTTCGAGAAATCTCGTCGTGATGTGGCTGACCTGGTCGGTGTGCCGGAAGTAGTCCCGCATGAACTGCTCGACCGGCAGCATGCCGGCCGCCGGTTCGTAGCGGAGGAGGCGTGCGATGCGGAGTTGCTCGGCGCGGTCCAGCACGTCGCCGGACTTGCCCGCGTGGAAGTGCATTTCGTTGCGGAGCCAAAGCAGGAATTCGCCGGCGCGGACCACGGCGTCGAAATCCTCTTCGGAAAGGACATCCAGGCGACGGAGTTCTTCGGGGCGCGAGGCGCCGTAGCGGACCATGCCGGCCCAGCGGAGCAAGTGGATGTCGCGCAGCGCGCCGCGCGACCGCTTGACATTCGGCTCCAGCAGGAAAACCGTCTCGCCGAACTTGATCCGTTCTTCGAGTCTCGCTTTCTGGATGGCGCCGAGCAAACCCGCACTGTGGCCGCGGACCCGGCGATGGAATGCCTTGAGAAACTGCTCGAACAGGGCGGGGTCTCCCGCCAGCAGACGCGACTCGACCAGCGACGTGCAGATCCTCGGATCCTGGCAGGCCAGCCGGCAGGCCTCCTCGGCGGTGCGGACGCTTTGGCCGAGCATCAGTCCGCAATCGAACACGTCGCACATGAACCGCTCGGCAAGGGGGCCTGTGCGCGGTCTGCTGCCGGGCGCCACGAGGACCATGAGATCGACGTCGGAATAGGGGGCAACGTCGCGGCGGCCGTATCCGCCGTGGGCAACCAGGACGACGTCGCGGCGCAGCGCGCCGGCCTCTGCGGCAGGCAGATCCGCCAGCGCGGCTTCAAATAGTGCCAGCAGCACCTGGTCGCGCAGGTCGGTAATGGCCGCGCTCAATTCCGGGCCGGGGCACCCGTCCTGGTGGCGATTGCGAAGTTGCTCGTGCCCGTCAGCCAACCGCGCCCTGGCGGCAAGCACACTTGGGCGGAGACCAGCCATGCGATATGACGGGGATCTGCAGTTTGAGGGACTTCCTTGTTGGACGACACGATAGCTTACTCCCCGGTTCGCTTGGAGGAAAGCATCCAGGGAGTGGGGGCGGCAGGTTATTCCCGGACTCTTGCGTTTTCTTGGGTGTAGGACGGCCTTCCCAGGTCGTCTCTTTCCCGCAATCTCGACGGCCAGGGAAGGCCGTCCTACAGAAAACGCCGAAGCTGCCACCCACGAACGGAAGAGCCCACTGCCGGAATGCAAGTTTTACGGTGGGTGATTGTTTTGGATCGCGACTTGCGTTTGTCGAACCGTGGGCTATGATTCTCTTGTCAGGACGTTTGGTGCGGTTGCCTCGCCGACGGCGTCCTGACAGGGACACCGCACGAGGCGTTGGGTTTTTTCCCGCGGTGGAAGCCCGTCGTGTGTCGATGCCCAACTGACACACGGCGGGTTTTTTATGCGCCGACCGCGGTCACGGCCTCGCGGAGTCGGCCCGCACCCACGCCGCTTCGCCGGAAACCATGCGGAGCTTGGCGGCATGGAACGCGACGGCGACGTTGTTTCCTCCGAGCCCTAACCGCCCAGGGTCCAAGAGACGCCAGGAAGGCCCGGTCGTCACCGATCCCGCACGCCCCATCCAGCCGGTAAGGGGAGTTCCGTTGACCGACACCTGGATGCCGACCTGGTCCGCCTGCGTGCGGACGGAAATCTCCACGAGGCATCGCTGATTGTTTACCAGCGGCACACGGCGGCGGGTTGTCGGATTGCTGTTGGCAAGTCGCCCGTCGATCCTGGCCAGACCGGCAGCCTGTCCGGTCATTCCCAAATGGAAGGCGCCGCTTTCCGAACCGACGGGAAACAGGATTGCAACGCTATCGTCGCCTTCGAGGCGGACGAACTCGACTTGAAGGTCGTAGCTTCCCTTGACCTGGACGGGCAGCATCAGGCGCGAGGCCTTCGCCGGGGTGACCGTCAACGCTCCTTGGACCTGCTGCCAGTTGCCCGCCACACTGTCCAACCCCGGGGCGACCCGCGACATTACGTCGACCCACCTGCCCTGCGGGAACTCGGCGGCGGGAGGCTTCTCGACGGCCGGCGCCCGCCCGAGTTTCGCGATCTCTTCCAGACGCTTGGTGAGCTTCGTCTGCTGGAGCGACGAAGCGACCTTCAATCGTGCCTGTTCGTACCACGTGCCGGCATGACGCATCAGTCCGCTCTTGTCCTCATCACTGCGCGATTGGGCGGCGTCCCACCAGGCGTCGCCCATTGCGATCGTTTCCTCGGGTGAAACCGGCGGTCCGGCAAGCTCCTTCCGGGCCAGGTTGCTCAACTCCGCATCGCTTCCCTTGGCAAGATGGGGCAAACCGCGTGCCCAGTCACCCTGCACGAGACAATACCAGCGCCCGACCGCGAGGTTGGCTTCCGGGTCGTCGGGTTTTTCCGCCAGTCGGGCGGACTGCTCCTGGAACTGTTGCCAGACAGGCTGCAGACGCTGCACCTCGGCACGCCGGTCGTACATCGGTTTGCGGAACGGCTTGCCTTGCGACCGCATGCACGCCTGGTAGGCCTCGTCGGCCACCCGCGATGCAATCTCCAGCCGCGACCCGGCCACAGCTTCGTCGATGAAGCGGTCCACTTGCTTGACGACGGCTCCAATCGCCTTCTCCTCGGTCGCCTGGGCCGCCAGGGTAGAAATCGCATCGGCTTTCAACTCGATCGCGTCGACCTCGAACTCGGTGGCGAGTGTCTCGACGGCTGCCACGGCGAGGTCGAGATCGCCGGCACGGGCGGCCAACTCCGTTGCCCTCCGAAGCAGCACGTAGCGTTCGTTCGGCCGCTCCTTGGCCTGGTCGGCCAGTTCGATCCATTGGCGCGCACGCTGGAGATTCTCCTCGGCAGAGCTCGTTGCACCCGTGCGGAGTGTCTCTTTCAGATCCTCGGCGATGCGGTTCTGGATGTCTACCGAAGGTTGCGGCAGCCGCTGTGGTTGTGAAGGCGAGGAGGAGATCATGCCCGGTTCGGGCCTCGTTTGCGGCGGCGTCTCGGCGGCAGGGGCCGAGGATTCGACCATCGGCGGCGGCTCGACCGGCCGCGGTTTTGGTCCCGGGAGAGCCGGCGCGGCCGCCTGCGGCGGTTTCGGCGTGATGGCGGCCGACTCGCCAACCGGCCGTTCCGTTGGGGGTTGCTCCGGTGGAGCGGTCGGCGGTTGCAGGCTTTCCGGCGGTTTCTTCCTGCCCTCTACCTGTTTCGTTTCCGCAATCCACGTGGGACGGACCGATTCCGTCTGGTCGGGCAGGAGCGTGACGACTTGCTCGTAGGGAGCGAAGCCGGGTCGCATGACCGAAATGCGGTGCCTGCCCGGTTCGCAGGCGATTTCGACGGCGCCGGTCGGCGGCACCGGCCGGAGTTGCTGGTCCAGCCGCATTTCGGCGCCTTCGCGCTGGCTCTCGGGCCAAAGGAGCACGATTGCCGCCCGCTCTCGCGCCAGGTTGCCCTGCCGGAGCCAGCCGAGCAGAGCAAGCAGGAGCAGTGCGCCGGCCGCCGCGGCGCCGACGGCAAATGCTCTCAGGAGGTAGATTCGGGCCGGGATCGGCTCAGATGGAAAGGCGGATGGCTGGGCTGCTGCCGGGGCCTTCTTCGGAAAGCATACCGGGGGGGCCTCCAGCGAGGCGCGCGACTGCGGTGCCGCCGGGCCGGCCGGAAAGCACTGGCGAATCTGCTGGTCGTACTGAGCCTTCCTGCCCGAGTCGAGCAATTCGATACGCGCCGCGCGGACCTCTTCGAGGAGCCGCCTTGCCTCCGCCGGGTGCTCGCCGGACTGGAGCCCTCCCAGGTAATTCGCCCGGGCGTTGGCGGCGTTTTCGATCACGTCGAGGTTCTCCTCGAACAATCGCACGCCGAGGAGCCGATAACAGGTCGGCGGTTGCTCTTCGGGCGGGATTCCCAGCCAGGTGTAGTAGGGATCAAAGGGGATGGACATCGGCGCCTTGTCGCTTCTGCTTTGCAGTCGGACTCGTGTGCCTCAACGCAACTCGGCAACCGGCGAAGAGGCGATTGCAGGACCGCGGCGAAACCGCATGCTATGGAAGGTCGCGTCGGTGCTCCAGGCCCCGAGCCCGGGGCGAGTCGGATCCGGGAGGTTCCAGTGGAAATAGCACGCTAGGAGCGACGCTTTCCCTTGCCACTGCATGTACGGTTCGCCGTTGAGCAGGACATCGATGGCGGCTTCTCCTGCCTGCACATGGACGTTGACTTGCACCAGGTAACGCTTGAGATTCTCAAAGACGGAAGTCCGGGTGGTGGCGTTCTCATTGGCCCGTTTTCCGTCGATCACCTCGATTCCATCGATACCATCCCAGCCGTGCAACGTCAACTCGCAGACCTCGGAGCCCGCCGGCAGGATGAGAACGACGCTCCCTTCGCCCGCGTTTCGAGTGAACGACACTTCCAGGCTGTAGTCCCCGTCCGCGGCGGTCACGGGAAGCATCATCCTCGCGCCTTGTCCCGTTTTGACGCGAAGGCCATCGGACTCCGCGGACCATTCGCCCCACACGACCGCCTCCTCGGGACGATAGTGCTCCAACAGCGAGACCCACTCGCCCGCGCGCGGGTCGATCAGGTGCGCGTCGGCCGGGAGCGCCTCTTTGTCGGCCGCTTCAGGCACGGGCGGCCGCACCGGAACGGAAGCCTGCTGCCGCCAGGCTACCAGCACCGCTGCGCAGGCAACGGCGGCGATCAGCCCGCCTGCCAGGATTGCCGGGCCGCCCGGGCGATATTTCCGGTCCGAGACTGCCCTGGCCGGCACGGTTGGCGATTCGCTGGCCGGCTCGCCGCGGCCGCCGAGAACGACGGGGACGCTATCGCCGCCGAACGCCAGCGCTCCACGAAACGCGCGCAGGTCTTGGATCACTTCCGCGCAGTTCTGGTAGCGGTTCTGCGGCTGTTTGGCCATCATCCGGGCCACGATCCGGCACAGCGGCGCCGGCACGTCCGGCGCCGCTTCCTCCAGGGCAACGGGATCCAGGTGGATATGCTGGTAGAGCACGCCGGTGGGCGAGTCGGCCTCATGGGGCAAGCGGCCCGATAGCATCTGATAGGCAATCACGCCGAGGGCGTAGATGTCGGCGCGCGCGTCCACCTTCGCTCCCGTGGCCTGCTCCGGGGCGATGTAGTCAACGGTCCCCATGATCGTGCCTGTGGCCGTGAGACGCGTGTGGTCGCTCATGCGGTGCGCGAGCCCGAAGTCGGCCACGACCGCGCGCCCCGACTCGCGGTCCAGGAGGATGTTTGCAGGCTTCACGTCGCGGTGGATCAGGCCCCGACCATGCGCCGCCGCGAGGCCGGCCAGGCATTGCTCGAGGATGTCGAGCGTCTCGCCGGGTGGAAAGCGGCCGAGCCGGCCGAGCCGCTCCGCCAACGACTCGCCGTCGATCCATTCCATGACGAAAAAGTGTCTTCCCGCTTCCTCGCCGATGAGATAGACCCGGACCACGTTGGGATGGGTCACTTGGGCCGCCGCGGAAGCCTCCGTCCGGAAGCGGCGAACGAACGACTCGTCGCGAGACAACTCCGCAGGAAGCACCTTGACGGCGACGTTCCGAGCCAGCGAGTCGTCGTGGCCGAGATAGACGTCGCCCATGCCTCCGCGGCCGATCCGGCGGAGGAGCCGATAGCGGTCGAGCTGTAGGAAGGGAAGCGCCTCGCTGGGCGGTGTTGCACTGCGTGCCGTGGTCGGCTGGTGCCCCGTCGCGGGTGTCTCGCCTTCGATCGGGGCCAGATGGCGTGAGAGCTCGCCGAGCAACTCGTCGACACTCTGCATCCGCGTGGCGGAACAATGGCCCAGTGCCCGATCCACGGCGGAGCGGAGGGCGGGCGGAATGGCCGCCCTGGATTTCGGGCTGCTCAAATAGCTGCTCACCGACGCGCCGGACAGCACACGGATGAGAAGAGCGGCCAACTGAAAAACGTCGATGCGACGCGGGTCGAAGTCCAGGCCGGCGCTGCGAAGCACAGCCGCCGCGGCCGCACGGTCCGAAGGGACTGCCAACTCCTCAGCGTCGATCAGTTCGGGCGGACACCGGTCCGGTTCGGCGTAGCGGCCGCCGAATCGGCAGACTTCCGGCGGATCGGCGAGGCAGGGCGAGACGGAGGCGGCGTTGATGGCCGCGTCGATACCAATCGCCCGGTGAAGGCGTCCCTGGCCGTGAAGGCTCCGGACCTGTTCCGCCAGCCGGCAGACCATCGCCAACCCTATCTCCGCGCAGACTGGACCCGTCGGCGGCGGTAGCTCGGTGTGCGGTAAACCGGAGTTGGGTCGCCCGATCGTCTCAGTCATCGAACAAACCGCGGGAGTCGTGTATTTGCCACCATTTTAGTTGGTTTTCACCCATCTTCCAAGCACTGGCCCTGCTGCCCTACTTGTTGACGACCGTTCCCATCATTTGCCTGGACAACCACCCCTCCAAAAGCTGGAGGCGATCGGCAGAACGAGAGCGACCACGTAGACCAGTCTCTCCGAGACTGGGAGCGAGTCTCGGAGAGACTCGCGTACGAAACATTGGTAAGTCCTTTTCTTCCGCATCGCCCGACACACGATACCTTTTGTGCAGTTGCGGGACTCGGAGGAGATCCGGTAACCTACAGGGGGAATGGTGGTGCCCGGATGAATTGGACCAGCAGCATCCGATTCTTCGTAGAACGTCAGCAGACAGAGCCGCCTGGTACCGACTCGAAGTCGACCGTATTGGATCATGGCCTTTCCTCCAACCCGATTGACTCTCATTTGCCGGATCGCCGCAGGGGGCAGCGAGCAGGATTGGCAGCAATTCCTGGAGGATTACTGGGGACCGATCTGCCGCTTCGTCGTGTGGCAAGCGGGCCTGTCCTGGCACGACGCCGAAGACGTTGCCGCTGCCACATTCGAGATCCTGTACCGGAAGCAACTGTTGGCGCGTTGGCATGCGCGCCGTTCGGCCAAGCTTCGCACGCTCCTGTGCAATGTGGTTCGCAATATTCTTGGCAACGACCTCCGCATCGAGAAACTCCGCAAAGACGCGTTGAAACGGCTGATCGAGGAAGGCGGCGCCGACGATCTGTTGGGCAGTGGCGGTTTGGAAGTCCCGGCGGACCAGGCAGATATCTTCTACGCCGCCTGGGTCGAAGACCTGTTGCTATCGTGCGTGGAATCGCTTCGGCGCGAACTGCACGGCCGGGGCGACGGCGACAGCTTCCGGGTGCTCTACGGCCGAGTCTGCGAGGAATTGACGAACGCGGAGATCGCCGATCTCCTGGAACTTCCGCCGGTGACCGTCGAGAACCACTACCGCACCGCTCGTGAGCGTCTCCAGCACCAGATGAAGGCGTTTGTCCGCCGCCACGTCCGCCGCTATTGCGACCCAAAAGAAGCGGAAGACGAATTTCCCGTCGAATGGGGCCGGCTGGGCGAATACCTGCTCAAGGAGGGAGGCTTGGAGGCGGCGGTGCGGAAGAGCCATCGGCGGAGTCCGTCTGCAACGGCCGACCTGCGGCGTTCCGACTCTTTCATCACGACAGTCACCCTGCTGCGTTCGGCAACCCGGGAGAACCCGGCGTCGCGGACCTCTTCTGAACACGGCGAAGTCCCCGAATCGCTCGGAACGATGGAATAGGTTGACCGGCAGAACCGTCGTTTTCTCCATGCTCTCGGCGCAGACTCCCCCTCGCCGGCGCGCGGCTGGCACATGACAGCTCGCGCGCGGATCCGCGGCGGAAACCGCGGCGGATTCGGACGTGAGAACGGAGAAAAGACGAGTTGCTGACCCAGGCTGCCGGCGACAAGCCGCTCAACTAACGCGCGTGGACCGGTCGACGGCCTGGAAGCTTCTTCTTGGTCGAAGCGGTGCCCTCGCTGAGCACTTTCTGCGCCCTCGCCAGGTCATTGACCTTGATTACCGCAACGCTCCCCTTGGTGCCGTTGCCGCCGCCGAGCGCGCAGTACGCGTAGTCGATGTTGAGATGATCGGCAGCCAGTTTTTCACATACCTTTCGAAACGCTCCGGATTGATTGGGAACCTCGACCAACAGGACGTCGGCAGCGTCGTACCGCACATTCATTCCATTGAGCACTTCGGCCGCGGCCGTAAAGTCGTCCGGGACAAAGCGGACCGTCCCACGGTCGCCGGAATCCATCACCGACAACGCGCGGAAGTTGACCTTGCCCTTGCCCAACGCTCCCAACATGGCAGCGAGGCGACCCGGCTTGTTGACCAGCGAGACCGAAAGTTGCTTGGCCGTTTGCATGTCGTTCCTCCTTTTTCGTTGGCTTCCCTGCGGATGCCAGAAGTGAACCACCGGAACGCGGAAACGCTTTCCTACTAGGATCATATCCACGGCGACTAGGCCGTCAAACCGGGGGTGAGGAAAATTCGCCCCGCCGACCGGACAGACCGTCCCGGACGGCAAATGCTACCACGGGGGTAATCTTGCGAAACGAGCCGCCCGGCTTCGCCGTCATACAATAAGAGAGTTGCGTCGTGCGACCGGTTCGATGTCTGACTCGTTCAGGGGGATCCGAGTGGCAAACCGCTCTCGGCCGCTTATTCCCAATCCACAAGGAGGAATGACCATGACCCGCTCTTGCGTTGTTTCGGTTGGGTTGCTGCTCCTGGCGGTTTCCACTCTAACCTACGGACAAGGACTCCTGGTTGTGACCGATCCCGACCAGGTTGTCCGCCTGCCGCGGCCGATCCTCATCTGGCCGCCCGACCGACCGGTCGTCCGCCCCGAACCCCCGGCCGCCTACAAGATCAAGCAGCTTGAGGTCAACGCCCGCCTGCTGGACCAGGTGGCCCAGGTCCAGGTCTCCCAGTCGTTCACCAACACCGGCAGCCGGCAATTGGAGGTGGCATTCCTTTTCCCGCTCCCCTACGACGGCGCGATCGACAGCATGACGCTGCTGGTCGATGGCAAGGAGTACCCCGCCCGGCTCCTCAAGTCCGACGAAGCGCGTAAGCTTTACGAACAGATCGTCCGCAAGAACCAGGACCCCGCCCTGCTGGAGTGGATGGGCACGGGGCTGTTCAAGACGAGCGTCTTCCCGGTGCCGGCCGGCGAAACCCGGACCGTCTCGCTCCGCTATTCGCAGCTTTGCCGCCAGCACGACGGACTGACCGATTTTCTCTTCCCCCTGAGCACGGCCAAGTATACATCGCATGCCGTCGACGAGGTGAGCTTCCGCGTGACCATCGAGAGCGCGCAGGAAATCAAGAACGTCTACAGCCCGTCGCACTCCGTGGAAATCAAACGGCCGGACGACAACCACGCCACGGTCACCTACAAGACGAAAAACGAAGTGCCGACCGAAGACTTCCGCCTCTTCTACGATGTCGGCAAAGGCAAAGTCGGCACCCGGGTGCTCAGTTATCGTCCCGACGAGGACGACGAGGGCTATTTCCTGCTCCTGGCCGGCCCGAAGATCGAGTCCAAGGACAATGAGCATCAGAAGAAGACGGTGATGTTCGTCGTGGACCGCTCCGGCAGCATGACCGGCGAGAAGATCGAGCAGGCTCGCGGAGCGCTGAAGTTCGTGCTGAACAACCTCCGTGAAGGCAACCTGTTCAACATCGTTGCCTACGACAGCGAGGTGGAATCGTTCCGCCCTGAGCTGCAGAAATTCAACGAGGAAACCCGCAAGGCGGCCCTGGGGTTCGTCGAAGGGATCTACGCCGGCGGCAGCACCAACATCAACGCCGCGCTACGGACCGCGCTCGCGCAACTCCAAGACTCGAAACGGCCCAGCTACGTCCTCTTTCTCACCGACGGCCTTCCCACCGTCGGCGAGACCAAGGAAATGCAGATCGTCGACAACGCCAAGGAGGCGAACGACGTGCGGGCGAGGATCTTCGCGTTCGGCGTGGGCTACGACGTCAACAGCCGGCTCCTGGACAAACTGGCTCGCGAGGGTTTCGGCCAAAGCCAGTACGTTCGACCGAACGAAGACATCGAGGATTCGGTAAGCCGGCTCTACCGCCGGATCGAGTCGCCCGTCATGACCGACGTGACGATCGAGTTCGCCTTCGACGAGAAGCATGAGGAACTCGGCAAGCCGGTCAGCCGCGTCTATCCGAAAGGGAGTTTCGACTTGTTTGCCGGGGAGCAACTGGTCGTCGTGGGGCGTTACAAGAAGGCCGGTCCGGTGAAAGTGACGGTCCGCGGTTCGGTCGCCGGAGAGGAGCAGAAGCTCGATTTCCCGGCGAAGCTCGCCAGGCACAGCGAAGACGAGACCGCCGGCTTCATCGAAAAGCTCTGGGCCGTCCGCCGGATCGGCGAGATCCTCGATGAGCTGGATCTCAAAGGCAAGAACGAGGAATTGATCGAGGAACTCGTGAAGCTCTCCACGCGTCACGGGATCCTCACGCCCTACACCTCCTTCCTGGCCGACGAGGACACCAGCATTCGAGATACTGCGTCGAACCTCCGCCGCGCGGACCGGCGCCTCAGCGCGCTGGCCGAGCCGTCCGGGGCCGGCGGTTTC
>JABWBD010000206.1 GCA_013360685.1 Pirellulales bacterium
GGGGCGGCTGGCGGCGACGTGCGGCCGCCCCACGCAGCCCGCCGTAAACGGCGGGCCTCCACCGCCTGCGGCGGAAAAACGGCCATGAATGACCGTACCACGCAGGCGTGACGTTATACAAGTTGTGAGTAATGACGAGGGTACACACCCCAGGACCGATGAACACGTACGATCCTGGTGATTCCACAGGCCACGGTGAGCATGGCCAAGAAATGCGAAGCGACAACGCGGCGACTCGTGGAACGGAAGCACGACAACAGGGAGACGGACAAAACCACAAGTTCTTCACCTGACCACGTCAGAAGCCTTACGACCTCGCCTACCACGGCACGCGGCGCGGTCTTCGGAAAAAGTCTTACCACTCTGTTTCAGGCACGGAGGCCCACGATGTCTGAGATCCTGCCGGGCGAGCTACGCCACAGCGAGGAGACCCTCTCTTACCGGCTCCGCGTCCATCCTCCCTCGCGGCATGTCGAACCAGCCGTCCCCGTCCGTTCGCATCGGGCAAGTCACAAACTGGTCACAGTGAAGGAACTGGATGCGCGGCTTGCACCCCTCCGGCAAGAGGGGGCCTGCATTGTCTTGACCAACGGCTGTTTCGATCTGTTGCATCCCGGCCACGTTGCCTCGCTCCAGGAGGCACGCACCCTGGGCGACTGCCTCGTCGTGGGCCTGAACAGCGACCGCAGCGTTCGCCTGCTGAAAGGGCCGGCGCGCCCGATCGTCGACGAGGAGGGCCGGGCGGCAATGCTCACGGCGCTGGAATGCGTCGACTACGTGGTGCTCTTCGACGACGCCGAGGTCGCCCGGTTGGTGCAACGCGTGCGGCCCGACGTGCTCGTCAAGTCGGCCGAGTACGCCTTGGATCGCGTGGTTGGACGCGAGATCGTCGAGCGCTACGGGGGCCGCGTGGAACTCGTCCCGATGAAATCCGGCTACTCGACAACCCGCCTGGTGGAACGAATCACGGCCGCCGTTGCCGCTGAGGCCGAAACTCGCAAGGTCTGACGTCCTGAGCCAGCGTTTGGGGTGATAGCGACAAGAAACAACCACCCGCCAAAACGTCAAATATCCCGCGCGGTCGTTTAACCGCAGGGCCAACGGCCCGCGCGTGATCTGCCAACGCGGCCTCCAGTTGCGCCCCGCGCGGGCCGTTGGCCCTGCGGTTAAACGATGTCAACATGAAGTTCTGGCGGGTGGTTGACAAGAAAGCCGCTTCTGCCGCTCGCGTCAGGCCGCGGATTTGGGTTCAATCTTCTCCTTGCCCACCCACGGTCGGAGCGCATCGGGAACCGCGACCGATCCGTCGGATTGCTGGTGGTTCTCCAAGACGGCGATCAATGCGCGGCTGATCGCGATGGCGGTGCCGTTGAGTGTGTGCAGGAAGCGGGTGCCTTTTTCGCCCTTGACCCGGTAGCGGGCGTTCAGACGGCGGGCCTGGTAGTCGGTGCAGTTGGACGTGCTGGTCACTTCGCCGTACTCGCCGCGGCCCGGCATCCAGGCCTCCAGGTCGTACTTGCGGTAGGCCGGGCCGCCCAGGTCGCCGGTGGCCGTGTCCACCACGCGGTAAGGGATCCCCAACCCGTCGAACAGCCGGCACTCCATGTCGCGGAGGTGATCGAGCATCGCCTCGCTTTGCTCCGGGAGCGTGAAGGCGAACATCTCGACCTTGGTGAACTGGTGGACCCGGTAGAGCCCCCGCGTCGCCCGGCCGTGGGCGCCGGCCTCGGTCCGGAAACAGTGGCTGATGCCGCAGTATTTCAGCGGCAGCACGTCGGCCTCGACCGTCTGCCCGGCCATGAGGCCGCCCAGCGGGATCTCGGCGGTGGCCACCAGGCTCAGGTCCGTCCCCTCGATGCTGTAGATCTGGGTTTCGGGCCCGCGCGGGATGTAGCCGGTGCCTTCGAGGACGTCGTTGCGGGCAAGGTCCGGCGTGGTGATCGGCACGAAGCCCTGTCCGAGGAGAAACTGGACTGCGTATTGCTGCAACGCCAGTTCCAACAGCACCGCCTCATTCTTGAGGAAATAGAACCCGTGACCCGCCACGCGGGCCCCGGCCTCGAAGTCCATGAGGTCGAGTTTCTCGCCCAATTGGACGTGGTCCAACGGCTGGAAATCCAGCGTGGGAACCGGTGTTTTCCCCCGGAACCGTTCCAGGTTCGCCTTATCGTCGGCGCCGATCGGCGCGTCGGGGTGCGACAGGTTGGGGATCGACTTGTGAATCGCCGCCAACTCGTCGAGGATCGAGTTCATCTCGGCCTCGGCCGCCGCCGCCTTCTCGCGGAGCTGCCTCCCTTCTTCTTTGCGGGCCTCGCGCTCGGCCGTGTCCTTCGCCTTGCCGATCGATTTGGAGACTTCGTTGGCGCGCCGGTTCCATTCGTCGAGCTCCGTTTGCGTCGACTTTCGTTGGTTCTCCAGTTCAATGAACCGGTCGACGTCGACCTTCACGCCGCGGTTGCGGCAGTTCTCCTTGACCAGTTCGGCATTCTCAACGATGAATTTGCGGTCCAGCATGGCTTGGCGTAGGGGTTAGCGACTCGGTTTGCTCAACTCTTCCCATAGCAGGGCACTGGCCTTGATCCCACGATGGAAGTCAACCAGCGAAAATTTCTCATTGGGGCTGTGGGTGTTGTCGTCGTCCTGCCCCCAGCCCAACAGTAGGATATCCACCCCCAGCGCCTCGTGAAAGGTCGATACGACCGGGATGGAACCTCCCTCCCGGGTGTAAACCGGCGCCCGGCCGAACGCCCGTTCGATCGCCCGGGCTGCGGCAGCGATCGACGCGCTGTCCATCGGGATCAGCACACCTGGGGTGTTGTGGTGCTCATCCAGCTCCAACTGGATCCCCGGAGGGCACAGGGCGGCGAGCATCGTTCGCAAGGCGCGGCCGATCTTCTCCGGATCCTGGTTCGGCACCAGCCGGAAGCTGAACTTCGCCGCGGCCGACTTGGGCAGGACGGTCTTGGCGCCGTCGCCCTGGTAACCGCTCGAAAGGCCGTTGATGTCGTAGGTCGGCCGGGCCCAGCGGCGCTCGAGCGTCGTGTAGCCTTCCTCTCCGCTCAATCCGCTGACGCCGATCTGCTCGAGGTACTGCCGCTCGTCAAACGGCAAGGCAGCCATCTGCTGGCGTTCCCGCTCGGACAGCGGCACGACGTCGTCGTAGAACCCGGGGACCTGGATCCTGCCGTGTTCGTCGATCAACGCGGCGAGTATCCGGGCCAGGGCATTGGCCGGATTGGTCACGGTGCCGCCGAACGAACCGGAATGCAGGTCGCGGTTGGGGCCGGTCAGTACGAGGTCGTAATACGCGATCCCGCGGAGTCCGTAGGTGATGGCGGGCTGCTCCGGGCCAAACTGCGCTCCGTCGCTGATGACCACGCAGTCACAGGCGAGCCGCTCGCGGTTCTCTCGTACAAACGCCGCCAGACTCGCGCTGCCGACCTCCTCTTCGCCCTCGATCAGGTACTTCAGGTTCAGCGGAAGCCGCCCTTCGACTTCGATCCACGCCTGGGCACTGAACACGTGGGTGAGCATCTGCCCCTTATCGTCGGTCGCGCCCCGCGCGAACAAGTGGCCGTCGCGGCGTGTCGGTTCGAAAGGCGGACTGGTCCACAGGTCGAACGGTTCGGCGGGCTGCACGTCATAATGTCCGTAGACCAGGACCGTCGGGGCGTTTTCCACCCGCGGCGACTCCGCGTAGACAAGCGGGTGGCCGGAGGTGGGGATCACCTCCGTGGAGAACCCCATCCGCCGGAACCGCTGCTCGATCCAGTCGGCCGCGCGGCGCATGTCACCCTGGTGGGCGGGCTGTGCGCTCACGCTCGGGATGCGGAGCAAGTCGCAAAGCTCCTCCACAAACCCGTCCTGCTGGGCCTCAAGATAGCTCTCGATCGAAGACATGTTGTCCTGAATCCTCCCGGGCAGTCGCGAGTGGGGCTATTCTCCGCGCTGTAAAGGCTACAATATAATGGCTCTGAGGAAATCCGACCACTGGGGGTCGAGCAAAGTTGCGGAGGAGGCAAGATGAACGACCTCGAATCCAGCGCCGCCGTGGTGGAGCCGGTCGAGAAAACCGCCCGCCGCCGTAAAGAACACGATCGTCAGAAGCCCAAGCGTCAGCCGCGATACAACGTGGTCCTTTGGAACGACGACGACCACACCTACGAATACGTGATTGCGATGCTCTTGGAGTTGTTCGGTCATCCCGTCGAAATGGGCTACCAGCTTGCCAAGGAGGTCGACACCCAGGGCCGTGTCGTTGTCCTGACCACCACGCGCGAACACGCCGAACTCAAACGCGACCAGATCCACGCCTACGGCAAAGACCATGCCATCGCCGCCTGCAAAGGCTCCATGTGGTCGACCGTGGAACCGGTGGAAAGCCAGTGAGGGCCGACCCAGTGGCAAGACGGCTTGCAAAGGCCGTCCAACCGTTGACGCGGTCGGTGGATGCGAGAATACCCGTAGGACGGCCTTCCCAGGCCGTCGCGCCGGCCTGGGAAGGCCGTCCTACGAGTAAGTTACCTGCCGGCCGCCTTACACCTATGGACTCGCCGGTCCCTACGCCGACGCCTTGCCGAATACGCGGATGCCCACGTTCAAAACCGTCACCCTCGGGTGCAAAGTCAACCAGTATGAAACCGAGTATGTCCGCGAAGGACTCCTTCGCTTGGGCTACCGCAGCGCCGAGGAGGATGAACCGGCGGACCTCTGTGTCGTCAACACGTGCACGGTCACCGGCGAGGGAGACCTGAAGAGCCGCAAAATCGTGCGGCAGCTCGCCCGCGGAAATCCGGGCGCGGAAATCGTCGTGATGGGCTGCTACGCGACGCGGGCACCCGAGGAAGTTGCCGCGCTGCCGGGCGTTGTCGAGGTGCTCACCGACAAACGCCAACTGCCCGATTTCTTCGCCCGCCGCGGCCTGATCGATATTCCCAGCGGGATCTCCTCGTTCGGCACGCGCCACCGGGCGTATGTCAAGGTGCAGGACGGTTGCCGCCTGCGGTGCAGCTACTGCATTATCCCGTCGGTGCGGCCGGTGCTGGCCAGCCGAACCGTCGAGGAAGTGCTCGACGAGGTCCGCCGGCTCGTCGAAGGCGGATATCGGGAGATCGTCCTGACCGGCATCCATCTGGGGCATTACGGAGTGGACCTTCGCAAGCATCGCCAGGGCGGCCCCCGCGTCAACCTGGCCTGCCTGCTCCGTCGCATCGCGGCGTTGGACGGCGGCTTCCGAGTCCGCCTCTCCAGCTTGGAGGCGGTGGAGGTCACGCCCGAGTTGATCGCCGTGATCGCCGGCTGGCCGGACCGCATCTGCCCCCACCTGCACATCTCCATGCAGAGCGGTTCCGACGCGGTCCTGGCGCGGATGCGGCGCCGTTACACGGCCGGCCGTTTTGTCGAGCAGTGCCGGCAGATACGGCAGTCGCTCGACCGCCCCGCGTTGACGACCGATATCATTGTCGGCTTCCCAGGGGAGACGGACGTCGATTTTGAAGCCACCTGCCGTACCGCCGAGGAGATCGGCTTCTCGAAAATCCATGTTTTCCGTTTCAGCCCGCGTCGTGGGACCCCCGCGGCCGCCATGCCCGAACAAGTTCCCAGCCATGTTGCGCAGCAGAGGTCGGGAGAATTGGCGAAACTAGGCAACCTGCTTCGGCGACAATACTTCGAGAGCCTTCTTGGCCGGGAGATGCAGGTGCTCGTTGAATCCCCCCAGAGGAAACGGCCGGGATTTCTGGTGGGGACCTCGGAGCGTTACGTGCCGGTCGAGCTTGCCGGGGCATCCGACGACCTGGGACGCCTCGTTCGGCGGAAAGCAGAAAGCCTTGCTGGTGAGCATGTTGTGGCAAAGGATACCGCTTGATAGTAGGTGTCATGGGCTCCCTTCGTTGCGCCACCAGCGGACTTCGTTGGCCCCGCGCTCGGCCCCTGCCGCCAGGTCCGGCCGCTGGTCGCCGTTGAAATCGGCGATGATGATCTGGTTGGCCCGGCACCAGTTCTTCTTCAGTTCGTGCATCTTCCAATTGCGGCACGGGTCGCCGAGATTCTCGAACCAGACGACGCGACTGTCCGCGGCCCACGTAGTCGCCGCCACGTCCACGTGCCCGTCGCCGTTGAGGTCGCCCGCGACGGCCTCAAAAGCATGGTCGAGATTGTCGGCGATGATGTGCTTCTTCCATTGGGTTCCGTCGCCCAGCTTGCCGACGTTCTCGTACCAGGCGACCTGGCGAGTCTCCGGCGTGCCCGGCGCGGCGCTCATCCCCAACGCCATGACGACGTCGAGATCGCCGTCGCGGTCCATGTCCACTGGATGGCCATGGATCGGTTGAGGCGACTTCGCGTCGATCACGTGCTTTTTCCAGGGCTGCTCCGCCTTGCCCGGATTCTCGTACCACACGACCTGGCCGGCGGCGACGGCCGTCCCAAGCAGGTCGGGCTTGCCGTCGCCGTTAAAGTCGCCGGCACGGATCGTCCGCGTCTCGGCCATGTTCTCTTCAATCACGCGCATCTTCCAGGGCTGGTTCTTCTCCGGATCGCCGGGGTTCTGGAACCAGACGAACTTGTTGCTCAGGGTCCAGGTCGACGCGGCAACGTCAAGGAGGCCGTCGCCGTCCAGATCCGCCAGGGCCACGTCGTACGCGCCGGGAATGGTTCCCTTGGTGATGGTCAGTCGCTCCCAGCCGTCCTCCTTGGCGGGATGGCCGCTGTTCCTGTACCAGAGCACATCGCCGCGCAGGTTCTCGATGATGACGACGTCCGGCTTGCCGTCGCCGTTGACGTCGCCGATGGCATGCCGCTCGAGGCGCTCGGGGTAGTCTTTCTCGATCAGATGTTGCCGGAAGTTGCCCTTGCCGTCGTTCTCAAACCAGTAGAGGCGGTTGTGGGGCAAGGCGTCGGCGCTGGTCAGGTCGATGTGCCCGTCGCCATTCAGATCGGCGGCGGCAATGCCGAAGGAGTAGGTGTAGCCGTCCTTGATGAGATGCTCGGTAAAACGCGTCGTCTTTGTCTCGTCGCCGCCCGCCGCGGTCAGTCCGGGGATAAGAACCAGCGGCAGGAGCGTGATCCCGGCAACCGTGTAGTTTCTTCTTCTCATGTTTGGCTCTCCAATCGAGAACGGAGTGGGAAGGATCCTATTGGCACGGCACAGTGCCCGAAACCAGGCCGGTAGCGAACGCGACCGCTACGAAGCGCCACGCACGTCAGGTCCGGCTGTGCCCTTGATTTCTCGGCACAAGAGGTCATCATAGGGCCTGTGGGGCGCAAGATAAAGACCACGAAGCGCAATACGATGACTTGGAAAGGCGCGTCCTGTTGCAGTACGCCGAGGCGCTGCGTTTGGTCCGTTGAAGTGGCGCGATCGATCGGAAGAGCTTCCCCTGTGGCATGTAGTCTCACCGACGGTTTGGCCCAGTCCGGCCGTCACAAGCCGCCGTATGGATCGGTTGGAGTTTCCATGGCACGCAAGACCGTCGCGATCGACGCAGCGAACATCGGGACGATTCCCGCGCGACGGCTGCGGGTGTTGGCCGATCGGCAGCCGAGGGAAGACGGCGTTTTCGTCGCCTACTGGATGACCGCTGCCCGGCGCGTCCAATGGAGTTTCGCACTCGATCGAGCGATCGGCTGGGCCCGAGAGTTGAAACGCCCATTGGCCATCATCGAGGTCCTCGCCTGCGGTGGGCCATGGGATTCTGACCGTCATCACCGCTTTGTCTTGCAGGGCATGTGCGACCAGGCGCGGCACTTGGCTGACGCACCGGCACTCTACTATCCTTACGTCGAGCGAATGCCAGGCGAGTGCCGAAGGCTGTTTGGTGCGGTCTGCGAGAAGGCTTGCCTGGTGGTGACCGATGACTACCCCATCGCCTCGCCGGCGATCAAGTCCGTCGACGCCCGGGCGCCCGTTCGAGTCGAGAGGATCGACGGCAACGGACTTATGCCCCTTCGGGCCGCGGATCACGCATTTCCAACCGCCTATGCGTTCCGGCGATTCCTCCAACGAGCCCTGCGAGAGCACCTGCTGGACGCGCCCCGGTCCGACCCTTTTGCGAAGGTGGAATTGCCTCGCTTAACGTCGATGCCGGGGCCAATCCCGCGGTGTTGGCCGGCCGCCTCCAATCGACTGCTGGCCGGCGAATCAGCGGCTCTCGCAGCGCTGCCCATCGACCACCGCGTGTCCCCCGTGTCAGCCGTGGGCGGCCCCACCGCGGCCCACGCCCGCTGGAGAACATTCTTGGCCAAACGACTGGCTTCTTATGCCGAGCTTCGCAACCAACCTGAGGCCGACTCGACCAGTGGCCTGGCGCCCTATCTCCACTTCGGGCACATTTCCGCGCATGAGATCTTCCACAGTCTGGCGAGGAAGGAAGGATGGTCGCCCGGAAAACTGGCGGAGAAAGCCTCGGGCTCGCGCGAAGGATGGTGGGGGATGAGCGAGCCGGCTGAAGCCTTTCTGGATCAACTGGTCACGTGGCGCGAACTGGGTTTCAACTTCTGCGAACATCGAACGGACTACGCGGATTACCAATCCCTGCCTCCTTGGGCCAAGGCGACGCTGGCGAAACATGCAAGGGACAGCCGCCCCTACACCTACACCACCGAAGAGTTCGCGTCGGCCCGGACTCATGACCGTCTATGGAACGCCGCGCAGCGACAACTTGTCACCGAAGGCCATATCCACAATTACTTGCGAATGCTCTGGGGCAAGAAGATCCTGGAATGGACGCCCGGACCCCAGGAAGCCCTCGACGTAATGATCGAACTGAACAACCGGTACGCCCTGGACGGCCAAGACCCGAACTCCTACTCGGGCATTTTCTGGATTCTCGGCCGCTACGACCGCCCGTGGGGGCCGGAACGGCCGATCTTCGGCACGGTCCGCTACATGAGTTCCGAAAACACCGCGCGCAAGGTTCGAGTGGCGGAGTACATTCGACGTTATTCGGCCGAAACGTCGGCTCGGCCACGAGAAGGGACGAGGAGTGTTAAGCTCAAACGAAAGAGATCCACGGAGGATCGCCATGGCAACGCTTGCTCGTCGCCTGTCGACGCCGACTTGTAGTATCCGTTTTGCCGTAGCGCTGATTCGGGCCTGGTCCGGGGCCGCGATCGTTCGCGCCGCCGACGCACCGACGCAATCGGCCGTCGCCGCGCCGCTAGAGCGGATTCCCGTGCCGCCGGTTCGCAGCAGAAAGTCAAAGAGGCTTCCGATGTACCGCACAATGACCAGCACAGTTGCCCGCAGTGTTGTGGCGATCCTCGCCGCCGGGACTCTGGCGGCGCACGCCGAATCACCCAAGATCAAGTTGCTGGGTATCCCGATCAAGTCGGTGGTGTTCGGCAACAGCCAAGGCGTGTTGGCCAAACTTCCTCTTCGACTTGAAAGAGAACAAATCCCTCGACCGAATGCCTTTGGCAGAAGCTACAGACGGAATGGCCGTCTACACGCTGACCGGGGCTGCCGATGGCAATATCTACGGCAGCACGTACATCAATCAACACATCTTCCGGTGTGACGCCCGCAACGGCAAGCTCACCGACCTGGGCAAAGTGGTCCGGATCGGCGGCCAGGTGGACAGCATCCACGCCGGGCGCGACGGCAAGCTCTACCTGGGCTCCTACGTGCTGGCGACCCTCTCGATGTACGATCCGGCCAGGCCGTGGAACCCCGGCCGCGAACTGGAGGGCAATCCGCGAGAGCTCGGCTCCCTGGGGCATGGACAATACCGCACTCGTGCCATCGCCTTAGGGCCGGACGACAACATCTACGTCGGCTCGATCCCCAGCTACAACTCCGCCCCCACGGGCTCGCTGAGCCGCTGGAATCCCCGCTCGGGCGAGCACAAGTCCTGGCTTGATCTGGTGCCGGGCGGAGCCGTCGACCGGATCGCCGTGGACGACAAGTACGTCTATTGCGCCGGCGGTGGGCGGTTTTTCGTCTGGGACCCAAGGGCGGAAAGCAAACGTTTTGAGGAGCAATGCGAGGTGCTGTCGCTGGTTGCGGCGCCCGGCGGGAAGATCGTCGGCAACCGCGGCGACCAGATGTTCGTCTTCGATCCGGCCTTGCTCCAGACGGTCAAGACATTCCCCTCGCCGATCGGACGCATGGACTACATGACCGTCGCGCCCAACGGCAAGCTCTACGGCATCAACGGTTCCGCCATCGGTGAGATCGATCCCGTGACGTGGTCCGCCCAGAAGATCGCCCACGAGGGCGGCCAATTCCTGGCGGCCGACCGCGACAGCCGTCTCTACTTCGCCCGTGGCGCCCAATTGTACCGGTTGAATCGCCCCGCCGAGCACAGCCAGTGAAGGGCCGTCAATCGTACTTCAGTGTAACGAGGAGTTCCTCACGGCCAACGTCGACCGAAAACAGGGCCTGGGGGCCCCCTGGGAGACCCGCTTCAACGTATTCCCTCGGAGCGTCGTTGACGCGGATCCTCGCCTTCTTTCCCCGGAACGTCACCGGCGCAGCAAGCGTCAGGCGGTCCACCTTGACCTCGCCCGAAACCCGGTATTGAATAGTCGCGGATGCAGGCTCCCAGGCGACGGGTTCGAGCGAGACCTTCTCCCTCGCTCTCCAAAAATCGTTCCAGGCGTTGGCGCCAATCAGCCCTGCGCCCCGGCTCTTGGCATAGCGGACGCACTTCCGGAAGTGCGTGTCGGTCGGGTAGATGCGATCGCCGGTCATTTTGAGTTCCTTCGCGGCCAAATACACCGGATGCCAGCAGTAACCGTAAGCCGCAGGATACTTCTCCAGCGCCTCGTCGAAAAACGCCTTCCACAACTGAAACGCCTCGTCCTCGCTCAGGCCCAGCCCGCTGACGAACGTCTTGCGAGCGCCGGGCTTGTAAGCCACGGTGTACTGGTGAGGCTTCCAGAAGTCGGTGTTATCGCCGCTAAATACGGGGATCTCCAGGACGTTCATGCGCCGGTAGCCGGAGGGGTCGATGAAGTGGTAGGGCATCCCCGTTCCCACCCAGTAGCCGTGCCTCATGGGCTTCGACTCCCACCACCTGTCCCCCAGAACCGAGTCGTATTGGATCCCTAGCTTTTCACACCACAAGGGCAGCTCGTGGATCGTGTCCCAGCGGCCGCTGTGAGGGCGCTGGCCAAGGATCTGGCGGCCGGTGTCGGCCTCGGCCCTCTTGAGCTGGGCGGAGAGTTCTTCCTCATCGAACTTGATGCCCTCGCGCTTGAAGAAGTTCGGGTGCAGTCCGAATTCCATCCCGCTCTTGGCCAGCGTGTCAAACTGCTCCTTGGTGACCGGCCGGCCGCCCTGGAGAATGTAAAGCGTATAAGGCGTCTCGAGTTCCTCGATCAGGTCCGCGACCACTTGGAGCATCTCGAACGTCGCGCCGTCCTGGTCTCCCACCGGGACCAGCATCGCCCGGGATTGCGCGGGGAAGTACCACTTGCGCAGCACCGGCCGGTCCAGCGGCTGCAGGAGGCCCACGACCAGCCGGCGCAATACGTCCACTTGGGGAACGTGACCCAGGTCGTACTCGACGTTCGAGGCTTCGATGTGTTTGCCGCACGCGGCTTCGGGCTGAAGGATCGTCAGCAGGGTTGTCGGCAGGTCGAACGCCACGACCAGCCCCGTTGCCGAGCCGCGATTGACTCGGAGGATGCCGCCGAACTGGTCGCTGGGATCCAGCCGGGCCAGGTTCTCGCCGCCCCGATAAAGCTTGGACGAGCCGAACAACTGAAGACGGCCTTGGTAGGAGATCCTCGTCGCCTGGTTTCCTTCGACGGCCAGATAGCCGTCCTTCTGCACCCCGACCTCTTCCAGCCCCAGCGCCTCGGCCAGGCCTCCGGCAGGCCTCAAGGCCAAGAGCGTCCCTCCCTTTTCCAGGAATCGCGTGATTTTGCCGGCCGAGGAATCGAAGCCTTCGGCGAGAACCAGTCCCTTCAAATCGAACTCTTCCAATCGGCCAAGATCATTCAACCTGACGTAAGGCACCCCTTCCGCCTTGAGGACTTCCTCCAGCACGATGCCGCTGGTTCCGTCGCGGTAGCACAGGCCGATGATCGGCCTGGCTGCCTCCGCGTTGGCTATGCTGACGGTACCGGAGCAGAACGGCCCGCCTATTAGCAGGCAGACGGCAATCGCCAGATGCATGGCCCTTGGCATGAGTTCTTCTCCTTTGCTTGCGGTCAAGCGCGAATCGCGGCAGCCGGACCCGGCCGGCCCGTGCGCCAGTCCGGGTCTTGCCACTTGCCCTTGGTGAAATCGGGGATCTCGATCGGCGCGCCCTTGGCGTCGATGGACTTCGCGGAGCAGTGGTTCAGCGCGTTATAGGCCGCGGCGTCGTAGCAGTCCAGCCAGGGCTCGCGATCGTAGCGGACCATGTCCACGAAATCGCGGAGGCAAAAGTAGTCCATGCCGCCGTGCCCGCCGGTTTTCAGCGCCGTGGCGGCATCCTTGCGCCAGTAGGGATGGCGGTATTTTTCCAGGAACTTCTCCACTGCGTCCCACGTGCCGTATCCAGGGGGCGATTCCTGGCCGGCACCCCTGAGTCCCCTTCCAGCCCGTCACGGTCACCCTCCCCTCTCCCGCGGCAGGAGAGGGGCCGGGGGTGAGGGCAGCCTGAACACATGGTTGGTTCCTTCGTTGGAACTCCGACGCCGTCTCGCAAGGATCCAATCACGGACCCATTCTACCCGCAAGGCAACGTCGCTTGCCAACAGGACTCCGCTCGGGGAATGTCTCCTCCGCTCGGCGCAAGTCTCCCGACCTCGCCAAACTGCCTCTGCCGGATCAGCCGAGAATCTGCCAAGAATTCAGTTGAAATGGTTGTATGGTATTGACGGTTCTTTCCGAGGGTTGATGGAAATTCATAAGCCTTGACGCTGCCGGGGTTTCCCGTTAGATTTCTTTTGACGAAACTATCCCTGGCTTCCTGCTGCTAATAGCACGATTCTAGCACGCAACGCACTTTGCAAGGGGCGATCCCATGGGGCGACCGAAACAAGAACACCGTATCCCTTTCTCCAAACAGCGGCTTGCTGCCCTGCCGGTTCCCGACAAGGGCAGAGTCTACTGGCACGATACGGGCCAACCTGGGCTCACCTGCTGCGTTACCGAAGCTGGCACCAAGACGTACTACCTGTATCGCTGGGTGCTGGGTCATCCCGAACGGATCCGCATCGCCAAGTTCGGCGAGGTGTCGGTCGAACAAGCACGCGATGAGGCTCGGCGTCTGGTCGGCGAGATCGCCACCGGCAAGAACCCGCAGGTGGAGCGAGTCGGCAGGCGAGGCGAACCGACGATTGGAGAGGCGTGGGAGCACTGGTTGGCAGATGCCAAGCTGCGCAGTCGTCCTCAGTCCATCGAGAACGCAGTCAGCAAGTACGATCTGTACATCCGGCCCTGGGAGAAACGGCGCTTGTCCACCGTCACGGCGGACATGGTTGCCCGCTGGCACTCTTCCATCGGCAGCAAGACGTTCGCCTTCCCTGCCAGGGCCATCCAGCGGCAACGGGGCGGTCCTGCCGCCGCAAATCACGCCGTGATCCTCTTGGGTGCGATCTACACGGCAGGCAAGCAGCTTGGCTACCGTGGCGACGATCCCACCGAAGGGGTCAAGCGGTTCGAGATTGGGGAGAGGGAGCGATTCCTTCAGGCTGACGAGCTCGGCCCGTTCCTCGCCGCGTGCGAATCCGAGCCGGAACCTTGGTGTGATTACTGGCCGATGTGCCTCTGGACAGGGGCCAGGCGATCCAACGTGGCCGCCATGAAGTGGCGAGATCTCGACCTCGACCGTGGTCTCTGGTTTATCTCCGGCGAAGAGACCAAGAACGGGAAACCGATAACCCTTCCGCTTGCTGGACCATCGCTGGAAATTCTCAAGAGGCGACGCGTTGAAAATCGCAGCGGCTCGCCGTGGGTGTTTCCGATGAACCACCCATGCGGACATGTTCCGCCTGATCTTGATCAGCATTGGCAGCGTGTCCTCGATCGAGCGGGGCTGACGGGGCTGGTTCCGCACGATCTCCGCAGGACTTTGGGGAGCTGGCAAGCGCTGGGTGGATCCAGCCTTCAGGTCATTGGAAAGTCTCTCGGGCATGCGAGGACCGCCTCCACCGAAATCTATGCCCGGCTGCAAACCGATCCTGTGCGGATATCGGTCAACGGTGCCGTGGAGGCGATCATGGCAGCAGCGCAGAAGCCAGGGCGGAAACGGAGTTGATGAGGGACGGTGAAGCCGACGGCCTCCACCCGGTTGCGGCTATTTACTCACGTTCCGCACCTCCGTTTGAAGGTTCGGAGTACATCCGGAGGTATGCCGAGCAGGTGGAGTAGCTTTCGTTGAATTGGGTTCAGTTCCGCAA
>JABWBD010000207.1 GCA_013360685.1 Pirellulales bacterium
AGTTATTTCTCCGTGGATTTGAAAACGGCGTACAGCAACAAGATCCAAGAGTACGTGCGGACCTTCTGCTTCCTCAACCTTGGCAACGAGCAGACGCCAGCCGTGCTCGTCGTGCTCGACGCGATCACCACCGCCAAGCCGGAGTTCAGGAAGTATTGGCAGGTCAACAGCCTGAATCCTCCGCAGCAGACCGCCGAGGGAGTCGTGCTCAGAAACAGCGCTCAGGGCACGACCGGCAGGGTCAGTGTCCGGATGCTGCGGCCAGGACCGGAGGATCGCGAGGTGCAGATCCTCAGCGGGGAAGCCGCCAACAGCGTTTTCGGACAATCTTTTTCGCCGCCCGCGCCCCATAGGCCGGAAGGCCACGGCTCCCGCGTCATGTTCTCGCCCAAGACGGCGAAGGCCGATGACGTCTTTCTGGTGGCCATGCCGATGTCGGACGACAAGGCGGCGGAACTGCCTATTGCACTGACCGAGTCCCCTACGACGTTCGCCTTGACCGTGGCCGACCGGGTGGTCGTTCTGAGCAAGATCGGCCGATTGCTCGATCGACCGTTCGAGGTCCGCGTTCCGACCGACCGGAACTACCAATTGCTGCTCACTGGGCTGACTCCGGCAGCTTGGAGCGTTGGTAGCCGGGACAACAAGGTCCGCTCCAACGCCCAGGTTGAACCCGGCAAGAACACGGCGTTCTTCCTTGTGCCTGGCGGCGACCTTGTGGTCCGTCCTGAAGCCATCCCCGGCGCGCCCGAATTCCAAGCCGCACCGGACTTCATGCCGTAATCCCCTCTCCCGGAGGCTTTGATCGGCGGTGCAATCCTCACCGACCGCGTCCGCGGCCTCACTCCACCTTCGCCGCCGGCGATGCGCCCTCCGCCGGTTTCTCCTTCGCTTCCCCTGCCCGGACCGCCGGCCCCTCGAGGATCTTGGAGAGCCGCCGGCGAAGATCCTCGCGGTCGACGCCGCCGGAGAGCTTGTGGACACGGATCGTGTCGGCCGTCGGACGGGCCGCCTCGTCGAACTCCTCGATGAGCCGGGCAATGTCGCGGAAAAGGAAATCGGGCGCGGAAACCACGAGCGTGTTCGACGTCTCGTCGACTCCCAGGGATAAGTAGCCCTTGAAGCGAGGCTTTCGTTCCAAGCCTTTCTCTTGCTCGCCGCCAAGGCTGTAGATGTACGTGTAGCGGCTTTCCGGCCGGTCCTCGTCCTTCTTCTTCGCTCCCAAGAGGGCCTTGTCGTTCTCGCTGAGCAGGTCGCGATAGACATCCTTGATCGCCTCGGCCACCGTGCCGGCCTTGGCGTACCGGATCTTGAAGATCTCCGTGGTCCGCGCGGAGTCGGAGTCGGACATGGCCGGCCGGTCGTAGAGTTCCACCAGTTCGCCGATCGTCCGCAATTGGTCCGGCGTCGCCCCTTGGACCAGGATCGTATTCGTGGTGTCGTCGGAGATGAACTTCAGCGGCTTTCGCCGGGAGAGGCGGCGCGCGCCGTCGTCGGAAGACGACGACGGCGGCATGCCCCACCAGCCCGCCCAGTAATCATCCTCCGAATTGCGGCCTTTCTTCTTCTCCTCAAAAAAGTCCTCCAGCGTCAGCGCCACCCAGTACGCCTCGGCATACTTCAGTTGAAACACCTGGTAGTCCCGGCGCGAAGGGGCCAACTCGCCGATCAACGTCTCGATCTGATCCAAGGCACGCGTATCCTCGGAGGAGATGATCAGACGCCCATCCGCACTCAGACTCACACGGACCGGCGCGCGTTCGGCTTTCGCCGTGTCGCCGGCAGTCGCAGCGTCGAGCCCTTGTTGCCCGGCCCCCGCCGGCGTTTCGCTCCCGTTCTGAGGCAACGCCGCGGAAGGGGTGGCGGGGTTCACCTGGGCCACCGCCATCAACGGGGGTCTTTCGCCTCCGCCTCGTCCCGGCCACAGCCGCGCCCGTGACGTGGTCGGCGTCTTGCCCGGTCTCTCATCATCCCGCTGCTTCTGTGGCTCGGGCCGGCTCTCGTCCTTGGGCGGTTCGGGCGGGGGAAGCACCAAAGGGTTCGGGGCAAGAGACGGCCAGATCCGCCGGAGCTGCTCGAAGAGCCGATCGCGTTCCGGCCCCGACGGAACGTCCAGGATGCGGATCGAGTTCGGATTGCCGCCCTCCGGCGGGATCTCCCCGAGCTTCACCAGGAGGTTCTTCACCTCCTCCATTTCGATCGCGTTCGCCCACAGCAACAGCCGGTTGAATTCCACGTCGGCATCGACCCGGAATTCGTCCTCCTTCTTGCGCTGGTCGCGCGAGGACCGTCGCCCGAAATAGTCGTAGTAATAGTAGCTCCTGCCGGAACCCGACCTCTGCTCGTCTTCCTTGCCGGCCATCATGAAGGCGACCGTGCCGGCCACGTAGTCCGCTTCGAGCCGCCGTAGCGGGACCACGTGGAACTCCCGCCCGCTGCCGTCGAGTTGGGTGATCAGCTCGCGGATCTTGGCGTGGTCGGCTTCGCCGGCATAGGCGACGATCGCCTTGTTCTCCTTGTCCGCTTCGAGTTTCACTCCGAATCCCAGGGTCTCCATTTCCGTGAGCGTCTTGATCAGGGGCTCGGGATCCAGCGACACGAGGCGATGGACCTGGACGGAGTGGCCGTTCCCGCCGGCCTGCTGCGTTGTGCGGAGGTTCTCCAGCAACTGCTCGACCTTGGCAAACTCGAAATCGTTGCACCACAACAGCAGCCGGTTGTTCTTCACGTCGGCATCGACCCGGAAACGGTCCTCGTGCTTTTCGGGCCGCTTTCGCTGCGTTGAGGACGAAGAGCCGGGGAAGAAAAACGGCTCGAACGGACTGCGGTCTTCCGAACGGTCCGGCTTCGCCTCGGGCTCCTCGGGACCGCCGCCCATCATGTAGTCCACCGTCTTCGCCACCGATTCGGCGCGGAGGTCGGTCAACTGGACCACCTCCGAGTGCCGCGCGCCGCCGTCGAGCTTGTCGATCACGGAGGCAATGATCACGTGGTCCGCCAGCGACGCATAGGCGACGATCGCCTTGTTCTGCTTGTCGACTTCCATCCTCGCATCGACACCCAGCCCACCCAGGTCCTTCAGCGTCTTGAGCACCGGTTCCGGATCGAGGGATTCCAGGCGGTAGACCTTCATGCGAGTGACGTTCTGGGAGAGGGTGTCCATCCGTCCGATCGGCACGTCGATCGCCTCGATCGCCTGGCGGATGACGGCGATCTTGTCGGGCGGGGCATGGACGTAGATCGTGTTGGTCCGCTCGTCGGCCACGATGTTGACCTCGGGCTCCTTCTTCTCCGGCTTGCCCGGCTGTTGCGGCTGATCGGGACGCGGCTGCCGCATCTCGGGCTGCGCTTGGCCGGGCATGCCGGGCTGCGGCTGCCCCGCCCCGGGCGCCTTGGTCTTGTCCTCGATCCCCAACAACTGCATCAACAGCGAGCGGACCTCGGCCGCACGCGTGTGCTTCAGCACAAACGGCGCCACCAGGCGCCCTTCGCCCGTGTCCGACTGCTCCTCGCTGAGGATGCGGCGGATTTCCTTGAGATTGACTACCGCGTCCATCGCTTCCAGCCGGTTGGTGTTCTTGAGCGGGTTCAGCTTGCCGTGCTGGCTGACCATCGGCTTGAGTTCCTCGGCGGCCTGTTCGGCCAGCAGCCAGTCGAGCGCGAAGGTAACCTTCACCACTTCGTGCGGATCGCGCCCGTCGAGTTGATCGGGTTCCACCCACGGGACCATGGCCGGGTTGAGCTTGTCGAGTTTCACGACCGAGAGCACCTCGCCGCGGCGCAGCATGGTATAACCGCGGGCCAGCAGGTGCCGGTTGATCATGTCCCTGGCTTCGTCCAGCGGATACTTTTCCGCCGTGATCAGGTTCAAGTAATCGCCCGGCAACTCTTGCCAGTCAAGGCTCTGGTTGGAGATGTCGGCGAACCACTCGAGAACGTCGAGCCACTTCTGGTTGGTGAAGTTGAATTGGATCTTTCCTTCGGCGTCCGGGCGCGTCTTGAGTTCCTTGGGGTCGCCAGGCTTGGGCGGAGTCGCGGGCCGCTGGATCGCGGGTGTGCTCGGCTCGCTTTTCTCCTCCGCTTTCTTCTCTCCTTCGCCCGGCTTATTCTCGCCGCCTGGCATCGAAGATCGATCGGGCTTGCCTTGCGGGCCGCCGGGACCTGCCCCGGCGCCCGGTTGCACCGGCATTGCCACGGGTCCGGATGAGGGTCCCTGCAAGATCGTCGGAGGCGGGGCACCGGTCCCGGCTTTCGTGGATTCTCCGGTCGACACGGCCGGCGCCACGATCGCCTGCCCGCCGCCAACCCGGACCTCTTGGGCGTCCAGCGGTTCAGCTCGAACCAACACGGCGACGCTGAGAACAGAGATCGCCGCGAACCATGGCTGCAACCGCATGATATTTCCCCCGGGTCCACGGACGCGAGTTGACGAGCTGGCCTGCCTTTGCGGTCCCTATGCGTTGACTTTGGGACTGCACCGGCGGACGGATTGCACACCCCCATTATCCACCGCGCGGGACGAAAACGCAATTACCTGGCACGATATGGATCGCCTAAGGTAGAGCATTCGCCTCGCCACCTTTTTCGCTGCTCGGTCGGAACCCGACCGCTCCGCTGGGGTTTAAGTGGCTAGGCTCGCTGGGCGCACCGCCCGGGCGGCATCGACAGACCAATCGGTTTAGTACCACTAGGGAGGAGTAGTCACATGGTTGCACGGGCTCGCACGGCACTGTTTGCTCTGGCTTTTGTCGGGGCTGTCACTTCGACGGCCTATGCACAACCACCTGGAGGTGGCGGCGGATTCCGCGGACGAGGAATGGGTGGGCTGTTCCTGCTTCGAGCGGAGCAGGTGCAAAAGGAACTGAAGATCACCGACGAGCAGAAGACCAAGCTCGAGCAGCTTGGAGAGAGGCTCCGCAAGGAGGCCCAGGAGCGTTTCAGCGGGATGGAAGGGCTCAGCCGCGAGGAACGGCAGAAGAAGTTCGAGGAAATGCGGGAGCAATTGGAGAAGGAAGGCGCCCAGCGCGCCGCGAGCCTCAAGAAAGAACTCGCGGAGATCCTCCAGCCGGAGCAGTTGAAGCGTTTCCGTCAAATCGAGCTTCAGCGGGAGCGCACCGCGGCCCTCCTGCGGCCGGAAGTCGCCGAGACGGTCGGCTTGACGGGAGAGCAGAAAGAGCAGCTCGAGAAGATTCGGGACGAAGCGCAGGAAAAGGCGCGGAGCCTATGGCAGGAGGCGCGAGGAGGCGACCGCGAGCAGTTCGGTAAGATCCGCGAGAAGATGCAACAACTCCGCGACGAGGGGGAAAAGAAGGCAATGGCCGTCCTCAAGCCGGAGCAGAAGCAGAAGCTGGGTGAAATGATGGGCGAGCCGTTCGAATTGGACGAGTCGCAGCTCTTCCGCCGGGACGGCGACCGGCCGCGCGGCGAGGGTGGAGACCGAGAACGTCGTGGCGGCGACCGAGAACGTCGTTCCGAGCAGTGACGCTGTCCACCAGTGGGAACGGGCCCTGATTTCCGGGCCCCACGGGTGATTTCCGCACCTGCAGGCTTTGGATCGACCCTGGATTCGATTACCATGAAGAATGGGGCGTCTTGGGCCGGCCAGGGCGCCCTGCCTTCGCTTTGGCGATTTGCCGACTGCGGCGCGCGGAGCGGCTCCCCTCTGTAGGCGAGCCGGCGTGGACGGACAGGGCCTCTTGGGACACGAGATTGGACACCGCCGATGGAAGCGGGCGAGATCTTGCTCAGACGGGGATTGATCGACGAGCGGCAGCTCGAGCTGGCCCGCCGCGCGCAGACAGGCGGCACGCGACTGGACGAGGCCGTGGTCCAGCTTGGATTGATTACCGAAGAGCAGGCACTCCGCGCCATCGGCGAGGAATTGGGGTTGAAATACATCGATCTAAGCGAGGCGGAGATCGACCTGTCGCTGCTGGGCGTGTTTCCCGCCAAGGCCATTTATCGCGAGTCGCTCTTTCCGATCACCCAGCAGAACGGCTGCCTCGTCGTCGCCACCTGCGATCCGTTCAACCTCTATTCGCTGGATGAGCTGGCGTCGGCGACCGGCAAGTCGATCGTGCCCGTGCTGGCAGGCCGGGCCGAGATCGGCAAACTGATCAAGACCCATCTGGGCGTCGGCAGCGAGACCGTGGAAGGACTGTTGGCCCAGGCGCACGATGAAACGGTCGAACTCCTCGAGCAGGTGGAAACCGACGGTTCCGAGCTATCCAAGATGGCCGAGGAGCCTTCGGTCGTCCGCCTGGTTAACGAGATCCTGCTGGAGGCGATCGAACTTCGCGCGAGCGACATCCACATCGAGTCGGAGCAGGCGGGTCTGCGGATCCGCTACCGGCTGGACGGCGTCCTGCATCCGCAGCCGGTGCCGCCCGAGATCAGCCGATTCCAGGCGGCCATCATCAGCCGCCTGAAAATCATGGCCCGGCTGAATATCGCCGAGCGCCGCCTTCCCCAGGACGGCCGTATCCAATTGAAGGTCTCCGGGCGCGAGGTGGACGTCCGCGTGTCGGTGATCCCCATGATCCACGGCGAAGGGATCGTGTTGCGGATCCTCGACAAGAGCAGCATGGACTATTCGCTGTCCAGCCTGGGCATGGGCGAAGACCTCCACGCCGTGTTCCGAGAGTTGATCCGGCTGCCGCACGGCATCATCCTGGTGACCGGGCCGACCGGCTCCGGCAAGACGACCACCCTCTATAGCGCGCTGCGGGAGATTCGCACTCCCGCGACCAAGATCATCACCACGGAAGACCCGGTCGAATACCAACTGGAAGGGATCAGCCAGATCCAGGTCCATACCAAGATCGGCCTTACGTTCGGCAACACGCTGCGGAGCATCCTTCGCCACGACCCCGACGTAATCCTCATCGGCGAAATCCGCGACCTGGAGACGGCGGAACACGCCATCCAGGCGTCGCTCACCGGCCACCTGGTGTTCAGCACGTTGCACACGAACGACGCCGCCGGGGCCTATACGCGGCTGGTCGACATGGGGGTGGAGCCTTTTCTGGTCTCCAGCACCGTCGAGGCGGTGATGGCCCAGCGGTTGGTCCGCACGCTCTGCCGCGAGTGCCGCCAGGCCTACCATCCCGCACAGGAAGACCTGCCCGACGATTTCCCCTTCGACGAGCTCGCCAGCGGCGGCAAGCTTTACCGCGCGGTCGGCTGCCGCGCGTGCCGCAACGTCGGCTACCGGGGACGAATCGGGCTGTTCGAACTCTTGGTCACCACCAACCGCATCCGCCAGATCGCCCACGAACGGTCCAGTTCCTGGTCGATCAAGCAGGCCGCGTTGGCCCAGGGGATGCGAACGCTCCGGCAGGACGGCTGGCGGAAGGTGATTGCCGGGAAGACCACGGTGGAGGAGGTTGTTCGCGTGACCAAGGGAAACGACCTGGTGAGCGATGCCCCAGTTTAGCTACACCGCACGGACTGCCGCGGGCGAGAGGGTCAGCGGCACGATCGAAGCAGGCAGCCGCCGCGAGGTGCTCGCCTCGCTGGCCGGTCTGGAGCTGTTTCCGCTGGAGGTCGACGGCGCCGGCCAAGCGGGACGCGAAGTCCGCATCGGCCGCGTGCCCGCGCAGCTCATGGCGACGACGCTGGGGCAGTTGGCCGATTTGTTGGGCGCGGGAGTTCCGCTGTTGCGGGCGCTCGACGTTCTCCGGAAACAGACTTCCCACGCGGCGCTCCGCGAGGTCCTCGGGCAGGTGTACCGCCAGGTGGAAGACGGCGCGACGCTGGCCGAGGCGATGGGACGCCACCAGCGGGCGTTTGGCGAGATGGCGGTGAGCATGGCCCGCGCCGGCGGTGAAGGCGGTTTCTTGGAGGAAGCGCTCTCGCGGGTCGCCCAGTTCACGGAAGCCCAAGAAGACCTCAAGAACCGTACGATCGGCGCGGTGGCTTATCCATGCTTTCTGGCATGCGTGGGCACGGCCGTGGTATTGGTTCTTTTGATCTTTTTTGTGCCGCGATTCGAGAGTATTTTTGCGAACATGCGCCAGCGCGGGCAGTTGCCGATCCTGACCGAGTGGCTGCTGGGCAGCAGCGCGTTTGCCTGGCGAGCGAGCCCCTGGGCCTTGATCGGAGCGTCGGTGGGCGGCTGGTTCCTCTGGCGGTGGCTCCGCACGGAGCAAGGGCGGACCGCGCGGGACCTGTTGAAGCTGCGCCTCCCGGTGGTGGGAAAGATCTTCCGCAATTTGTCGGTTGCCAGGTTCTGCCGCGTGCTGGGAACGCTGTTGCACAATGGAGTGCCCATTCTCCGTTCGCTGGACATTTCCAGCGACGCGGCGGGCAACCGGATCCTGGGCGCGGCCATACGAAAGGCGACAGAGACGGTTTCCGCGGGCAAGACGCTGGCAGGACCCTTGGCCGCCTGCGGGTACTTTCCGCCCACGGTGGTCGAGATGATCTCGGTTGCCGAGGAGTCGAATACACTGGAAAAGGTGCTGCTGGATATCGCCGACGGCCTGGAGCGGAGGACGTGGCGACAACTGGACCTGGCCGTCCGGTTGTTGGAACCGATCATGCTGTTGCTGCTGGCCGGGGTGGTGTTGGTATTGGTGATCGCGCTGTTGCTGCCGATGTTCAAGATGGCGACAACGGTTTGAGAGGCGGTTTGGAATGGGGGACGGGCTCCCGGATGTTTCGCATCCGGCCTTGTCTTTCCACAAGACACAGGGCGCCTGGGGCCTTTTCCAAGCAGCACGGTGTGTTCGGGTTTTCATAAGGGGCGGAAGATGAGGCAACGATGCCTGCTCGCGTTGGCGGGCAGGCCAATCAGACGGGAGAACGACATGAGACGACGTGAACGAAGATGCCGGCGTCGGGGCGGCCTTACGCTGATCGAGGTCCTGCTGGTGCTGGTGATCCTGGTAATCATTGCCTCTTTGGCGGTGACCGCCTATGGTCCCATCCAGCAGAAGGCGTATATCAATGCGGCCAAGACGCAGATCAACGCCTTCAAGACGCCGCTGCAGGCCTACCGGCTCGACCTGGGCGATTTCCCCGCGTCGGGGCAAGGGCTCGAAGCGTTGCGCGCAGCGCCCTCGGGAGTGAGCGACCCAACCAAGTGGAACGGGCCCTACCTCGACAGTCCCGTGCCGCTGGATCCCTGGGGCAACCCCTACCAGTACGAGTATCCCGGCAAGTACCAGACGGATCTGCCCGACATCTGGTCGCTTGGTCCCGACGGCATCGACAACAGCGAAGACGACGTCGGAAATTGGATGCAAGGTTGACTATCGGGACCATCGTTCCCAGGCTCCGCCTGGGAACGCCGTACCCCGAGGCTCCGCCTCGCCGGCGAACCAAGAGGCCCTCCGATATGCTCGCCAGCGCTACTCGTCATCGATGCGCAATCTTCCCCGTGGACCGATTGGCCGCCGGGGTGCTCATGGAGCGGGACGAGGGAAGGGACAAGCCAATGTGGCACGGCACTGCGTGCCGTGAATCACGACGCGGAGCGTCGTGCCACACTGGAAAGGAGCAGGCGGAGCCTGCAAGACAGGGCGTTCCCAGGCGGAGCCTGGGAACGAGGGACGCCGCCGGCTTGCCGCCGGCATCTTCCGGTCTATCGGATCTCTCCCCATCTCCCCGTCTCCCCATCTCCCCGTCTCCCCATCTCCCTTTCTCCCCTTCTCTTCCTCCACCCCGCCGCGGCGTCACGCTGCTGGAAGTGCTCCTGGTCCTGGCGCTGCTGGTCGTGCTGGCGGCGGTGACGTGGCCCGCCTTGGAACCGTCGCTGGCAAGCGTGGAACTCCGCAAGTCGGCGGAACGGATCCGGGTCGAGTGGAACCAGGCAAGGGTCGACGCGCTTTCCACCGGTCGCACGGTCCTTTTCCGCTACGAGCCCGACGCCAACCGCTACTCGTTGGAGTATCAGCCCGAACCGGCATTCCTTCCCGGTAGCACGGGTGGCGGAGACGATTCCGCGCGGACGGCTGCAGAGGCCCAAACGCGAGAGGCCGTGCTGCCGGAACGGATCTCCTTTGCCCAAGGGGAGATCTCCGACGGCGCGATGGATGCGGCGGCGCTGCCCGGGGCGATGGCGGGCGGCGAATGGTCCGAGCCCATCGTTTTCTATCCGGACGGGAGCGCGTCCAACGCGAGACTCACGCTCGAGAACGAACGCGGCCAGTCGATTGAGGTGACGTTGCGCGGGCTGACCGGCGTGGTGAGCGTGAGCGAGGTTCGCTCCGAAACGGAGGCAGCCTTATGACTCGCCGCGCGCGGCAGGCGTTTTCGCTCTTGGAGATCATCCTTGCGCTGGCGATCCTGGCCGGGGCGGTGGCGGTGCTCGGCCAATTGTCGAACGCCGGTTTCGAGAATGCGCGGCTGGCGAGGGATCTTACGCTTGCCCAGCTTTACTGTGAAAGCAAGATGGCGGAGATCGTGGCCGGGTTGTCGCCTGTCGAGGCCCAGCAGGGCGTACCGTTCGAGGACACCGAAGATCCGGCCGCTCTGGAGTGGACGTATACGGTGGAAGTAAACCCGGCCGCGCAGGACGGACTGTTGGAGGTTCGAGTCACTGTGAGCCAGGATCCGGCGGTGCACGCGAAGCCGGTCGAGTATTCGCTCGTTCGTTGGATGGCTGATCCGGAGGCGACCGGAGCAAGCGGTTCGGGAGCGGAGTCCAGCTTATGAGAGACCGGCAACAGGTGAAAACTGTCGGACTTGCGGGGGATCGTTCAGCGTGGCACGGCACTGTGTGCCGTGATCCACGATGCGGAGTGTTGTGTCAGACTGGAAAGGGGCAGGCGGAGCCTGCAAGACAGGGCGTTCCCAGGCGGAGCCTGGGAACGAGAGGGGCGAGAGGGTATACGTTGCTCGAGGTGGTGCTCTCGCTGGTGCTGACTTCGCTGGTGCTGCTGTGCGTGGCGATGGCCGTCGATGCCCAGTTGCGGATCGCCGATGCCGGCCGCACACACGTCGAAGAAGCACAACTCGCCCGCGTCCTCCTCCACCAGATTGCCGACGACGTCCGCTGCGCCGTCGTCGCCGATTCGCTTGGACTGGCCGGACTGAGTCCCTCGGGGAGCCGTTCGGAGGATTCGGGCCAGGAGCCGAGCGACTCCGGGAATTCCGACGAGGCCGACACGGAGGCAAGCGAGGAATCGGCCACGGGGACGGTCCAGTCCGAAGCCGCGGGCAGCGTGGCTTCGCTCGTCCCCAGCGCGGTGCCGGGGGTGTATGGAGAATCGGACTGGCTGCAGGTGGACGTCGGCCGGCCGTCGCGGGTCCGCCGGCAAGCGTCGGCCGACTCGGAGAATCCGGCAGCGGCGACGTGTGTGATGGGCGACGTGAAAACAGTGGCCTACTACGTGGTAAGCGGAGACGACTCGGCGACGGCAAACCCTGCCGAGTCGAGCGGGCTGGTTCGCCGCGAGTTGGACCGCTCGGTCACCGCTTGGGCGTCCGAACAAGGGCTGGTCGATCAACTGCAACTTGCCGAGGCTCCCGTCGCCGCCGAGGTGGCCGCCATCGAGTTCCGCTACTCCGACGGCAGCACCTGGTACGACTCCTGGGACACCGCCGAGTCCGGCAACCTGCCGATGGCCGTCGAGATCCGCCTCAGCTTAAGACCGGTCCAGCACGACGGGAACTGGGCGACGGCGCTGGCCTCCGCGACCGGGACCACTTCGCCGGAGGAGGAAGAACTGCTCGTGTATCGGTTGATCGTGGACGTGCCCATGGCCCGGGCCAAACCGGCGACGGAAGCGTCCGGAGGCTCCGGCGAGATGGAGTCGGGCGAAATGTCCGAGGCGCGAGACAGCGATTCACCGCCCCCGGAGACGCCGTGATGCGATGCGAATCCCAAGTGCGCACAGGTGCAAGAGGCAGTCGCGTGGAGGGCAGCTCACCGGCAGCGTTCGGCTCCCAAGTTCCGCGTCAGCGTCGCGGGATGGTGCTGATCCTCGTCCTGGTCGTGATCGCAGCGCTCAGCCTTGCGGCCATGACGTTCTCCGAGTGGATGTTCACGGAGCGCCAGGCGGCAGTGGTCTCGGGCCGTCAGGCCGAGGCGCGTGCCTTGGCCGAGTCGGGCGTGGAAGCAGTGCGGCAGTTCCTTTCCACCGATCCGCAGACGGCCGTCGATGCCGGCGGCTGGTACGACAACCCGGGCGTGTTCTGCGGCGTGGTCGTGCTCGACGGCGACCAGGCCCGCGACCGCGGCCGGTTCACCGTGATCTCTCGCGCGACCGATCTGGGCGAGTACAGCGGCACCCGCTACGGCGTGGAGGACGAGTCGGCCAAGCTGAATCTCAACACACTGATGTTGATCGAGAAACGCAGCGCCGGGGCCGCGAGAAGCCTGCTGATGGGCCTGCCAGGTATGACCGAGGACATTGCCGACGCCATCCTGGATTGGCTCGACGAGGACGACGAACCCCGCGAGTTCGGCGCCGAGGTGGAATCCTACTCGGGGCTCGACCCGCCCTATGCACCGAAGAACGCGCCGCTGGCGGTGATCGACGAGCTCCTCATGGTCCGTGGCGTGACGCCTGAATTGCTCTTTGGCGTCGATACCAACCGCAACGGCTACGCCGACGACACCGAGTCGGCTCCGTCGATGCTTGAAGGCGTCGATCCGTCCTCGGGTCCGATGGACTGCGGTTGGTCGGCCTATCTCACTCTTCACAGCCTGGAGGCGAACGTCCAGCCCGACGGCCAGCCGAAAATCGACGTCAACCATGACGACCTCCAGGCCCTCGCCACTTCGCTCGAGGAGGCGATGGAACCCGAGTGGGCGAAATACATCCTGGCCTACCGGCAGCAGCAACAGTCAAACTCGCAACAGCAGGGCAACAACCAGGCAGGTCAGCAGCAGTCCGGGCCCACGGCTCCTTCCAACGGTCCGGGCAACCCGCAGGGGCCCAACAACTCCAGCCTGAACCGCCAGGACGACAATCCGAGTCCACAGAACACCAATCAGAACGAGCAGAACACCGCCCGGCCCTCCCAGGCCGGTTCGGGCGAATTGGATCTTTCCCAGCCGGGAAACACGAAGCTCACAAGCGTCCTGGACCTGATCGATTCCAAGATCCAGGTGAAGTTCCAGGGGCAGCAGCAGGCGGTCGAGGTGGAGTGCCCCTTCAAGAGCGAGACGGCCGGCGAGTATTTGCCAAAGCTCATGGATGTGCTTGCGACCGATACGTCCAAGACCATCGCAGGCAGGCTGAACATCAACGAGGCGCCGGGAGCGTTGTTGGCCGCGATCCCGGGTATGCCTACCGAGGCGGTCGACGCGATTCTCAGCAAGCGGCAGGCGGCCGCCGACTCGGGCAGCAACGACCTGCGGCATGCGACGTGGCTGCTGACCGAGGGGATCGTGAACCTGGAGCAGATGAAACAGTTGTTGCCGCTGGTCACGGGGGGCGGCAGCGTCTACCGGGCCCAGGTGGTCGGCTTTTTCGACCGCGACGGCCCCGCCGCACGGATTGAAGCGGTTTTTGACGCTACCCAACGGCCCGCCCGCATCGTATCCTGGAGAGAGCTGACGGCGCTGGGTCGCGGCTATCCCCTCGACGTGCTCGGAGCGGAGACGGGAAGTGAATGAAGAGCTTAGCGCTTAGATCTTAGTTCTTAGATTCTGGATTTCCACGCACTAAGCACCACGCACTAAGCACCATGCAACGATTCCTCGCCTTACACTGGAACCAGTCCGAAGCCAACGGCGTCGTGGCGTCGTTGCGCGGGAGTCGGATGGTGGTCGAACGGGTTTTTGCGATTTCTCTGCGAGAGGAAGCGGCGGGCGCCGAGTCGGCCGAGGGGAGCGTCGCCCAGCGCTTGGCGGCCGAGTTGAAATCGCAACGGCTCGGGCGGCTGGACACGGTCGTGGCGCTGGGGCGCGAGAGCGTCGAACTGCGCCACTTGACCCTTCCGGCCGCTCCCGACGAGGAACTGCCCGACTTGGTCCGCTTTCAGGCCCTCCGCCAGTTCAACAACCTGGAGGAGCAGTGGCCGCTGGACTACGTTCCGCTGAACGCCGAGGGCGATCCGTCGCGCTACGTCTTCGCGGCGGCCGTGCGTTCCGAGTTGGTCGAAGCGGTCCGCCAGACGTGCGAAGCGGCGGGCATGAAACTGGCTCGACTCGTCTTGCGGCCGAGTGCGGCCGCGTCGCTGGTCGCGCGGCGTCTCGGCGACCGCGCGGCCGGGACGCTTTTGATCGTGAACCTGGAGGCGGAAGAGGTCGA
>JABWBD010000208.1 GCA_013360685.1 Pirellulales bacterium
CCCACGACGGCCACCGCGCCGCCGCGGCCATGGACCGGCTCCGGCGGGTGCTCCGGCAGCGGCCGGCGATGCCTCAACCTACAGTTTCTTTCTGCAAATAGAAGGAGGCTCTCATGACCAGGTTCCTCATCGTTGACGACGACCCCGCCTGCCGGCGTCTGGTTCAGCACTTCCTGGCGCCCTTCGGCCGGTGCGATCTCGCCTATGACGGAAACGAGGCGATCGGCGCGTTTCGCATCGGCCTCGACGCCGCCGAGCCCTACGACCTGGTTTGCCTCGACATCATGATGCCCGGAACCGACGGCCATCAGGTCCTCGACGCCATCCGCCGCCTGGAATCCGAGCGAGGGATCTTCGGAGGCTCAGCGGTCAAGGTGATCATGACGAGCGCCGTTTCCGATCGGAAACACTGCATCCGGGCCTTCCGCGAAGGATGCGAGGCCTTCGTCACCAAGCCGGTCCGCCAGCAGAGACTGCTCGCGGAAGTCGGGCGCTTGCTCGGGGAGGTTGCGTCCCCGGTCCGGCGGCAAGCCGCCGCCGCGGCATCCTCTCCGGCATTGCCAGGCTGCGGACCTGCCGAGGAGTCGGCCCGCCGGCCGCGCTACCTGATCGTCGACGACGACGGCGTCTGCCGCGAACTGCTCAAGGACGTCCTCTCCATTTACGGTCAATGCGATTTCGCCTACGACGGCCTTGAGGCCGTCGACGCGGTGCGTCTCGCATTAGAAGACGGCACTCCCTACCATCTTGTCTGCCTGGACATCATGATGCCCGGCAGCAGCGGACATGCCTCCCTGGAGGCAATTCGGCAGGTCGAGGCCGAGCGAGGGGTCCACGGTTCCGACGGAGTGCCCGTGATCATGACCACCGCCCTGCGCGATTCGAAGCACTGCGTGCAGGCTTTTCGCGAAGGATGCGAGAGCTACGTCACCAAGCCGATCCGCGAGGATGAGCTGCTCGCGAGGATGCACGAGTTGCATGTGCTGATGGCAGAATAACCACCGCCGTGTATCGGCCGCCCAGCCCACTTGCCATCTGCATCCCTCACCCTTCAAACCTCTCGGCCAGCAAGTACATCTCCTCGACGCCGATCAAGTCGTTGAAGTGGTGGAACGACATCAAGTGCGACTCCTCTCCCAGGGTTGTCCCGTCGCTGAGCAGTTTGTTGTACATCCATTCGATGGCCTTGGCAGCGGAGAAAATGCCGGCCAGGGGGTAGAGGATCAACTGAAACCCCATTTCGGCAAGCCGGTCGCGGGGCAGAACGGGCGTCTTGCCCCCTTCGATCATGTTGGCCACGACGGGCGGCGGGGCCCGCCGGCCGATCTCGGCCAGGTCTTCCACCGTGTTCGGCGCTTCGACGAAACTGGCGTCGGCACCGGCCTCGCGCGCTGCCATCACGCGCGCAATGGCCTCGTCCATTCCCTCGACGGCCAGCGCGTCGGTCCGCGCGACGATGAAGAAGTCGCGGCTGCCGCGAGCGGCCACGGCGGCACGGATCTTGGCAAGATACTCCTGCCGAGGAATCAGACGCTTGCCTCGCAGGTGGCCGCACTTCTTCGGCCAGGCCTGGTCTTCCAGGAAACATCCGGCCGCGCCGGCCGCGATCAACTCGTCGACCGTCCGGTAGACATTCAGCGGGCTGCCGTAGCCCGTATCCGCATCGACAATGATGGGAATCTCCACGCTCATTGCGATCCGCCGGGCACGGTCGATCATCTCGGTCTGGGTGAGCAGGCCGAGATCGGGCTGGCCGATGGCCGTCGCCGCGACGGAGTAGCCCGAGATGAACCCCATCGGGAAGCCGACCATCTGGCAGATCTTCGCCGAGAGCGTATCATACACACCAGGAAATGCAATCGTGCCCACCTGATCGAGGATGTGATGGATCCGGGTCGTAGTCATGGCTATGCCCCCCTGAATTGAGAACCGTCGACAGATCCCAAACGCACACGGGATCTCCCCAAACCGCAAGTCCTGCCTGCATCCTGCGCACTCCATGCTACTGGAAACCACCTCGCTGTGCCAACGGCCCCGCCTGGCAACATGGTAAAGCGTTTTCCTGACCCACAAACAAGAGAAACCTGATGTCCCGACGAAACCCTGCCTTTCACGCCATTCGGCACCCATGCCTTACGGCCGCGGTGTTGCTCATTGCCGCCTTCGTTCTACCTCAGCGCGGCGTGAAAGGCGAACGGCCGCCTTCGTCCTCGGACATGCCGGCCAATGAGATCAACGGCGGCTGGTACGGATGGATCGGCAATCACAAGGTCCAGGTCTACGATCCGGCCATGGATGCCGATTTCCTGCGCCGCCATCACGTCAACTGGTACTGGCTCGGCCATCAGTGGGTGGTGCCGTTCCTGGTTGCCGACATGGCCGATGTCCGCAAGACGATGATCGAAGAAAGCCGGCGCGCACGCATCTGGGTCGAGCTTTACTGGTGGGGCGACCACTCGACCTGGGAGGGTTTCACCGGAATGTCCTATCCGGGCCTCCACGAGCGGCTCAAGCATCTGGGGGTTCCCGCGGGCGGCGATGATTTGAGGAACAAGGACTGGCTGGCCATCGCCGACGATCCCGGCGTGATGCGGAGCGTGAAGAAGACCCTGGGATGGCAGTTGGAGACCATCGTCCGGTATCTTGGGCCCGGCACGGTATACGGCGTGGTGCTCTCGGAGGAAGAACGTCAGCCTGGGGCCGAACGGCATGCAGCGCTACCAGCAGCGCGAAGTGGTCCAAGAAAAACTGATCCGGGTCCACAATGCGTTGTACGACTACGTGAAGTCGCGATTTCCACAATTGAAGATCTCGCCCGGCTTCTATCCCGCATGGGTCCGCCCCGGCACGCTCAAGTACGACGCGGTCGTTATGGACAACTATCCGCCGCCCGGGCGCGAAGAAGAGCATCTCCGCCAGTGGATGGCAGCCTACGGCGACGCCCGCGAACCATATATACTCCTCTGGGGTTACGGCGACCTGGATTATCAGGTCGAACTTGTCCGAATGGAAAAGATGACGAGGCTGTGCCTGGCCCAGGGGATCAAGAACATCGGCTTCTTCCGCCCGGAGTTATCGCTCCGCGATCCGGTCTTTCGCTGGTACGACACACGAGGAGTCGGCTCGTACGGGCCCTACGACCTCCAGGAACACCGCGCAACGATCGCGGTCCTTCTGGACGAGACCCGGCAGACGGTCGAAGCGTTGGAGCGACTCGGCGTGCGGGAAGCCGCGAGCCTTCCAGAGATCCATCCGGCAAATGCCGACGCGTGCGCGGACTTGTGCCGGCAGGCAGACCAGATTTACGCCTACCGCAAACGGGTTCTCGACCGGGCGTACGGCAAGGTGAACGAGTGCAAGCAATGGGCCGAGTTGGACCGGCTGATCGATCTGGCCGAAGCCGAAGGCTGGATCTCCGCCGGACGAGAGCGCGGGGCGTTGGCCGACAGCAAAGAGGTCCGCGGCTGGGAGATACTCTCCAAGGAATTCCGAACTCTGCCTCGGTTCTACGCCGCCATACTGCCTCGGGCCGGCCAGGCGAGCGACCGCGCCTCGACCGTGGCACCGTCGCTGGAGTCGGCGGCGGGGGCCGGCGGTCCCGGCGCGGGGGAGCTCGCCATAGCCGCGAAGGCATTAAGAAGTGGCCGGTTCGCCGACGCCTGCGCCCAAACCATCCAGGCCCGTGAGCGCCTCGTCGAAGCAAAGCAGGAAAAGAGCTGGCAGGTTTCGCTCCGTTTTCGGAATCGTTATCCCTATCCTCTGAACGTCACCGCGATCTTGACCGTCGAGCAGGGCAAGGCGGGCCTCTGTGAACTCTATCGCGGCATGCCGTTTGAATCGCCGGGCGATTCCAGCCGCGCGTTTGCCTTTTTCCTTCCTTCCCGGCCCGACTCGCTGACGGTGTCCGTCGGCTCATGGAGCGGTTGCCTGGATGTCGAGTCGTTGCGGGTCCACAATTCCCGCGAGGCCCTCAACGTAGTCAACGTAGTCGCCGACCATGCAGACAACGCCGAAGCATGTGTCGGCCGTCCCGAAGCGGCCTTCGTGCTCAGACCGTGGGCTTCGGAGTCTTTTGTCCGTCTTCAGTTCCAACACGACTGACATAAGGCCCCTCGGGTCGATTTCTGGCACACGCTAGCGCCCCACCCTTCCACCACTCCAGTACTCCACCACTCCAACACCCATCACCGGATCCCCATTTGGCCACCCCCCAATCCCGCGTTAAGATATACGCGAGATTGCGTGATTCGGACTTACCAGGCAACGTTCCGCCGGCACAGCGGACGGGAGGCGAAGTGATGCGCGCGAGGCGACTTTTCTGGCGGGTTTTCCCCTCCTACGTGCTGATTACCGTTGCAGTCCTCTTGCTGGTCTCGTTCTACGGCCGGGAGGCGGTGGACCAATTGCACGCCCGGCAGACGCGGGCCGCCCTGGAGTCCGGCGCTCGCATCTTCGCCGAACTGGTGACCGACGACCGGCTTCAGGACAACCGCGAAGAGTTGGACCGGCTTGCCAAGCAGCTCGGACCGTCCACCGGGCTTCGGATCACGGTGATCGGGCCTTCCGGCAAGGTCATTGCCGATGCGCACGAGGACCCGGCCCTGATGGACAACCATGCCGGCCGGCCCGAAGTGGCCGCAGCGATTGAGAACCAGACCGTGGGGTACTCCGTTCGCTACAGCGATACCATCAAGGCCGAACTGGCCTACGTGGCGGTGCCCGTGCTCCGCGAGGGACGGACGGTTGCCGTGGTCCGCGCGGCGCGCGAGACCTCCGAGATCCAGGCCGTGGCGGCCGCCTTGGAACGTCGCGTTTTTGCCGTGGCACTCTCGGCCGTTGTCGTGATCACTGTGCTGAGTTGGTGGATTGCGCGGCGGATCAGCCGGCCCTTGGAACGGATGAGCGACGGCGCCGCCCGTTTCGCTCAGGGCGACCTGGAGCACCGTCTGCGAATCGAAGGTTCGCGCGAAGTCGCCGCGCTGGCCGAGGCCATGAACGAAATGGCCTCTCAGCTCGACGAACGGATTGCCACGATCATCCGCCAGCGGGACGAGCAGGATGCCATCCTCGACAGCATGGCCGAAGGCGTCCTGGCCCTCGACAGCGACGGGAGAATCCTTGGACTGAACCCCGCTTGCAGCCGGATGTTTCACCTCGATCCGGCCGTGGCGCGGGGAAGGCCCATCCACGAGGTCCTGCGAAAGGCCGACGTGCTCGCGTTCGTCGAGGAAGCCCTCGCCAGCCCTCTGCCCGCAAAACGCGATCTCGCCGTCCGCGACGACCCGCCGCGATGGTTCACCGCGAGCAGCACCGCGCTCTACGATCGGCGGAAGCAGCGGATCGGCGTCCTCGTGGTGCTGAACGACGTCACCCGCTTGCGCCAGTTGGAGAACGTCCGGCGGGAGTTCGTGGCCAACGCCAGCCACGAACTCCGCACGCCCGTTACCTCGATCAAGGGCTTCGTGGAGACGCTGCTGGACGGTGGACTGGACGACCGGCAGAACGCGGAACGGTTTCTCACGATTGTCCTCAACCAGGCCAACCGTCTCGAAAGCCTGTTCAACGACATCCTCAGCCTGGCTCGGATTGAGAAAGAATCCGAAGAACAGGCGGTGGAGTTGCGCCCGGGCCATGTGGACGAAGTGCTCGAATCGGTAGTTCAAAGCTATCGGCCGCGGGCGGACCGGAAGCGGATCAACCTCGTGTGCGAGAGCAGCCCGGGATTGGAGGCCAGGATCAATCCCCGCCTCTTGGAACAGGCCGTGGCCAACCTGGTCGACAACGCCGTGAAGTACGGCACCGAAGGGAGCACGGTACGGATCCTGGCCAGGCGCGATCACGCGGGGCTGGTCATCGAGGTCACCGACGAGGGCCCCGGCATTGATCCCAAGCACTTCCCCCGGCTCTTCGAGCGGTTTTACCGGGTTGACAAGGCCCGCAGCGACAAGTTGGGCGGCACCGGTCTGGGGCTGGCGATCGTCAAGCATATCGCCGCGGCCCATGGCGGTTCCGTTTCCGTCGACAGCCGCATCGGACGTGGAAGCACGTTCCGGATTCACCTCCCGTGAAGGCTGGGGAAATGGGATAGCAGGGTAATGGAGTATTGGGCCCTGACAGCCGGCATGATGGATTGCTGAATCTCCCTGGTCGCATCATCTTATGCGATCGGCAAACTTCATTTAATGCTCAAGATCCGCAGAATCGGAACCGATAGTTTCGTGTGACGTTGGACTGCCGCGCGGCTTGGTGCGCCGAGGCGACCCGGCGGGGTGGTCCTGGTGGGACCCTTAGGACGAGAGAGCACGAAACCATGGACAGGAACACAAGCAACGACTCGGCGTACCACCCTATGGGTGATTCGCCAATGGCCCACACACCCCATCGAGACGCGGAATCCTGTTACGAGGGGTCGCGTCAGGTGTTGGCCCGCATGCCCAACTTGGCCGCCAACGATCCGGAGATGGATCCGATGGCGCGTTACGGCTGTCGCGAAAACCGCGTGATCAGTTCCGGGCTTTCGGTGAAAGTCCTGGCAGGTGTTGGAATCGGCCTGTTCTTTGTGGCCGTCCTGGGGTACCTGCTCGTCGGCGACAAACCGACGGAGACTTCGGATACGGCCACCTGGCAGCCACAATCCCCGGCTCCGAATACGGAGGCCACGCCGCCTTGGGCTGCTCCTGCAACAACTGCTCCGTCGTGGCAGCAGCCAGCCGAAGTGGCCGCCACGCCGTGGAACGCGCCTTCACCTACCCCAGCCTGGAATGGTCAGCCGGCAGCCCCTTCCGGCGCCGCTCCGTGGAACGGCCCGGCCGAACAGGCAACGAACTGGCCGAACAGCCAAAACCAGTTCCCCGGCGCCTCGGCGTCTCCTACGGAGCTGACGGCCACCGGCACGCCGCCCTCCGAACCCGTTTGGGGACAAGTCCAGGCTCCTTCGTCGGGCACGCCCGCCGCGTCGAACTCGTGGAGCAATCCGCAGCAAAACGCGTCGTGGAACAAGAGCGCGCCGACGCAACCGTCCGGCGCTGTGGAAGTCGCGGGCCAGACACCGAGTTGGCCGAATGCCGTACAAACGGCGCCCACGTTCACGATGCCGCCGACTGCGGGCGGTATGCCCATCATGCCCGCGCCGGTCGCGGTCGCGGATCCCAATGCCAGGGATTCCTCGGGCGCCGGGTATTCGGCGCCGAGCTACGCCGCTCCCTATCCGTCGCAGGCCGGCGTAAACCAATCGATGACCGTCAATGCCCCCACGGCAACGCCATCTTCCGGCTATCAAGCGTCAACCTATTCCGCGCCGGCCGGTTACCCGGACGCGAGGGCAAACCTTGGCGCCACGCCGGAACCTCGCTTTGATCCGCGTGCAGGCTATGGCACGGATACGCAGACTGCCAGCCAGACCAGCTACCAGCAAGCGGCCGCACCGGAATCCGCACGCGACTACCGTACGGCGGATTCTCGCTATCGCTACGGCGCCGATCCGAACGCTGCCAGCCAGCCGAACTACACGGTCGGCGGCAGTCCGTCGAGCTATCCCGCCGGCGCCGGCCAGCCGAGCTACCCGACCGGCAATCCGCCGAGCTATCCGGGCAGCTATGCGCCGGCCAACGGTCCGAGTAGCTATCCCTCCGCCACAGGTCCGAGCAGCTACGTGCCGGCCGGCGGTCCGAGCAGCTACCCGCCGGCCGCGGGTTCGACCGGCTATCCGTCCGCGATGGGGCCGAGCGGCTATCCGGCGCAGGGGCAACCGTCGGCCGTTCCGGCCGGCGTGGGTGCCCCGAGCAACTACCCGGCCGGCGCTTATCCCGGCACTTCCTATGCACCGACGAGCGGCGCCGGATACTCGCCTTCCAGTCCGGTGGGTGTTGCTCAAGCGCCGCGTTATGGCGCCGACGTCTACGGCGGCACACCGCAACCGGGCGCTGCCCAGTTCCAGGGAACGATCGAGAAACCGAGCAATGTCCGAGCCGGCTATGACAGCACTCGACCAAGCCTTTATTAATGCGTACAGGCAACACGACGCCGTCCCGATGGCGGCGCCCGTGGCCACGGCCGAGTTCGTCCGTCCGTCCGAGCCGTTTCCCGAAGAGCCGATGCCGGCAGCCTCCCAGCCTTTCCAGCCACTGCTCCAGGTCGATGGTTTCGCCTGGCCCGACAGTTGCCGGCGGCTGTCGGCAGTCGCGGAAACGCAACTGGATGCACTGGCCGAAGGACTCATCGCCCCAACGGCGCTCGGCCGTAAGGTTTTCGCCGCCTGCGGCTGCCGCCGGGGCAGCGGCTGCACAACCCTTCTGCTGTGCGCGGCACAGCGGCTGGCAAGGCGCGGGCTGCGGGCCATCCTGGTCGACGCCGATTTCGAGCAGCCGCAATTGGCCCGACGACTCGGCCTGTTGCCGGATTCGGGGTGGGAAGACGTGCTGGACGGCCAATTGCCGCTCGGCGAGGTCGTGATCGAGTCCGTCGACGATCACTTGGCCATCTTGCCTCTGTGCGGGAAGCATGCCGGTGCGGACGGCTCCCTCGCGCACGACCCTGCCGCAGAGATCGACGTGCTCCGCGAGCACTACGACCTGGTCCTGGTCGATCTGGGGCGATTCGCTCCGGCGGACGGGCCGGCCGCTCAGGCACTCTGCGGCGCAGGACGCTGGATCGACGCCGCGGTCATCGTCCGGGATGTCCGTAACGCGAATCCGCCCGAATTGGACCGTCTGTGCGACCGGCTCCGGAGAGCCGGCATTGCCGAGGCCGGCCTGGCAGACAATTTCGTCTAGGATCTTGGACCGATACCCCAAGAAATCGTCCCATGTACGAATCCTACTGGCAGCTCCAGCAGAAGCCGTTCGAAAACTGCTCCGATCCGCGGTTCTACTATCCCTGCGAATCGCATCAGGCGGCGCTGCTCAAGCTCCGATATGCCATTGAGAACCGGCGAGGGGCCGCGATCCTCGCCGGCCCCTCCGGTTCGGGCAAGACGCTCATCGTCACCATGCTCCGCGCGATGCTCGGCGAACCGTTCACTCCCTTCGTCCACTTGGTCTTTCCCCAGCTCAGCGCCGGACAACTCCTGGGCTATATTGCTGCCGAACTCGCCGGAGACGGCGAAACTCCCTCGCAGGATCCGGTGCAAAACATCCGCCTCATTGAGCGGTTCCTGACTGCCAATACCAAGCGGGACCACCACGCCGTCGTGGCCATCGACGAATCGCATCTCCTGGACGACCCCGAATGCCTCGAGGCGCTGCGGTTGCTGCTGAATTTCGAACTGGCAGGCCGGCCCGGCCTCACGCTCCTGCTGATCGGCCAACCGGGACTGTTGCCCGTCCTGGACCGCACACCGCAGTTGGAGGAACGCATGGGGGTGAAATGTCTCTTGCGGCCGCTGACCAGGGCGGAAACAGCCCAGTACGTCGATCACCGCCTGGGCGTGGCCGGTGCCCGCAGACAGATTTTCGAACCGGAGGCCAAGGCCGTTCTTCACCGTCTCACCCACGGCGTCGCGCGGCGGATCAATCGGCTCTGCGATCTGTCGCTGTTGATCGGCTATGCCGAACAACGCGCCTCGATCACGGCCGAACAGCTTGAGGCGGTCTGCCACGAACTCGTCGCCGTTGCGCCGGAGTAGCATGCTGGGGTGCGCGCGACGCCATCGTTTCACCGCAGGCCCATGGGGCCGCGTGCCCGCTCAACCCACCCAGCCCGTTGGAGAGGGACTTGTGGGGCTTATGGTCAGAGCTTGAACCGTGAATAGCCGCGGCAGACCCGGGCATTCCCAGGCGTTTCCGGTAGTGCTATGCTGGGGTGCGCGCGGCACCATCGTTGATCCGCAGGCCCATCGGCCCGCGTGCCCGCGGCCCGTCCCGATACAACCAGGAGGACCAGAGATGAAAAACGGCGTGCGATCCGAAGCGAAGGCATCCGGACGTGGCAAATCGGTGTCCCGGCGGCGATTTCTGGGCGGCGTGGCGGCCGCGACGGCGTTCACCATCGTTCCCCGCAGCGTGCTCGGGGGCGACGGCAATGTCCCGCCCAGCGAGAAAACCACCCTGGCCGGCATCGGGACCGGCGGGCAAGGTCTCCAGAACATGATCCGCCTGCAGCGATTCCCGGAGGTCCAGGTGGTTGCGGTCTGCGACGTCAACCGGGAGAGCGGCGGCTATATCTCCTGGAACTGGACGCAGGGCAAAGAGCAGCGGGTTGCGGGCGCCGAACCGGCACGGCGCGCCATGGACGAGTCGTATGCCGAGCAGAAGGCTTCAGGCAAGTATCAGGGCTGCAAGACTTACAGCGACTACCGCGAGCTGCTGGCCAAGGAAGACGTGGACGCGGTGATGATCGCCACTCCGGATCATAGCCATGCCGTAATCACGATGGCCGCGTTGAAGCTCGGCAAACACGTCTACTGCGAGAAGCCGCTTACCTATTCCGTCCACGAGGCCCGCAAGGTCGCCGAAGCCGCCAAGGAGGCCAAGGTGGCCACGCAGTTGGGCAACCAGGGGCAGGCTTCGGAAGAAGCCCGCCTGGCGGCCGAGTTCATCTGGGACGGGGCGATCGGCCCGGTGTACGAGGTCCAAGTATGGTCACCGGCCCGGTTCTGGGCCTGGCCGACGTGGGAAGGGCGCCCGAAAGAAACTCCGCCGGTTCCGGCCGGATTGGATTGGGACTTGTGGCTTGGGCCCGCGCCGGAGCGCCCCTATCACCCGGCCTACTGTCCCTGGACCTGGCGGAACTGGTGGGACTTCGGCACGGGCCTCTTGGGCGATCTGGGCTGCCACAAGTTGTCCTCGGTGTTCAAGGCGCTCAAGCTGGGCCATCCGACGAGCGTCGAAGCCTCTTCCACCAGGACCGACGGGGAGATCTATCCGCTCGGCGTCATCGCGCGATTTGAATTCCCGGCGCGCGAGGACATGCCGCCGCTCACGCTTACCTGGTACGACGGTGGCCTGCAGCCGCCGCGGCCCGCAGACCTGGAGGAAGGCCGGCGGATCTCCGATGTGATCTACATCGGGGAGAAAGGCACGCTCATGGGGCATCGCCTCATCCCTGAGTCGAAGATGCAGACCTACGGCGGACCTCCCAAGCTGCTGCCCCGCTCCGTCGGCCACGACAAGGAGTGGATCGACGCCTGCCGGGGCGGACCTGCGGCCGGCGCCGACTTCGTCAACCATGCGGGCCTCTTGACCGAGGTCTGCATGTTAGGAAATGTCGCTCTCCACGCCGGCAAGAAGCTTGCGTGGGACGGCCCGAACCTGAAGATCACCAACGACGAAGCGGCCAACAAGCTCCTGCACCGCGAATACCGCGAAGGCTGGACGCTGTAGGCTCCGCCTCAATAGAACAGCCGCAACACGGCGTTGATGGCCAGAAACACGAGGACGCCCCAAATCCACGACGGCAGCGGCCGATTGCGGGACGGCTGGAACATCGCGGCGCAATAGGGACACAGCGCCACGTCGGTGTTCTTCACTTGCAGGCGGGTCGAGCAGTATGGGCAGCGGCATTTCATGGTGGTCCCCCATCACAAGCCTACCATACGCCGGCCCGAGACGAGCCAAGAAAAGGCGTGGATTTTGGCCCCCCTACCGTTCCTGCCACAGATCCCACGGCTTCTCCGCGTCGCCGGTGAACGGCAGCAATACTTTCCGCCCCGTGCCGGCGGACTGGTAGGCGGCGAAGATCGCCTCCAGGACCGCGCGCCCGTCTTCGCCCGTCTCCCGAGGCTGCTTGTCGTTCTTCACGCAATCGACGAAATGGGCGAACTCCTGCGGGAAGCCGTAGTTCCAGAGTTCCTCGTAAATCGTGAAACTCCATCCCAGCGTGCTCCCGGCTTTCTCCACGGCGTAATCGTACCCGACGGAGCTGTAGGTCTCGATGGAATTGCCGTGCAGCAGGCCGGCGTAGGCGACGCCGCCGGATCCATAGACCTCGGCCCGGTCGTCCATTCCGCCGAGCTTGCTCCAACTCTCCTCCGCCAGGCCGACGCAGCCGTCCTCGAATTCCAGGATCACCAGCGCGTTATCGTCGCCCTCGGTTTTGTCGGTGTGGACCTGGGTCGACATCTGGGCATAGACCGACCGGATCGCGGGCTTGCCCAGCATCCATCGGAAAAACTCGATCGCGTGGCAGCCCATGTCCATGGTCACGCCGCCGCCGCTGCGCGAGACGTCCCAGAAGTGCGGGGCGTGCGGGCCGTCGTGCTTTTCGGACTGTTTGATGAGCGTAGGGCGGCCCAGGGCGCCGTCGTCGAGCAGTTTTTTGAGCCGCACGTACTTTGGGGCGAAGCAGAGTTCCTCCGCATACATCAGCTTCACGCCGGCAGTCCGGCAGGCTTCGATCATCCGGTCGGCCTCCCGGAGATTCATCGCCAGCGGCTTCTCGCAGACGACGTGCTTGCCGGCGGCCGCCGCGTCCAGGGTAGCCTGGCAATGCAGCCAATTGGGCAGGCCAAGGACGACCATGTCCAGTTCGTCCAGCTCGAGCATTTTGCGGTAGTCGGTGAAGCAGTGCGGGATGCCGAAATTCCGAGCGAAGCCGCGGACGTGGTCTTCGGTCGGAGAGGCGACGGCGAACAGTTCCGCCTCCGGCACGCGTCCGAGCGCCTCCGCGTGAATCGTCGAAATGAATTGTGAACCGATCAAACCGACACGCACCTTTTCCATGGACCACCTCCCTCGTTGGAATCGACCAAGCGCAACCGGGTTGCCCGCCACGATAGCCGGGAGTCAACCACCGGGCAAGCATGTTGACCGGCGGAGTCATCAATGCCCGATTCCTCTGCCCGGAATGCCCCTCTTCCACACGCAAAGCAAGGCCCCCCAGAAGCACAATCCCGGTTCTCCATGTCTGTTCAATCCAGCTTTCCTCTCCAGCCATTCCCGCGTCCAATCCGAAAACACTCCGATACGATCTGTTGTAATCTGTTCCGATCATGCTAACCTGAAGGTTTGCCGGGGCGCACAACCACCCCATCGGGACTCGGGTGTTTCTTTCTTCCAGAGGAGTTGCGCGATGCACGAATCGTTCTCCCGTCGGGACTTCCTGCTCCGTTCGGCTGCCGCGGCGAGTGTGGCGGCCTTGGGAGCCGATGCGTTTTCCACCGCGCAGGCGGCCGCCGAATCGACCAAGATGACCATCGCCCAATGGTCCGGGTCCGGCACTCCTTCGGCCGCTCAGATCCAGGATGCGGCCGTGAAGATGACCCAGCAGGCGATCGAGGGGCTCGGCGGCATGAAGCGGTTCGTCGGCCGCGGTTCGGTGGTCTGGATCAAGCCCAATATCGGCTGGGACCGCGTGCCCGAGTTGGCCTGCAACACGAATCCCGACGTGGTGGCCACGCTCATTCGCCTCGCGCTCGATGCCGGGGCCAAGACCGTAAAAGTCGGCGACAACCCCTGCGACATCGCCCAGAAATCCTACGCGTCCAGCGGCATTGCCGAGGCGGCCAAGAAGCTGGGCGCGGAAGTGGTCTTCCTGGACCGCAGCCGCTTCCGTGAGATGGACATCCGCGGCGAGCGCGTGAAGAGCCTCCCCGTCTTTCCCGGGATCGTCGAATGCGACCTGGTCATCAACGTGCCGATCATCAAGCACCACGGGCTGGCGGGCGCGACGATGTGCATGAAGAACTACATGGGCGTGATCGAAAACCGCAAGCTCTTCCACCAGGATATTCCCGCCTGCCTGGTCGACATCACGCGCTTCATGAAGCCGCAGATTTGCGTGCTCGACGCCGTTCGGATCCTCACGGCCCACGGCCCGCGCGGCGGCGACCCGAACGACGTCGCCTTGAAGATGACGCTGGCCGCGGGGGTCGATCCGGTTGCTCTGGACGCCTGGGGCGCGGAAGTCCTCGGCCGCAAACCGGAGGAGATCAAGTCGGTGGTCAAAGGGAGCGAGGCCGGCCTGGGCACGATGGATTACCGCTTGCTCTCGCCGAAGGAGATCGCCGTCTCATGATGCGGCGCGGTCGTTGGCTTGCCGGCGCGAACGTCCGGAGGGTCGTGCAGCTTGCGTTTCTGTTTGTGTTTCTCTGGCTCTTCGTGGAAGCCCGCCTCCGCGCGGGCACGGAGCTGAATCCCGCGCTGAAGCTGTACTTCTGGATCGACCCGCCCAGAATAAAAGAGGAAATCACGCCCAGCAATACCAGGTGGATGAAGCCGATTACGTAATTCCTGATCGTATAGGCAATGGTGGCAATTTGGGGAATTG
>JABWBD010000209.1 GCA_013360685.1 Pirellulales bacterium
CGTGCGAGAAACCGAAGCAAGCCAGGGGAAGCCCCTCCTCAAGTTCTCGCAGTTCGTCGGTGGACGCCAGGCGCGCGGCACGCGGCAGTTTCTCCTCGGTCACCAGCAGACCCAGGTTGGCGTAGACCCAGTCGCCGGGCTTGTCGGCCAGCGGCACGAACTGGCGATGGACGCGGAGATCCTTGACCTCGATTCTCGGGCCATCGGTCGAACGACTCACCCAGATCCGGAAGCCCTGGCCGCGCCATACAGCCAACTGCGCCGTTTCCCGCGCGGTGGTCAGCAGCGTGGAATCGCCGATTGCCGAGCACGTGGCGAACGGCCACGTGCGGGCCGTTTCCTCATTGCCGGCCTCGACGAGAACCAGGAACACCGCCTCGCCGAGTTCCTCTTGGACGCGAGTCCAAGGATCGCCGGAAACTTGCAGCTTGACGACGGCTTGCGTCACCAGACTCGGTTGGTCCTTGTCGATCGCGGAGATCTTTAGCTCGAATGTGCCGTTGGCGGTCGCCGGAGGAGTGCAGTGGATCGTGCCGGAGTCTGCGTCGATCTTCACCCAGTCCGGGGCGCCGTCGGCCCGCAGCGTCGGGCGACTTGCCGGACGGCCGGGAATAACAGCCGATACGGAGAAGACCGTCTCTTCGCCGGCCTTCAACGCCAACTCGGCGGGCACATTGAGGACGGGCGGAGAACCGCCCTCGGCCGCCGTGCGGTCGGAGGCTGGTCCGGCGTCCGGTTCGGCCTGCGCGCTCTGGGCGGCCGGTCCGACGCCGTGCCGACCCGATGCGAAAACCCACCACGCCGAGGCTACAAGGAGTGCTGCCGACACTGCGAGAGCAGCCCAGGTGCGCCGGCGGCTCGGCGCCGGGCCGGAATCCGGCGCCGGCGTGGATGATGCGGACGACGCCGACACGGTTAACGTCTCTTGGTTGCCGGTGACCGCAGGGGCCGAACGAGGTACATCGGCAGGCTTTCGCTCGACCGGCCGCGGGATCTCCGCAGCGGCCGTCGTCGCAGACGAGGGAGCGATTGCTGAGATTGCGAACAATACATCGGGACCAGTCGGCGACATCCGCAGCACGTCGCCGGATCGGAGGTGGGTCTCTCCGGCGATCGTCGAACGGTTCAGCAGCATCGCCCCGGAGGCGTCGGGCCGCACGTACCATCCGTCGTCCTTGAGTCGGATCTTTGCCAGGCGTCCTTGTGCCGCGGGGTCGGCCTGAGGGTCGAAACACACCTCGCATTCCGGGCCGTCGCCGATGCGGAACTCGCGCGCGTCGAGCAGGATCTCATCCCCTTGACGAGCACCAGACAGGATACGAATCGTGACGGGCATGGTTTGTGCACCTGGTCGAAACAAATCCGAAATCATCCTCGTTTAACCGCAGTGCCCAACGGGCCGCGCGTCGGTGGAACGCTTTGGCACGCTCTTCCGCCGTGTTGTGAGAGATGCCACGCTGCCTCTCGCCGGGCGCGCGGCCCGTTGGGCACTGCGGTTAAACGATCGGGATTTCTCCAGCCTACTTGGTTTGTATCAGTGGATCGTTGTTGGAGGATGGATCGTCGGCGGCCAAAGATAGCCAGAGGTTCCGCAGGTCGCCGAGTAAGGCGCGGTAGAACCGCTCTTCGCCCGGTTGGGGCGGGGCGAAGACCAGTCCGGAGCCATCCATGTGCTGAACCAGGTCCAAGACCCGTTCTCCCTGGAATCGGAGCGAGCCGTCGAGCATCGCGGGATCCTCGCTTTCGACGACCCGGCAGGTCTGGGCCGCCAGGGACCGGAGGAATCGCCGGGCCGTGGTGTAGGAGAGGAACTCCGCCGGGTCTTTTCGTCGTTCGTCAGGATACGCCTTCTGCAAGGCGACCAGCATGTCGTTGATGCACGTGACGAGTTCTCCTTCGGCGCCGCCGGTTTCGCGGCCGTTGCGGAGATTTTCCACCAGCTTGTCACGACCCGATTCAAACCGGGTCCGCAGCTCGGCAAACTGCGGGCTGCGTAGCGCGTGCGGCCAACGTGTCTGCAGCACCTGGGGATCGCCCGCCGCGAAGACGAGCCGGCCGGCGTCCGGCGCGCCGTCGCTGAGGCGGATATGGGAGAGGGCATCGCGTGGGAGTTTCGGGTTGAGTTCGGTGTCGGCCAGGGAGGTGCGGTCCTGGAGGTATTGATAGGCAAGCACCGGGCCCGACAATTCCGCCAAAAGCCAATTCAGTTCGTCCGTGAGGTCGCCTTTCAGGACATCCTGAAGCTGGTATTCGAGGCGCTGGCGGCGGACCTCCTGGCGGTGCTGTTCTCGGGCCAGGTAGTTGGGATCTTCCTTGGCGCGGTACTCGCGGTTCATCTCGCGGCGGCGGAAGTAGGCGTCGACGGATTCGACGGAGTTCTGGATCTCCTTGGCGACGGCTTCGGCATTGTGCTTTCGCGCGATGGCCGCCGACTTCATCATGTATCCGCGCCCGATCATGTACTGGGCCTCGGCGTGGATCTGAAACGAAAGGGGAGTGCCGGCGAAGGCGGGGGGCAGAGCGATTGTCTCACGCCGTTCCTCGGATTCCCCCTCGGCGGCATAGGCCCCCGAAACGATTAACGGCAGCGCCAGGCAGGCGGCACGCCGAACAAGCCTGGAAGCCAACGTCGTCATCTTCTCCCCCTTTCGTCTTCGGGTTTCTCACCGATTATTCCCCGCCCAGTCATCGTTGCAAACAGTCCCCCCAAGAAACAGAGAACGCAACCGCGTCACACGTTTTGCATTCTGATACTCTGACGGGTGGTCGGGTCGCCTTGCCACCCTTGTTGTTGGATCCGACCTGACCGCAAGGCAGGACGGTGGCAGTCCGGATACGCCTTCTGGGTTTCTTGGGCAAACGGGCGGTATACCGCTCGCGGCTGATAGCGGCACCTTTGGGGCTCGCCCAAACTAACTCGCAGCGCAAGCGAGGGCTGGCGGACGACGCACTCCCAGACGTTGCCTTGCCATCGTACAACCCGCATACGTTCGGTTTCTTTTGACCTACCGGGTGCAACGTGCCGCCGGAGTCCACTCCGAACCATCCGTAGTCCTCCAGCTCCTTGTGGTCATCGCCAGTGGGTTTAGACGCCTGCCGAGATCAACGAGCAAGACTATGGCTGGGAAGAACTCGACTATGGTCCGGTGCCGCTGCGGCGCGTTGGAAACGGGACCGTTATCTTGGCTTTGGGCCAACCTCAACCTGATGCGTGGTCCGCAATTCGACGCTGTGAGTATTGTCTCGCTGATGAACTGTGACTCTCAACTCTCGGTCCACCCCTTGGTCCTTAAAGGTCCAAGTGAAATCCGTCGAGCCGTTATGCTCAAACCGTTTCGGCTCCCCATAAATCGTGCTGTACTGGGAGACAACGAACGCGACGGGTGCTTTCTTGGAATGTAAGAAATGGAAAGTGATCGCCGTCACCACTCCAGGATCAGGAGGGGAGAACGACATTTGGGCGTAACTGCCGTCCTTGAATCTCAACTGATATCCCGAGATTGCGTTCAGGACGGGACCCAGCGGATCGTAGACAACGCGAGGGGGTGGCTTAACGAATCTCACGCCGCCATCCGGCGTAGATTGCCCCACGACAAGAGGCAGTGTTGACCAGACTTGCGGATAATTCATGCCAAGCCTGAGCGGGCCAATCGCTAACGGCCCCAGGGGCCCTTTCTCGCCGCCGATCAGCCCCGCAGCAGCTTGGTCGTCCAACTCCTCGGCGCGGGGCTTTGCGACACGCTTTCCTGACGGCTTTGGAACTCCCGTCGAGGTTTGCCGCCGCGGCTTTTCAGAAGAATCATCGTCTGTGTTCAACTCTCCGGGTAGGCCCGCAGCCTTCCTCACGAAGTCTTGGTCCGTTGCGCTCAGCTTTTCCAGGGGGAGGGACAGGGGGGTTCCGTCTTCTTTTTTCAAGTGGACTTTCGCGTCCTTGAAGTCGACGAATTCCGCGTCAACGGTGTACTTTCCGGTCGAGTCGGTCCATTTCCTTGCGAAAGCGATCGGCGTGGACAGTCCAACAGCGAGCATCGCAGCAAGTAAGGTTCTCATTTCATGCCCCTCCTATTCTGATGCCTCACACCGTGCGGCAGGTCGCTGACCTGCGATTCTCTGAACCTTCCGGGATCCTGCAATAATCATTGCGTCACAACTCAATGCCCCGTTCCCCGGGGCGCGTCAGCGACCTGCCCCGCGGTGCGGCCCACACGTCGCGCACGTTAGTCGCCTAGGGCGTGGATGTCGGCGAGGTGGCGGATCGCTTCCTCGCTGTCCGCCCGGCCGGTGACGCAAAGGTCAAAACTCCATCCGTACCGCAGATAGTACATGATCGAGCCATCGGCCGTCACCGTCGGGCTCGCGTCGGTTCCGCCACCGTTCACTTCGCGGCCGAGGTTGATCGGTCTCGCCCAACCATTCTGTTCCTTCCTGCACATCCAAATGTCTTGCACCCCGAGGCCCTTTCTGGATTCTTGGACGCCCGATTGGTAGTAGAGTTGCTTTCCGCCGACAGCAAGGGCGGGCATGCAGGGGATATCTATGACCTCAACCGGGATGCGGCGCGGTTCCGACCACTCGATGCCCTCGCGGTCGGAGAGCCAGAAGAGATGATTCGCAACGAAGCACAGACTGTCGGTGCCGGGCGCAAAGCACAGTCCCCAGCATCCTTTTCCTCCCGTCCGTCTAGTATCGTTGAGTTTCGGGCCCCCGTTACGCACCGCGCCCCAGGCATCGCCTTGGCGTTCCGTCACATAAACATCCTCGCCGCCATAATTCGGGAGATCAGGGTACTCCTGTCCATGACTTGGATCGTTACGCAGGGCGCAAACGGCAAGAAAGTTGCCGTTGCTCGAAACCGCGGGGAATCTGCCGCGGAGCAGCTTTCCTCCGGCGAGAACCGGCTCCGGTTCCGACCAGTGGTGATCCTGGTCCACCCATTTCATGTGGAATATCCCGCGTTGGCGAGTGCCGTCAACCAGTCGATCCGCACAGAAGTACAAGTCCTTGCCATCGGCGCTGATCGCCGGCTCGGGGTGTGTCGTCCCGTGGTCGAACCACTTGCCCAATTTGATCGCCGGGAGCCAGCGCTGGCGGGGCGTGCCGTCGAGGCGGTATTCGAGGGCGTCGGTCCCTTCGCGATAGACCCGGCGGTGGACCCCAAGAAAATCTTCGGCCGGCTTTCCGTCTTTGTCGTAGAAGCGGCTCTCCACCTTGCGGTCGGCGTCGTCGTAAGCGTAGTGGACGATGACTTCCATGAAACGGTTATCCACCGACTTGCCATCGGCGCCCAAGAACGTCTCCTGGGTTCGTCGGTTCTTCGCGCCGTACCAGTATCGCACCGCCGCACAACCTTTCTGCGGTTCGTTCACCATCCCGCCGTTGGGCCCGTACGACTCGACCTGGTGCAGCCGCCCTTGCGTATCGAAGTAACCCTTGAAAAACGGCGTCTGGCCATCTTTGAGCCGGTCCGGGTCCAAGGGGCTCTTGCACTCCCAGTCGGCGAAGACCTTCGACGTAAGCCCGATCTGGGACAGGTCGAACTGAGTCTTGACTTTCGGCGGAAACAGGGCCGCGTATCTACTCTCGGGCACGTCCTCGCGCTTCCCCTCCTGAAGCGGCTTCAGGTACTTATCCAAATACTCCTGCCGCCGCCGCGCAATCTCCTCTGCGCTCCGGGCGGAAGCGGCCGCGGGCGCGTAAACGCCCGCTGTCGGCTGTACACGAACCTCGCAAACGACGCGAAACCCAACCGATGAGTTAAACTGCTGAGGACCAAGCGTCATTCTCGTGGTCGCCCGGCAGAGCACTGAGGGTTCGTGGCAACTTCCGCCGCGGATAACCCGAATACCTCCATCGAGAGGCCCGGTCGGATCATCTCGGGGCGACTCGCGGTAGTAGTCCTGCCCAAACCAATCCGCGCACCACTCCAATACGTTGCCGTGCATATCGAAGAGTCCCCAAGCGTTAGGCGCTTTCGTTCCCACCGGGTGCGTCACTATGTCCGAGTTCGTTTGGAACCACCCAACGGACTCTAGCTTCGCGAGATCCTCGCCACAGTGCCAACGTGTCGTCATGCCCGCATGGCAGGCGTACTCCCATTCGGCTTCCGTGGGAAGTCGGTAGACACGTCCTGCGGATTGCTCATCGGGTCGGCCCGAAAGAATCTTGCAGAACTCGACGGCTTGCTCCCACGTCACTTGTTCGACCGGATGCCTTCTCGTGTCCAGACCGCCGACTTTCTCACCGCCACGTCCGCCAGCGGAGAAGTAACTTGGCGTTTTCCCCGTGATGTTCAAATAGTCCTCCTGAGTCACCTCGTAGGCGCCGACCAAGAAGGGCTTGGTGATTCTGACGTGGTGGCGAGGCGACTCCGAAAGAACCATATACAACCAGCCCGGAGGTAGGTTTTGCGTTTGGAACTCGGCCTTCGCCCGCGCGACTTCCTCGTCCGTGCAGCCCATATCGAACTCGCCCGCCGGGATGAGGACTAGCTTCATGCCGATGGAGTTGGTGATTTCGACCGGAACGCCGAGGTGGTTGGCGCAGGCCGCTTGGTGCTCCTTGGCCTTGTTCTCGTCGAACGGTGCGACCGCAAGGGGAAGAATTGGGGCGGATTCCGCGAGAGGAAGCAGTAGCCCCAAGGCGATCAGACCATCAGCGGCGTGAACACCGTACACGCCGATGATCGGTAGGCCGCCGGAGTCCAGACGCCACTCTTCCTTGCTGCTTCCGACCCAGCGACTCTCATAGGAATCTTGTGGATCGAGGCGGTCGCCTTTGAGTCGCATGAAGACCACTTGCAGGCCTCCAGGCTGCTCCTGGTCGCCCGGTCCTCGCACAAGACCGGCAACACGGACGGTACCGACGGCATAGCCTTCCTTGGCGGCGACCACATGTTCCTCACATGCCGCCTCCGCGGGTCCCTTCCAACCCGATGGCCGTCTCCAAGAGAGTCGCCTATCGGGGCGCCGCTCGACGAATACGCCGTAATTGAAGCCTTCCGCGGAGGTCTGCTGTGCGGCCCGGTAGATCGGCTGTAACTGTAGGATCACCGCGTCCGACTCGCTCGTTAGCATCCGGAAACCGATCAAGTGTCCGCCATCGGGAGCCGCGTCCACGAACCTTCCGAACCTGCCGTGTTTTCCGCCAGGGCTTTGGCCGGCGACAGCGGTGCGAACAAAGGGCTCGCGGCACTCCTCGCCCGGAGCAAGCGGGCGAACCGCTCCGGGAGTTGGCACGTGGTCGCCAACGGGTCGAATTCGTATGCGATGGAAAACCACCTCGCTATCATAGGCACAGAGTTCAGCCCGCTTCATCTGAGGCGAAGCCTGGCCGGTGAAGGTGCAGATCCTCGGCATGTCCGTTTCGATCTGCTCGTCCAGCTTGCCGTCGATGAAGGCCTGAAGCGTTACTTTGTCGGCTCCCGGACGCACGGCCAATCGAACGTTGTACTTTCGCCCAGTGGCCAGTGGATTCGCGGTCCGATTATTATACCATCCGTCGATCGTGGCAAACGCGCTTGCGACCGTCGCACCAGAAGTCTTGCCTGAAGCGTCGGCGAAACCCACAGGGTAGCTCAATCCCAGAGTGCCTGTTTGCCATTGGACGGGAAAGAGGATATCAATCTCTCTCACGCCCATCGTACGCGTGAACTCGACCTCCAGGTCGTAGCTTCCTTCGACAACGGCGGGAAGCATGATGCGAGAAACCGGACTGCGGGTCGCCACGAGCTCACCGGCCTCCTGCTTCCATGAGCCTGCGACCAGGTGCCGCTTGAGGTCGACGTTGGTCAACAGATCGATCCATTGGCTGTCTGGCGTTGGCGTGGCAGGTTGCACGATTACTTGATCGATTCCGACGCCGTATCCGGGGCCTCCTATCTGGCCGCTCTTCGGGTTAATCCCCACGACTTCGACCGTCAACTTGTGTTCACCTGCGGAGAGGTCGAAACGTCCCAAGGAGATTGGGCCCGTCGGGACCACATTCGGGTCGTAGAGGTCGATCGGCTGGCCCGCCTTCTCGCCATCAACGTTGAATTGCACAATGACGTAGTCCCCGGCTTTGGTGAGCGCAACGTGGACGTCATACGCTCCTGCCTTTTCGACGGCAAGGGCAATCTCCAATCGATCGCCAGCCTGCAACGCGTTCCAGTAAAGCTGGTCGTCGTCCTTCCATCGTCCTTTTCCCCAAGATTCCATGCGCTGCGGGCCCAGCTTGCCGGGGCACTTGTTAAGGATCGTCAGGCCGGCGACAGTCGCATAGGGGGCAGGAGGGGCGCCGGCGTCCGGCTCGAAATCGCAGAGTACGCGGAAACCCCAGTCGCCGGAGCGGGTGGTGGATTGCTCGCCCTTCAGGCGATACGCGGAACGGGAAGCCCCGCACCCGTGGCCGCAGCAGCCACCGCGTGCGACTCGATAAAGCACGCCAGCGGTTGGGCCCGGCGGGTCATCTGTCGGTGACTTTGAATAATAAACGGGGTTGTACCAATCCGCGCACCACTCCCACACGTTGCCGTGTATGTCGTACAAGCCCCACGCGTTGAGACGTTTCTGGGCCACCGGGTGCGTATGCGATGGTTGCCACCCAGAGTTCGGATTGAACACATTGAACCACGCGTACTCGGCCAGCAACTTTTCATGCTCGGCCTGCGGAAGCGCGTCCGCCTCAACGAAGAAGCACCAGGGCCCTGCGCTTCCCGCACGGCATGCGTGCTCCCACTGGGCCTCTGTGGGCAAATGATACCGCCGCTTGGCCTCCTTTTCCCCAGGCAACTCCGATAGCCTCCGGCAGAACTCAACTGCCTCATCCCACGTCACTCGCTCAACGGGGCGCTTTGGGTCCCCCTGGGCACCGCTCGGATTGCTCCCCATGACACGTTGGTACTCTTCCTGCGTCACTTCTGCCACGCCGAGCCAGTACGGCCGCGTGATGCGCACGCGGTGCAGTGGCGCTTCGCCCGGGACATGCTCCGTGTACCAGCGGTACCAGGCGTCGAAATTCGGGAGCCAGGCTTGCGCGCGTTGCATTTCCTGCTCAATCAGTTCCTTCGGCGAGCCCATCATGAACTCGCCCGGCGGGATCAGCACCATCTTCATGCCGATGGAGTTGGTCATTTCCACCGGCACACTCAGATGCTTGGCCCAGGCCTCTTGGTGCTCCTTGGCTTTCTTCTCGTCGAAGGGGGCGATGGCGGGCGGCGGAGCACCGCGCTGGCCTACTGGGGACCCGGGCGGCCACGCGGCTGGCGGCTTCGTCTTACTCTGGTCCTCTACCGAAGGAGCGGTGATTCCGGCGAACTCGTCGAGTTTGCCCTTTGGCAGGAGCTTGATCTCGACAAGCTCTTGTTTGCCGCGACGGATGGTGAAGGACTCGGGGGCCTGGATCTCGAAGTCGGCGGAGGCGACCTTTAACGTGTGCTCGCCGACGGAGAGTCGCAACGGGTCCTTAAGAAGGCCCTCAACGTCGATCTGGTCGCCGTCAACCTTGATTACAACCGTGGCGTTGGGTTCACTTGGCTCGAACTGGAACTTGACCATCCCTTTGCCGGTGGTCACGTAGATGATCACGCCGAGCAACAGCACGCCGGCCGCGCAGCCGACGGCAATCCAGGCGTACGGGGGCACGCGGCGCAATAGGGCCCGCACGCGCGTGGCAGGCGACAACTTACGCCGCAAACGGCGAGCCTGGACTGGCCGTATGGCGGCTAAGTCACTCAACATCTGGCCATTCACCGCGCCCTCGTCCTCGCTGGGCGATGCGACGGGAGAGCCCGCGGTCCGCTGGCTTGGCGGGGTCGGGAGACCTGCGTTGTGCATCTTTTCCCGAAGACTCGCGTCGTACGCGGCTTTCTTGGCGGGGTTGAGCAGGCAGGCCCTGGCTGCCGCCAACTCGTTGAGGATCCGCTGCGACAACTCGGCGTGCTGCCCAAGGTGATAGGTGCGGACGTGCGCCATCTGCCGCGAGGCGGCGTCGCGGATCACTTCCGGATCGGTCTCGAATTTCGCCAGGCCAAGCAAGCGGTAATAGTCCGCCGGTTGTTCATTCGGCGGTATCCCCAGCCAGCGGTGATACACATCGAAGTCCGCGGCCCCGGCCGCTCCCCGGACCGGCTGGAGCATCTCCGACTCGTCGCGACTCGTGTCTACCTCCGACGCCCCCTGTAGTTGGCCCGTCTGGATCGCAGGGCTTTGCGATTCCTCGGCGGCCGACTCCTTGCGACGCGCCTCGGTGAGTAAACCGATCAGCTTGCTCCCCTCACATAGCGGAGCGATCGCATCCACCAGCGCGGCCGGGCCCAATAGCCGCGCGGCGGGATCCCTGGCCAGCATCCGATCGAGCACGGCGGCCAACGCCTTGGGCACGTCCGGACGCACCAGCGCAATCGGCCGGATCTCGTCGCGGAGATGCGCCGCCACCTTCTTCATGGGCGTGTCGTACTGGGAACCGCCGAAGGGCGGATGCCCGGCCAGCAGGTGATAGAGGGTGCATCCCAGCGAATAGATGTCGGTCCGGATGTCCACCTTGTGGCTCTCCAACGCCTGCTCCGGCGACATGTAGTCGGGGGTTCCCATCACCTGGCCCACGCCCGTCACGTGGCCGGCCATCGATTCCGCCTGCTGGATCTGCGCCAGCCCCAGGTCGAGGATCTTCACTTGGCCGCTGGAACTGAGCATCAGGTTCGAGGGCTTGAGGTCCCGGTGCACCAGATCATGCTCCTGCGAGCACCGCAGCCCCTCGGCCGCCTGCCGGATCACCTCGCAGGCGTCCGGGATCTTTAGCGGTCCGCAGAAGCGGACGATTTGGGCCAGATCGAGCCCGTCGACATACTCCATGACCAGCAGGTGGGTGGGGCCGATCTTGCGGGCATCCAGGGCCCGCACGATGTTGGGATGGTCGAGCCGGCCGACCGCCTTCATCTCGCGTTCAAACCGGGCCACCGCCTCGGGATCGTCGAAGCGGCTCTTGGTCAAGACCTTGAGGGCGACGAGGCGATTGAGCCTGGTATGCTGTGCCTGATAGACCTCGCCCATGCCGCCCTGGCCGAGTTTCTTGAGGAGTTCATAGTCGCCCAGCCGTTTCCGCGCGCGGGGGTTGACTTGTGCGGCAGGGTTCGGATTAGGCGGCGCGGGGTCGTTGCGGCCGGGGCGGACGTTTCGGAGCCTGTTCTGGATCTCGCGGAGTTGCGCCTCTGGCGGGTGGGCGTCGTGTGGCACGCGCTGCCGAAGCGCCGAGACCATCGTGTCGGGGCGTTTTTCCAGGGCCTGGATCGTCTGCTCGCAGCCGGCGCAGGCGGCCAGGTGCGCGGCGATCCGGTCGGCTTCGGCCTCGGGAATCGTACCTACCAGGTAGCCGAAGAGGAGTTCTTGGCTGGGACAGGAGTCGTTGCTCATGGGCAGAGCCTCCAGAGGCGAAACGGTAGAACGGATTTCAATCCGTTTCCGGAAGAACGGAATGACTCCGTTTTACGCAGTGGCCGTCTATAAGAAGAAACGCGGCGGCGTCACACCAATTCTGCCCCGCGTCGGAAGTCGTTCTCCATCAACACAATCGGATTAGAAATCATTCTGCGTCGCCCAATTCCTGCCGCAATCGCCTCATGACCTTGTATTTGGCCTGCCGTACAGCCCCGGGGGTGGTCGCAAGCTGTTCGGCAGCATCCGAAGAGGATTTCTCTTCGATCGTCGTCAGCCAGAAGGCCCGCCAGGTGGAATCCTCGAATTCATCACGGATCAGTGCCAAGGCCCGGTGGACGAGAGCTGCCAGCGGGTTGGCTGACGCGGGGCCTTGCGAATCGTCGGCGGCCAAGTCGGCGAAGCGAAGTTGAGCATCCGTTCCGCCCAAGGCCACGGGCCGCCCGGCACGGTGGCGGAAGTGGTCGCAGATCTTGCTGTCGGTGATGGTTCGCAGCCAACCGCGAAAGGTGTCGTTCGGTCGGCTATGGCGAAAGGCGGCGATGCCGCGGGCAACCGCCTGAAACACGTCCTGGACGACATCGGGGGCATCCTGCGACTCGATCCTCGCGTCGCGGCACCAGGAGAAGACCAAGGGCGTATAGAGATGGAGAAGCCGCTGCCATGCCTCGTGGTCGTGACCGCGGAGCCGCACAAGCAGGCTTGTGGAGAGCGACCGAGGGTCGTTGGAAGGCCCGTCAGGGAATGGTGGCCGCGGAGGACTTTTCACAGCAGTGCCCTAGATCGAGCAAGGGACCGCCAGACACGCTCCGGCAGTGTACCGCAACTCTCAAGGCGAGTGCAATCCCCCAAAACGTGTTGACCGGGCGAAATGCGACACTTGCCTATCTGTATGGCGCCACTTCGCGCAACGCCGGGATAACCTGTGCCTGCCTGCAGTTTCCAAACCCCTTTCCACCGGCGCAGGGCCGTGTGGGGATAACCTGGGATACAGTAAGCACTTGTATTCCGTATTGTCCGCCAAGTGGCGATGTACAGCTATGCACTTCGTAGGTTCTCGTGGGCAAGTTGGCGTTATAATGGGAATCGAGGACAGCCATATCGGCCGACCATCTCATGCCTGGAACATCTCGATGACATCCGTGACATTGCGTGACCATTTCCGTCCCCCGCTGGGCGCGCAGCGGCACTGGCACGCGTTTCATAGCGCGTGGGCGACGGCGATTGCGGCAGGCTTGAACCGGCAGCTTCCCGAGGGTTACTTCGCGGAGCCGAACGTGCAGTACGGCATTGAAATCGACGTAGCGACTTTCGAAGAAGGGGGACTGGCGAATGGCCCTGGGGCGTCGGAGGGAGACGCAGTATTTGGGTGGTCTGCCCCCGCGCCGGTTCGCACCGTGCCCTTGGCCCTGATGACCGATGTGGTGGAAGTGCAGGTCTTTCACCGAGAGGGCGGTTCCACCCTGGTCGGCGCCGCGGAACTGGTGAGTCCGGCCAACAAGGACCGCGCGGAGCACCGCGGCGCCTTTGTGTCCAAGTGCGCGGCCTATCTGCAACAGGGAGTCGGGCTGGTGATAGTCGACATCGTGACGCAGCGGTTGGCCAATTTGCACGACGAACTGTTGGCGCGGGTCGGGGAGCCAGTGGCCTCGGGTCTCAGCGGGCTGTACGCAGCCGCGTATCGGCCCGTCGAGCGAGGCGGGGAGCCGCGGCTGGACATCTGGCAAGAATCGCTGGCGGTCGGCCAGCCGCCGCCGGTGTTGCCACTATGGTTGCGTGGCGGCCTGTGCGTGCCTGTTGATCTGGCAGCCGCGTACGCGCGGGCCAGCCAAGACGTGCGTCTCCCGCCGCAAGGGGCGTGAGATGACGACGGGTTGGGACATGCAATGTCGCCAGCCAGAAGGCCCGCCAGAACGCTCAGCAGTGCACCGCAATTGCCAAGGCGACCGCAATCCCCCAGATGCATTAGCCGGGTGAAATGTGGCGTTTGCAGATGCGACTTGTGGGTTTTCGTGGGCAAGCTCGCGCTATAATGGGAGCGGAGGACGGCGATGCCGGTGGACCAACTCCTGCCCGGGTAAATTTGGATGACATCCGTGAAATTACGGCGTTTCCTGCCCTCTGCGGCCGGACTCAATGCATTTCGGTCGCCACGACGCCGATGGCCGGGCGGTAGAAATTGAACTGCACGTTGGGGTGATCGGCCAAGAGCGACATCGGCACCGACGGATCGGGAAGTTTCTTGGAGATCATGTAGGTCGTCAGCCGCATGCCGAAGGGGTTGTCGTGCATGCCGGCCTGCCAGATGGAGACCTTTTCCGCCTTCCAGGTCTCGAAGGGGCCGACGGTGGCGGCCTTCGTCGGCACCAGGGCCACCTGGCCGCCTCCGGAAGTGCGGGCGTTCTGCACGATCGTCATCGGGTGCAGATCGGTCACGCGGGTCTTCAGCTTCCGGTATTCCTCGGGAGAGGGCGGGTTGTCCTTGTACTTCCCCTTGCGGCGAGGCGGGTCGTTGAAGGCCCAGTGCTTCACCTCGCCCTGCCCGCCCTGCATCACCAGGCAGCGGATCTGATCGTAGGTCTTTGAGTACGCGCCGAGATCGCCGGTGGGGAAGTGGAGGTGCTCGTCAGGCATGCGGAACTTCTTGTTGATCCGCTTGAAGCAGAGATCCATGTCGGCCTTGGCGAAGCTGAGCGGATGGGTGGTCGGCACCGGATTGCCCTGCTCGTCCACCCATTCGTCCATGCCCCAGAAATGCGCGCTGCAGACG
>JABWBD010000210.1 GCA_013360685.1 Pirellulales bacterium
ATCCGAGCCGTTGAGCCATTGCGCGATGAGGAGATTCTTGCTTTCCGCCGGACCGTTGACGAGCAAGAATTTCCGCCCGGGGCCCCAGAAGATCGGCATCCGCTTGACGAGCTTGCCGGCTTCGTCGAGGATTTCCAGCGTGCACGCGCTGCCGACAAACAGGCGGCTCTTGCCTTCGTCGAACGGCCCGGTGCACAGCCCGTGAATGCCTTCGTGCCCCGGGGCCGTCTTGAACCAATACGTCTTGGCCGCTTCGTAAACGGCCGGGTCCATTGCCGAGGTAAAGGTCCACTTGCGCTCGGCGTCTTCGCCGAAGGCGATCACCTTTTCATCGACGCAGCCGGCCAATAGCAGGCGCCGGTCTGCCCACCAGTGCAGCACTCGGACGTTTCCCTCGGTCTTGAGGCGGCGGATCTCCCTCCCGTCGGCTGCAAGGATATGGATCGTGTTGCCTTCGGCGATACCCAGTTGCGGCCCCGTGTCCGAAGGGATTTCGAGCACGGCCGCCGGACTCGCTCCGACCTGGGCCGTCATCGCCGTGCGGAGTTCCGGAACGGACGGCAGTAGCGGTCCGGCCGCGGCAGCCAGCGACGGTTCGCGGAGCTTCCGGCCCTCAGATTGGATCCGTTCGAGAGAAACAACGAGGTTCGCGTGGGCTTCTCCGGCCGGCAGCGCTGCGGTGAGGGCGTGTCGTCCCGCGGGCAGCGCGATGGTGTACCCGGCTTGCGAGAGACGGCCCTTCACCGGTTCGCCGTTCAGACGCAAGCGGTCCGCGGCGCTCAGGCTCAGGGCCAGTTCAGTCGGACGAGCGGCGACGACGTGCAGTTCTCCGCTCTTGAAGTCCCAATCGAGATCCAGCGGCGCGTCGGCCGAGGCGAGCACGGCGCCGGTGGCGGCGTGGGCGTGGATATGGTCTTCGGCAAGAACGACCAGTTCGCCTTTGACCTGCCCGTACTCGCCGACGGAGACAACGGCCGGTTGCGGCAGGGCCAACGCGGCGGCATTCTCGGCCACGCGCAGGCAGGCCAGCGAGTCCGGTGGTCCGGAAAGCGCCTGGCCGATCAGGTAGAACGCAATGCGGCGTCTGCCTTTCTGGACAGGGCCGGTCCAATCCATCGTGGTCACTCCGCCTCCGCTTGTCGACTCTTGCACGTCGCCGGGCCGCAGATCGACCGCGGGCGAAGAGTCCGTGGCCGCGAATCGGATCGCCTGCCGGCTTGGATTCCATGCCCCGCCCGGCGTCTGCCAGCTCGTCGACACCTTCATGTTCCCGCTGTCCGCGTCGAAGGTGAGGTGGTCGACGACCAGTGCGTAGCGGCCGGTCCGCTGCGAGACGGTCCGCCGCCAGTTGCAGAAAGCCGCCGCGGGCACCTCGCCGACTGCGGTCGCGGTCGGACCGACGACGTCGCTGTGAAGCAGGGCCGCGTCCATAGCGACGGTCGGCTCGACCATGCCGTCGGCGCTGGTGAGCACCTGGTTATGGTAGCCCTGGAGAACCGTCCGGCCGTTGAGCCGCAGTTCCAGGATATCGAACGTGTGGTACGGGTTGCGGGAGGCGCCGTTGAAGCCGTCCAAGAGGATATAGTCGCCGCCGGCGTCCGGAGCGCTGCGGTAGCTGGCGATGTAGAACGAGTTTTCCAGCGGCAGCCCGTTGCCTCGCGCCTCCCAAGCCGGGTCGGGCAGCCTCAGAACGCTCCACTTGCCCACCAGATCGGCCGGCGCCTTCGCCTGAAGTTTTTCGTCGGGCCAGAACGACTGGCCGAGGCGGAAGACCTCGGTGTTCACGCCCGTCCGGTCGCGGTACGTGACCCAGCGGCCGTCGCCGGTCAGGTAGGCCGCCTTGTTGAAGAAGTCCATTGCCGCGGAGCTCAGGGCCCAGTCGGGAACTCGTCCGGAGATGAGGATTTCCTGGCCGCGAAAGAGGTCGCCCAAGACGCCGTTTGCCAGCGGCTTGCGGTCCCCGGTGAGCACCATGTAGGTGAGGATGGGGGCGATCCCCGTGTTGTACCAGAAGAGGTTGTCGCTCTCGCCCGCGATCCAGGCATGTTCGTGGAGCGATTGGAACGCCAGTTCGCCGCCCCGAATGCATTGTGCCCAGACCGGGCTGGGATAGTCCTTGTTGAAGTAGCGCCCGAGGCAGTACAGCGAAATGGCTGACCACTGCCCGTGCCGGGTGCTGACGCAGGCGGGCGGTTGGGTGAGGCTGTAGACGCCCTCGTTCTTGCGGTGGTTGAGCTGGCGGGCGAAGGCGTTGGTGATCCTCAGCCGCTCTTCGTCCGAAAAAACCGGGCTCTCTTCGATCAGGTCCCAGAGGAGAACCGCCATGTGGGCGTTGTAGTGGTAGAAGCCCGCCAGCGGGTCGTGCTTGTTTTCGATCCGTTCGCCGTCGATCTCCTCGATCTCCTTGGTGGCCTGCTTGTCGGGAAAGGACAGTCGGACGACCTCGCGGGCGCTTTGCGTGTCGCCCGTCATGTAGTACATCGCCATCCGCTTGCTGATGCTCGTCCAGCCGAAATAGCCCACCGAACCGTAGCCCGCGGAAGCCTCCCAGATTTCAAAGTCCTTCAGTTCCGTCGGCGGCGTGATCCCTTTGCCGAGCCGCGTGTCCATGGTCCAGCCGATCGACAGATCGCCTTTTCCGGACGGTGCTTTTGCTAGGGAAGCGGCCAGGGCCTTGGCCCCCTCGTTCACGCCGGCCGGGTCGCTGCCTCCGACCAGCAGAACGCCGTATCCATTGCCGAACGGATTGTGGAGCGACCGGAGGACATAACCTCCCGGGCCCGGGTACTTGAGATCGACGAGGCAGTAATACAAGTCATACAGGGCGCTGATCGACGTATTGGTGGAGCGATTGCCCAAGACGATGAGATTGCCCCGGATCGGCACTGCGGCCTGGGGGGCGTCGTCGGCCACGATCGGCAGTTTCACTCCGGTCCGCTTCTCAATCTCCTCTTGGATCACCGTGGCCGCGGCCTGGTAAACACCGGACGCCGGCGCGACGATGGCCGCGGTCGGCTTGCCGCCTTGAACCAGCGGAATCTCGAGATGAAGATCCTTGAGTTTCTCGTACTGAGGAGGAACCGGGGGTGGCGGAGGCGGAGGCGGCGGAGGCAGTCCGCCGACGAGCTTCACGTCGGTGACGAGGAGCGTCGGGGTCGGATCGCGATGGGTATAGAGATAGATCATGGCCTGTTTCGTGTCCGGCGGGGCCGTGCCTCTCAGGGCGACCTCGGAGAAAGTGCTCCTGGATTTCCCCGAGAGGTTCGTCTGGACATATTCGCCCGAAGGGAGGAACCGGAATTGCAGGTACGCGCCCCCGGTGGTCGCCCCTTCGACCGCCCGGACCTTCGCCGTCACTTCATAGGTTTCGCCGCCTTTCAGGTCGAGCGTCTGGACGACGCCGACTTCGGCGGCCGGGTCGCCGTCGCGAATCGAGAGCGCCTTTCCGCCCGGCACGTCCACGATCTTCAGTTCCTGGTCTTTTCCCCCGCCGCCGTACCTGGACCAGCCCAGCGGCGCGCCGCCGGCGTCGGCGCCCTTGTCGAACGACGGATTCTGAAGGGGCACGTTGAACGGCTGCGGCTTGTCTTCGCCGCTGCCCGTCGCGGAGGCCAGCAGGAGCACGGCGGCCGTCAGCACGCCGCACCTGGATCTCGAGCAACTCGTCATGGCGATCTCCCTGGATCACGTGGGATTGCCGCTTTTCGGTTCGGGCGGCAACGGTTCATTGGGCTTCACGCCGTATTTCTCTTGGCGGGCACGTCCCCAAGGGCATCCGCCGAGCGTGACGATCATTTCGATGCCTTGAAGGAATCGGGCAAAGGGGTTTCCCCGCCTCGCCCTCGTGCAGACGGGGCAGCGTTTTTCGCAGAATTCCGGATCGAACATGGCTGTATTCCTCAACCTCGCTGTTCCAGCGTCATTCCATCGTTCCATCGTTACGATGCTTTGCGTCGTAACGCACTTCTTGGACGCTTCGCGTCCCTGCCCTTTCCCGCCTGTACAGCTTCCCAGAATACCCGCTTCGGAACAAAACGACAACCGGGGAACCGCATTGGCCGGGATTCTGCAACCGTTCTTTTGCCCGTGCGAACGAATCACTCAATCCATCCGAATTGTATCACGAGAGCTGGTGAGCGGTGTGTTATAGCACAACCCACTGGGTGGAAGCTACGGCCGCCGGGGCGTCTTCAACGACACGGCCGGCGGCAAGCGGAGCGAGGGCTGAGTTTCTACGGTCAGCGTGGAGATCCAACCGGAGCAGCCCGACCGCTTGCCGGTCGCGTTGCGGTTGAAGGCCGGCGATCGAGCTGAAGGCGCGTGCTACCAGAATTCCGGCACTGACGACGGTAGGCCGACTCGCATGAACGAGCGCGCAAAGGCTTGCGAAAAGTGTTCCAGGAACCATTTGCCGTTCTCTTCTTCCAGCGTCAATTCATCGCCCGGCTTCACGCCCAGTTGTGCTTGCACGAGCCCGAGTAATTCGATCCGTCCGGTATGCCTCGCAAGAAAGAGATGCGGCCGCCCGATTGGGTTCTGCGTTTTTCTGCGATCATCGGCCCGAACGGATTCGGGCCCGGCGGAAAAAATTCCGCCCTGCTCCGCTGGAAATGAGGCAGGCCCATCTGGCATGATAAAGGCAGGCCCCTGGATCGCAAGAGGAACTGCCATGACGAGTGCTCCCATTTTCGGACGAACCTCCTTGTCGGACGTGCTCTCTGCCAATCGTGTGCTGGCTGCGGCATGCGGGTGGTTGTTGGCCGGCTCCCTGGCCGCAGCCGGCGAGATGCCGTTCCATTCCGCCGAGCTCGTGTTACCGCTCGACAACCGGCACAACCACGCGCCGGGCATCGCCGAACTGGCCGGCGGGGAGCTGATCGTTTCGTGGTACCGCGGCTCGGGCGAGCGGTCTGCCGATGACGTGGCGGTCTACGGGGCGCGGCTCAAGAAAGGCCAGACCTGCTGGAGCGACTGCTTCTTGATGGCCGACACACCCGGCTTCCCCGACTGCAACACCTGCCTGATGGTCGACGGCCAGGGGCGGCTGTGGCTCTTCTGGCCCGTGATCCTCGCCAACACCTGGGAATCGTGCTTGACCCGCTATCAGGTCTCCAACCGGCCCGGCGGCGACGGCCCGCCGAAATGGGACGACGCGGGTCTGATCCTGCTGAAGCCGGCCGATTTCCAGCAGAAGGCCCAAAGAATCCTCGACGAGGAACTGGCGAAATACCGGGATCACCTGTCCGCCCGCGACCTCGCGGAGATTGAGGAGGTTCGCCGTCGCCTGGGCGACCGACTCTACCAGCGTCTCGGCTGGCAGCCGCGGTGCAAGCCGACGGTCTCGCCTGGCGGGCGCATTCTCTTGCCGCTCTACACCGACACGTTTTCCATCTCCATCATGGCCATCAGTGACGACGGCGGCTCGACCTGGTACGCCAGCGAGCCGCTCCTTGGCTTCGGCAATATCCAGCCGGCGGTCCTCCGCCGCGACGACGGCACGCTGGTCGCCTACATGCGTGAAAACGGCCCCAGGAAGCGGGTCCGGATCTGCGAATCGAAGGACGACGGCCGGACTTGGGGACCGGTCGGCGTCGGCGATCTGCCCAATCCCGGCTCCGGGCTCGACGGCGTCCGTCTGGCCGACGGCAACTGGCTGCTGGTCTATAACGATACGATCGACGGCCGCAGCAGCCTCGCCGTTTCGCTCTCCGGCGACGAGGGCAAGACCTGGGAATGGACGCGGCACCTGGAGCGGCACGACTCGGGCGCGTACCACTACCCGGCCATCATCCAGACCTCCGACGGCCTGATCCACTGCGTCTACAGCTACTTTGTGGAGGGAGGAAAGAGCATAAAACACGCGGCGTTCAATACGGCATGGATCAAACAAGCGGACGATCAATCGTGAAGCAGGCCGAGCGTTAGCCTGACGAAGAAATTGGGTGGAAGACCAGACGCCCCCGCGAACCGAGGAAAGCGGAGGAAACAGCGATCTGGCCAAGAACGGCCGGCCAATTGTATAATACATCTCTATTGGATAGAACCGATAAGCCCCACAGATGCTGGTGCGATTCGACCATGATCCACCTGACGATCACAAGTGCCGGAGCTGAACTTCCTGCTGGAAGCGAGGTGATCCTGCGCAACCAGACCTGGGCCGATTACGAAGGACTCCTCGAATGCCGCCAGGACAATGCGGCCATTAAGGTCCGTTATGACGCGCGCACGCAGGAAATCCGCATCATGGCACCGCTACCAAGGCACGGCAAGAATTCCCTTGCGCTCTCGAATCTGGTGCAGGCCCTTCTGCGGCACGTGGGACGAGACTGGGAGGGTTTCGATCCGATCACGCTGAAGCGTTTCGGCGAGGCCGGCGTGGAACCGGACAAGTGCTTCTACATCCAGCACCGCGAGGCGATCCTGGGCAAGGAGCTGATTGATCTGGAGAACGACCCTCCGCCAGACCTGGCCATCGAAGTGGACGCTACGTCCTCGACCAGCGCCGAGGACTATGTGCCGCTTCGCGTCCCCGAGCTGTGGATTTACCGCGAGGACTCGCTTCATATTTACCTGTTCGATGGCCAGCACTACCGCGAATCCCCGGACAGCCCCACCTTCCCCGGTATTCCCGTTCGCCGGCTGATCCCCGAGTACGTCGAGCGGGCGTGGCAGGCCGGCTCCAGCGTGGCACTGCGGCAGTTCGAGACCGCCCTGCCGGATACCACTTCTCTTGGAGAGAATGCCTGACTGCCAGCAGCCCGGCGGCTGCTATCAAGTCAGGATGTGTCCAAGAACAACTCCGTGAATTGACGTTCGGAAAGGCGGTTAGTCCGCTCCGGCGGAATGAACTCCGCCCTACGAACTTGATCGCGGACAGGTGCTTAGGCAACCGCACGCCGTCCGTCGGAGGCGGGCAGTCCCGCTCACCTGCGACCAACCGCGCCCAATCCAGGCGACGGCTCGTCTGCAACTCCTGGAGCCGCACGGGGGCCAAAGGCGGCTCGCCGATGCGGCCAGGGTCGCCGACATCGAGACAGGCGGCTTTCGTCGGACTCCGCAGATAGAGCCTGCCGCGGTCCAGCGACGGCGAAGTCCAACAGATCTCGTCGCCGAAAAGCCTGGTCCGCCCGAGTTCCTCGTACCGCTCGGGGTTCGCGCGGACCAGCAGGACCTCTCCACGGTCGTTGAAGAGGAAGAGCTTGCCGTCGGCCGCAATCACGCTGGCATGGCCTGCCTGGCTCGATTTCCAGAGGACCTTGCCGGTCTGGAAATCAAGGCACTTGAACGTGCCCTCGGACGGCCGGTGCGACTTCGCCTGGATGTCGCTCAAGTCAAAGCCGTAGACGCAGTCCCCGACGAGCACGCTGGAGGCGACGTCGTTGGAAAGCTCCGGGCTGTGACGCTGGAGCGTGATGGTTATGCCCGCACTGCCGGGCGACGCATCCGGGCGAGGGGCGAGCCGGTACCAGTCCGAGCCTCCCCGGAAAGGGAACGACAGCATGAGCAACGGTTCGCGATACAGCGGCATGGCCGCGTGTTCATCGTAGCCGGAGGAGAGCGTCTCTTCCGCCGCCAAGCCGCCGGTGGGAAGGTCCGTAAACGTGAAGGCGTTTTGCAGCACTCCGACGACCAAGCGGCGCTCGCCCAGGCGGATCGGCATCGCCGAACAGTAGCTGGCCGGTTCATCGCCCGCGGCCCAGACGGTCGAACCGTCACGCGCGTCGAGGGCGACCATGCTCGCTCCCCTGCCGCCGACCGGCAGAACGACCTTGCCGTCGACCACCAGGGGTGAACAGGAGTAGCCGAAGTCGTGCCCCTGCCCCTTGAACTGGTCGACCACGTTGCGCGACCAGATCGGCCGGCCCGTGGTCGCATCCAGGCAGCCTGCGGTTCCTCGCGGGCCGGTGAAGTAAACGCGGCCGTCATGCCAGGCCGGCGTAGACCGGGGGCCGGGATACATCCCGGCGGCATCGTACGGCCATTCGTACTGGTGCTGCCAGAGCGTTGCGCCGGTCCGCGCGTCAAGACAGACGACATACTGGGCGTAAAGCGTTTGCATCTGGGTAAAGGCGAGTCCGCCGGCCACGGCGAATCCCGAGTAGCCCCGGCCGATCTCGCGGAACCAGACCAGCGGCGGTCCACTCTCGGGCCACGAGTCCGCCAGACCGGTCTCATCGGATGTCGCGTTGTCCCTGGGACCGCGGTGACTGGGCCAACCCGGTCCGGCTGGGTCCGCGGATTCGCCCGGAGAGAATTCGCCGAGCGGGCGTCCTGTCGGCCAGGACGGGAATAGCCACCAGCGCAGATCGGGAAACACGAAGATCGCTACGGCCAGAACGAGAGCGAGGAAACCCAGACGCATCGCGACCGCGCGAAGCACCGCGCAGACTCGGCGCCGTTGCGACGTGGCTCCCCCGCTCACCGCAATGCCTCGGACTCCGACAGCCGCTGCCCGCCGCTACCCTCGATGTGGCAGCGGAACGGACCGTTTTCGGGCCGCCATTGCGGGACAAACATCTGCAGGGTCCCCTTCATGTCCAGTTGCAACTACGCAAGGGCGCCTGTTCCCGGTTCGTAGGGCCTCAAGAAAACAACCACCCGCCAAGACAGCAGAATCGCCCTCCTGATCGCAGCGAAGGACCTCTATTGGTGTCGAGCTTCTTCGCTACGCTCAGAATAACTGCCGGCGAATTCTAGCATCGTGGCGGGTGGTTGCAAAAAAAACGAGGGCCGCGCCCCGACAATTCCTATCGGGACGCGGCCGCTACCGGGAGGGGACAAAAAGGCCAATCCTCGTGTTTCATGCCTCCTTCGCCCGCTTCGGGCGAGGGGCCGGGTGTGAGGGCGCTTTATCGTGCCGCCGCGGTCTGCCATATCCGGCACCCGTCGACTCTAGCCCTCCTTCTTCTGCTTCTCCTTTACCTTGAAACCCTTCTCAAACGCCTTGTCGCCAAACACCATCTCACGGCGTTTTTCCTCGTCCGCCTTCGCTACCTTGCCTTTGCAGCCGTTGCAGCAAAACGCAACCGACACTCCTTCGACCTCGGTCGCCGTGTCGGAGTTCGTCTCGCGGCCGCTCAGCGGGCAGGCCGTCTGCTTGGCTTGGCCGGAGGCGATTAGTTGGTGATTGGCTTTGGTCGAATACTTCTCGGTCTTCTCTTTGAACTTCCCGGGACAACCGGGGCAGCAGAAGTACACCTCGCCGCCGCGGTATTCAACGGCCACGTCTTTCTTGGCCGGCTTTCCGGAGATCGGGCATTTCAACTCGGGGCCGCTCTTCTCGTCCGCAATGACCGTGCCCGCCACTGCCACCGCAAGCCCCGCCAGTACCGCAAGCAACCACTTCCCCATCGTTTGCTCACTCCCATGACTACTTGCCGTTGGGTGTTTCCGTCACGCGTGTCGCCACAATTCTTAAACGGCGCGGGCGGACGGTCAATGATTATTGTTTTACTTCCGATCCCCGGACCTCATGCCGGGAATTGCACGGTGTCCCGCGCTTGTCGGTCCGAAGCGGTCAAGCCCGAAGTTGGAAACGAGATGCTTCCGAACAACGACAGCCCACGTTTCCTTTAGAAAACAGCAAGAACACCCGCGGATTCCCGGTCCCAGAAGACCGTTGGCCCCGCGCCCCAGCTTGTCCTGACGCCATTCACGCGTCCGCCTAACCCCCACCGCCGTAGTAAACAGGACACTTGGTTTTCGTGCTTCTGCCGTCGCGCAGGTGGCGCCGGGTTTAGGAGCCCGCCGAGTTAGCGAGGCGTTCGGTCTTGTCTCCGGCCCCTTCCGTCCAAAACGGGCATATCCTACGATGGGACGAGAGTTGGCAGCGTAGTCAACCCTGTGCCTCCGTGGGACGCCGAAACGCCATGCCCCGCCTGATTGACCTGTCGCATCCGCTGAAAGACGGTCAGCCCAGCTTTCCTGGGGATCCGCAACTGAGCATCTCGGTGCATTCCACGGTTGCCGCCGGCGGGACAAACTTGACTCGCCTTGCGCTGGGCAGCCATCAAGGCACCCATCTGGATGTCCCGTTTCACATCTTCGACACCGGCCCGACGCTCGACCGGGTCCCGTTGGAACGGTTCTTTGGACCGGCGAGGCTCATCGATCTTGCCCCTGGCGGGGCGTTGGCGGCAAGAACGCCGATCGGGCCGGATTGGTTCGAGCCTCATGCCGAGGCCTTTCAGCCGGGTGCACGCGTACTCTACCGCACCGGCTGGGACCGCACGTTCGGCCGCGCCGAGTTCTTTACCGACTATCCGACACTCACCGTGGCGGCCGCCCAATGGATTGCCGAGCGGCGGATCGGGCTGCTGGGCATGGACACGCCCACGCCCGGCCAAGAGTGGCGAGAGTGCCACGAAACGCTCATGCGAGAAGGCGTCGAGATCGTCCTGGTGGAAGGCTTGGCGAATCTGGACCGGTTGCCGGCCGCCTTCACCTGGATCGGTTTTCCGTTGAATTTCGCCGGGCGCGACGGCTCGCCGATCCGCGCGGTGGCCCTCGTGGACGATTGATGATGGAATCCGGATATCTTGAAGAGGACTACCGGCGTGTGGTCGAGCAACCCGAAGCCGCTCGGACGCTGCCGGGCACCAGGGTGGAGATTCTTCGCGAATCGACCAGTCGCCGGCCGCCCGAGCATGTTCTGTTCGACTTCGACGGCACGCTCAGCCTGATCCGCGAAGGTTGGACCAAGGTCATGGTGCCGCTGATGGTGGAGGTCCTTCGGGCGACGGGCACCGGCGAAACACCCGCCGAACTTTCCCATCTGGCCGACGACTTTGTCGCCGAACTCACCGGCAAGCAGACAATCTACCAGATGATCCGCCTTGCCGAAGAAGTCCGCAAACGGGGCGGCACGCCCGAGGAACCGGCCGTCTACAAGCAGCAATACCACGATCGGCTCATGGAGCGGATCGGTGATCGCCGCCAGGCGCTCCGCTCGGGCGAGGTGAATCGCCAGGAGATGCTCGTGCCGTATTCGCTCGAACTGCTCGACGAGTTGCGGCGGCGCGGTGCGGCGATGTACCTGGCCAGCGGCACGGATGAACCGTATGTCCTGGAAGAGGTCCGCCTCTTGGGCCTGGAAGAGTATTTCGGCCGGCGCGTCTACGGCGCTTTGAGCGACTACAAGAGCTTCTCAAAAGCGATGGTGATCGACCGCATCCTCCGCGAAAACCGCGTCAACGGCGACCGCCTCCTCGGCTTCGGCGACGGCTATGTCGAGATCCAGAATATCAAGGCGGTGGGCGGAACGGCCGTCGGAGTCGCCAGCGACGAGGCGGGCCGTAGCGGCAGGCCCGACCCCTGGAAGCGCGACCGCCTCATCGGCGTCGGCGCCGACCTGATCATCCCCGACTACCGCGACTACCGGAGATTGATCGAATACCTGTGGAAGTGACCAGCCGCCTTCGCTTCTACTTCGCCTTCATCGACTCGAATCATGAGCGGATCAGAAAGTCACGAACGGGCATCGACTTCAATCGGCTTGTGAAAGATCGCTGGGAACGTCATGCCGGGGACCTTTTCCCAACCGGCGGGCGTTTCCCCCTGCCACCGCTCGAAGTCGCCACCGACCAAGAGCGGCCCGGGGCCGAGCCGCATCGCTGGCACGAGGTGCGGGATCTGGCCGTTCACCAGGCAATAGGCCGCTTGCAGCCGATCGCCGGCGTGGGGATTGCTCTGAAAGGTGGGCAGGTATTCGTGGTACAGGTAGTTGAAGACGGAGGCCGGCTCGATGCCCTCGCGCCGCATCACTTCCCAGTCGCGGTAATCCTGCACGCCCGCCTCTTGGATAAAATGCTCGTTCGGCTCCTCGAAGCAGACCACGGCCTCCGGCTGCACACGCCGGCACTCCCGGAGCATCGACTGCAACTGGCGGCGAAACACGTCGGTCGCCCACGGCCCCGGGCCGGGTGGATGGCCGTGGTCCGTGCTGTAGCAGGGCGGAAAATTGCCGCCGACCACCTGATCCACCTGGACGAGCTCGGCGCCCCGTTCGGCCAGCCCCACGGCGGTGCGGTTCAACCAGTCGATCGTCCACGGATCGCCCGGGCACATCGTGGCCGTCTGGCCGCCCTGCAGCCAGAAACGGTCGCCGATGAGCGGTTGGCCGTCGCGGCCGATGACGGCGTGGGAGCGAGCCGTCTCCGCGAAGCGCGTGCGGTCGTCCCAGGCGAATTCCCCCGAGGGCAGCTTCTTGTAGGTGAGCGTGTAGTGGTAGCCCGAGGGCCAAAGGAACGTGTGTCCGCCAAGTTCCCGGCCCAACTGCGCCAGACGTAGAAACTGCTCGTCGGAAGGAAATACCGGGAAGTAGTCGGGCGTGATCCAGGTGTCTACCTTTTCCCAGCCCCAATAGGCGATGATCACCCTTGCGGAAGTTCTGCTCGATTTGCCTCTTGAAGAAACAAAAAGAGAAAGCCATGAACCATCACGTACTGACGCTCGAATCCCCGAATGAGTCGACGGCGGTCCTGACCCTCAATCGCCCGGAACGCCGCAACGCGCTTTCGATCGAGCTGATGGAGTCGCTGTGCGGCGCACTGGAGTCGCTGGCTGCCGAACCGCAGCGGCGCGTCGCGATCCTTTGCGGCGCCGGCCCGGTCTTCTGTGCGGGATTGGACCTGTACGAGGCCGCCGAAGCCGAAGCGTCCGAACAGAGCGCCCATTGGATGCCCGCGAAGGTCTGGCGGCATTTCGAGAACGTCGCGAACCGAAATGGACAGCGAAACAAGGGACAGACCCATGAGCACGGTGAAAAGCGATTCTCCAGCAGGCGCGCCTCGCGCACCGCGGCACTTGCGGACACCGCGTATCTCAACTGCCCAGGCGACCTGATTCCATCAATCCGGCAGTTCGCGGGGGCTGCAGGGGACGGTACGCGCGGGAGATTGGATCGTCGGAAGGCGAGTCGTCCGGGTGATGGTGATTGCGATAGAGCTCGCGAATCTGTTCGAGGGCTTCCGGGCGAAGGCTCTTCACGCCCTGGCGGAGATCGACCTCGCGGCTGAGAAGGATCACGCGGCGAGCCGTATCGCCGAACTCCCACGGATAGGGCACATTCTCCAGCAGTTTCTGCATGATCGATTTCCGGTCGAGGACGTGGAAAGCCCCGAATGTGACGGCGAGCCGCTGGACGAGCTGTTGGGCGGCGCCATAAAGAAGCCGCCGTTCCACGTCGGCAATCAAGATGTGGCGGCCGAAAGGGAAGGACGCACTGTGCGTGTAGTAGCCCGGCTGCCCCGGCGCGCCTTGCGCCATGGCGATCCACCCAATCACGAGGTCCGCGTAAGGGGAATCCTCGCCCAGCAGACGGTCCATCGGCTCGTCCGGGTCGGTCAGCACGGCGGCCTCGTACTGCCAAGGCCGACAGTCGATGAGTCTCAACCGGATCGCAAATGCTTCGTCGTAATAGTTGGAGGCGGTCGCCACAATCTCGGCGATCCGGTCCTGCCAATCGGGATAGAACTTCCGGTAGGTCTCGTCGGCGATCGCCAGAACCGTCAAGCGGCGCGTCGTCGGCCTTCCCGGACGCTCGAAACCGCTGTCGACCACCTCCCCGCGATTCATCTCGTTGAGCTGGTACCGAAAACGGCGACCGGGCCAGAGCGCCGCGGTGGTCGAGGCTCTGCCGTCGGAAAACCGGATGACCAGACGCGTCTCGGTCGAATGGGAATGAAAGGTGCCCGGCGCCAGCGTCAGCATCTCCGTCCAGGCATCCTTGCCGGAATACCGAGCCTGATAGAGTAGCGCGTGGGGACTCCGGTTGTCCAATATGATCTCGCCGGCCCAACCGGTCGCTGCCGTTGCCAGCGCAACGAGCAGTCCGCAGAAAGCACGTCCCATGATGAATGCCTTAGAGGGATGCTGATGGACGATCCAACCCCTTTGGAGGCTGTCAGGATGGGAACTGATAATGTCGGACTTGAAAGTAGCAGGCACGCTCCGCCGTGCCGTCCGCTACGGCACGGCGGAGCGTGCCTGCTATACCGGCCACGGCCGGATTTGTCGTAAAACGGATTTCAATCCGTTCGAAGAGGAACGGAATGAATTCCGTTTTACGATCGGACAAGCCTGACCGCACGCAGTATACTTTCCTTGCCGCAGTCACTGACTCGCCAATCCTTAGCCGATTGAAACCTGGGGCGCAGGAGAGTGCAATACTGATCGTC
>JABWBD010000211.1 GCA_013360685.1 Pirellulales bacterium
TTCCGCACCTACACTCCAACAGAGAAGAGGCCACCGGTACTTCGGTTGTCCGTCAAACCGCAAGCATCCCATCGAATATCCCGACCGACTGTCTGTCGACTATCCCGATCGCTCTCATCAGGCGGTTCGCCTGGAATTCAGCCCGGCCTGGCCCGAGTGCACGGGGTACATTCGGACCAGGCCATGTGTCAGGATGGGAAACCCGTCGGGTAGGCTTTCTCAGACCATGTCTTTTAGACCCTTCAACGGGGTGACCTTAACTACATTCTTGGCGGGCTTCGCTTTGAAGATGGTCTCTTCCTTCGTGAAGGGATTGATTCCCTTACGCTCTTCGGTCGCGGGCTTGCGGACGACCGAAATCTTCATCAGTCCGGGAACAACAAAGACCCCCGGCCCTTCCGCATTCAGGTTCTTCTGGATCAGATTCGCAAGCTCATCCAGCAACTTGCTAACCTGTTGTTTGGTCAGATCGGACGCCTCGGACAGGGAAGCGATGATCTCTGTCTTGCTCATGGGCTTCTTGGAAGTGGCCGTTTCGTGTTCTTCCATTGCTGGTCCTTTCGTTGTGTCTCACACTCAGAGATCGGTTGATAGGTCCGTCTGCGGTAGCACGACGGCTATTCTACAGGAGGATGCCGTTCGATCATAGGACATCCCCAACATGTTCCGCCGCCATTTTTCGCGAATGGTCGGCACCTCAAGGAACGAGTTCTCTCGCGAATGTCTTCTCAGAGGTGCTTTTCGTCCACACGGCCTCCGAACCACGCCACGGAGGTAGGGCTTGGCTCCTGCCGTCAGCATGATTTTACCTACTCGGGGGGCGTTGACAACCATAGGTCCCCGGCTAAAATCTCATTTTTCCATTGCCCGACGAAGTGACACATCTCATCCCCCACACATGGCGGGGCGTTTGGACGCAGCAACGGCCTCCCGTCGCGCGTCCTCTTCTTGCCGCGGGCACACCGTGTTGCTGTTACAAAACCGTTGTCCCATGAAGAAAGGTCGATGAATCCGTCGATGGAGCGAACTGGCACTATCTCTTCCAACCGCGTGGCCGAAGCAGCAAGGGCCCGGCTACGAAATCACCCCCATCCCCCCATCCAGGAAATCTCTTGCGAGTGCGACACGGAGGGCAGACTTGTCCTCCGCGGCCGGTTACCGAGCTATTATCTGAAGCAACTCGCTCAGACAGCCGTGGCGCGTCTTCCGGGCGTCGAGCAGGTGCTCAACGAGACGGAAGTCGTCAGGCGGACCGTCTGACCGCTGCTTACTCGACCTTGTGGTCCCACCAGGTGAATCGCGGGATGGATCCGTCGCTGGAGGACTTGGGCTCCAGTTTGTCGTCGAGCGCGGTGACGACGTCGCCCTCCCAGCAATGCGATGCACTGGCCGGTTCCGCCGGAGGCTCCTGCCAGCGCACCGCCTCGGGGGCGTCGCCGATCACGGGAAACGACGCAACGCGAAGCCTCGCAGCCCCCATGGGGATCAGCGTGATCGTCTCCTCCGGTTCGTCCGATCTGGCAGGACTGGGCTGGAGGTTGCCGACCAGGCCAAGGCGGTCTAGTTTCCACTCGGGAATCCGCTTGCCGCGGGCCCGCAATTCGATGGGGGTTCCCTGGTGCGTAAACGGCATGTTGTCGGGAGGCCATTCGCGCGTGACGACCTCAAACGATGCGGCCGGGTTCCGCTCGTCGATCACAAGACCATAGTTCCAGGGTGTTTCCGGATGAATTTCCCATGCGGGCCATGCCTCGGTACCCCCCTCGCGCACGTACTTTTCGCCGATCTTCAGTGAATACGTCAGCGGTCCGCGGTCGACGGAAACGCTGTTCTGATTCTTCTCCCACCGCCGCAGGCGAATGTCCATCGGCAGGCTCAAGCAGACCGTATCGCCGTCGCTCCACTGCCGCTCGACCCGAAGAGCATGATCATATTGGGCCAGAGGTCGTCGCGTCCCTTGATTTGCGAGGCAGTGCCGGCACGTTCCTGCTCGGGTCCGAACCAACCGTCCGCCTTCTGGCTATTCAGCGCGCCCTCGATCCAAAGGCGTGCTTCGTCGAGCATCCTTTTGTCGCCCAACAGGTAGGCGGCATTGCTGTAGTCCTTGAGCCAGTACGGCACTTCCTCCCAGCCGCACTGGCCGCGCCCGTCCGTGCTCAGCCAGGCATTGCCCTCCTTCCGCAGAAACGCGCTGATCTCGCCCAAGTGTCCGTGGAAACCGGCTGCCTGCAACTCCAGTTGCCTGCGGAGCCACCCCTCGGGACGGATCGACCCGATTGGCAGCTTGATCAAAGGACTCGCAGCCAGTGGCGATCGATTGGCGACGTAGTGTGCGTTGGCCGAGTCCAAGTTGGGCCGAGCGACCGCAGAAACCAAAGGATCACCGGCAAGGCACGCAACCGTTCGGAGGAGGCAGACGCACAGGATGACCGACCGCATGGGAGAGGCTCCGTGGTTCCGTTTCTTGGCAACTCGCCATAATGGCTGAAACGATAGACCGATTTCAACCAGCAATTGCCGGGTCGTGCTGCGTGGATCGCCGAGAGGTGAGACGGCAAAAGCAGGGTAACGATTGTGCGATCAGTATTGTACCGCGCGGCGACCCAGGGACAGCTTTCCGATCCTCTGCACGACGCTTGCATGATTTCCTGTTTTCCTACGAGATGTTAAGATATTCTGACATCGGTGCCCCGGCCCTGCCATCCGTGCTAATGCGTCTTCCAGTTGTTCCAGTAGCACCGAGGGCATAGCCGGGGCGAGGTTGACGATGAGTTCTTCGTCGTTTCTTCTTTTGGTGAGGAGATCACGATGCGGTTGACAGCCCCAGTGAGCTTCCTGAAGAACGGCTGCCGCGGGGTCGCAGCGATTCTCTTGTCCGCTTTCCTCGCCCCGCAGGCTTGTGCCCTCTCGCCGTCGGCTGAGGAACTCGACAAAGCCCGCCGGTTCGCCGATGAAAGGCTGTTCGCTACGCGGGTGGCGGATCTCCCCTTTTCCTTCACGTTCGACGGCAAGCGGTCGCAGGAGTTGCTCAACTCCTGGCATCAGAGCCGGCAATTGGACGAACTGGGACCGGGCCGTGCCCGGCGAACCGCCACTTACCGCGATCCGCGAACCGGTCTGGAAGTCCGCTGCGAGGCCATCCTCTATCGCGACTTCGCAACCGCCCAGTTGCGTACTGGCCGGGCCGCCGTTGAGCGACGCAAGGAGACACCTGCAATCCGGCGCTGCCATACGTGGGACCGTTTTCCGTTTGGCCGGCGAATCGGTCCTCAAATCTCCTCACCATCCTTTCAGCGCATGCCGGGGCGAGCTACGATCTCCGAGAAGTCCATGTCCGGAACCCTCGTTCTGGTCCAGGAACACGCGCCCGCTGACCTGCTCCTGGACGTACCACCCCGCGTCCATCCACCAGTAATCGATCGCCAGTTTCTCCTCAAGATAGCGGTCGATGTGCATGATCTGGTTCGCTTCGTCGGCCTCGATCATCTCTCTGTAAGCACGCGAACTCGACGCCACGAATTGCGGCGGCGGCAGCTTTCCTCCCGGCTTGGGCATGCTGTGGGCCATCATCCATCGCCGCCAGAGGTTCTGGGAACGGGCGAAGTCGCCCTGCCAGAATTGGAGCACGACGAGCGGGGATCGAATCTCTTCGCCGGGAAGGAGCTTTGCCTTCACCAACTCCTGGCCGGCGCGGACACGGAGGCACCCCGCGTTGTCGCGGGCGAAATCGGCGGCCCACTGCCCCGGCCAGCCGACGGCGAGGACCACTCCCTCTTCGGCCCACTGGAGATTGAAGTACGACCAGTCGGTATTGGTCGATCGGCCGCCCGCACCGGCAAATCGCTGGACGGTTCCCGGCAGCAAGGGCGACTCGCGCGGGGCATAGTCGGACGGCTTCGCCTGCGATCCGGCGGCGTGGTGCAGCAGGAATTCCTGGCCGGCACCGCGCCGCCAGGCCGTGTCGAGTGCCTGGATGTTCTCCAGAACCGGCGTATCGGAGGTCGACGTATTGCGGAAGAAAAGCGTCCACTCGACGACTGGCTCGTCGCAACCTCCCCCAACATGTGCGGCGCGGGCGGCGGCGCCCACGACCTGACGGGATCCAGTAATTCGGCGGTCGTCGATTTCTACGGCATGCTGTTCCGCCGGAAGAAGAGAGAAACCCTCCAACCAGGTCTGGGCGGCGCCGAAAAGACCGATACCCAGGCGATCGCCCTGGGCCGTCCGGGTATTCTCACGGTTCCCGCGGCGCCTCCAGCGGCTCCTTCAGCGGCGATGGAAACTGTTCCCACGCGATTCTGTAGCTGGTCTCCAGCGGACACGGCACATAACGGCCCGGCGCAAGAAAGACCGGCATCTCGGGCAGGACGTCGCCGACCGCGATCGGTTCCACATAAGCAGTCGTTTCGGGACCGTCCGCGTAAGCCGCCACCGTCAACGGCTTGTCCGGCGGCAGCGAGAACGGCTCGTCGCGCACGTAGTCCCAGATCAGTTTGTGGATTCCCTGAGGGTCGCGACGGCTGGGAGGAAACAGGTCCACGATCAGCAAATTCACCCCAGCCAGCAGGAATTCGACGGCCTTGCGAGCAAAGCTGCGAACCGCATGCCGAGTCTCCTTGTTGCCCGGTGAGACGATCTCGATGACTGCCACCACTTCGCCATCCGGGTGCCGGATGGTGATGCGATTCGCTTTCCTGGCAAAGCCGATGGCTTCCGCGCGGGCCACAATGCGGGCTTTCGGCGGCGCCACATCGACGGCGATGCCGCCCGGTTCAATCCCAGGCCGCGGCGTCAGCTCGAGGGTGACGACGTCCGGCTCCGGGCCGCCCGTCTTCTGCTCAACCATGGCAAAATAGCCGGGGGGCAGTCGGCCCGCGTTGATCTCGTTGCAGATCGCGATCGTCCACCTTTGGTGGAAGTCGTGGAACCGGTTGGCACGAACGCGGGTCCAGTCATGAATCGGCATGGCAACTCCCTCCAAGTACTCGCGGCCCCAGGCGTACGTGGGAATTATACCTCACCAGACCGTTCCAAAAACAGCAAGCCCCTGCCGATCGTCCGGCAGGGGCCTGGCAACGCGCTCTCTCTGTCGCGGGTGAGCCGCTGGTTACTTGCCCAGCGACTTGCGGACCGACGCCAACTGGCCCGCGGAGCCGAGTTTCTGGTTCTTATGGGCGATGTACTCGGCATAGGCCTGCATGAAGACCTTGCCCGGCGTGCGGGGATCGAAGTCTTCCGGCTTGTCGCGGAAGGTCTCGCGGTAGATCGCGCACCAGACCAGACGGCCGTCGGTGTCGATGTTGACCTTGCAGACACCCAGCCTGGCCGCCGGCAGGTACTGGTCTTCCGGAACGCCGCTGGAGTCCTTCATCTTGCCGCCGGCCTTGTTGATCCGATCGACCCATTCCTTGGGCACGCTGCTGGAGCCGTGCATGACCAGCGGGAAATCGGCCGGCACTGCCTTCTGGATCTGGGCGAGCCGGTCCATCCGCAGACCCTGCTTGCCGCTGAACTTGTACGCGCCGTGCGAAGTGCCGATGGCCACGGCCAGGCTGTCGCAACCGCTCCGTTGGATAAACTCCGCAGCCTGGTCCGGCTCCGTCAGGCAAACGCTCCCTACAATGTCTTCTTCCACGCCGCCCAACTGCCCCAATTCGGCTTCGACCACGATGCCCTTTTCATGGGCCCGGTCGGCGACCCGGCGTGTGATCTCGATGTTCTTTTCCAGGTCGTGATGCGACGCGTCGATCATTACCGAGCTGTAAAAACCGCTGTCGATCGAATCGTAGCAGGTCTCTTCCGTGCCGTGGTCGAGATGGACGGCGAAAATCGCTTCCGGGAAGACCTCTTCTGCAGTGCGGATCATCGCTTCCAAGAATCGCTTGTCCGTATAGCCGCGGGCGCCGCGCGAGATCTGGATGATAAACGGCGCGGCCAACTCGGGGTTGACCGGCTCTTCGTTCGTTCTCGACTTGCCCAGGTTGCCGCGGAACAGGCCGACGGTCTGCTCCAAATTGTTGATGTTGTAGGCCCCCACGGCATACTTTCCATAGGCGTGGCGGAAAAGGTCGTTGGTGGTGACGATCATCGGTCTTCGACTCCTTCGGCCCGCGCCGTTGCGCGGCCAATGAAATGGGGAGCCCGGGAAAAGGGACTGGCTCCGTTGCCAGCACCGCCTTTTTCCTCAAAGGAGGGCTTGAGGCGACCGTGCCTGCCCAATTCTCGTGCCGACAAGAAAGCAGGCACCCACAGTCTTTAGTGTCACAATTTTAGCGTAATTCGCGGGTTTTCACCAGGATCCCGCGCAGGGGGGTGGGGGGTGCAGTTTCGCCGAGGAACCACTGGGAGCAACGAAAAGCCGTGTTTCCTGCACACATTGGGGGGCAGCAACAAGGCTTTGGCTGCTTCTTGCGCATGGCAGACGTGCGGCACGGCTTGTGCTAGAAAGACCCAACGGACGACGACCCTACTTGCGATTGACGTCCACGTACACGCCGCGGATGGTATTTTGGCCGCCGGCGGCCTCGTGATACACATACAGCAACCGTCCGGGGGCGACTTCGCGAATGGCGGTGTAGGCATCTGTGTTCGTGCCCTTATGGATTGTCGTGCGGGGCGTCCAGCGCAGGCCGGAACCGTCGTTCGAGAAAACGATGTGACAACCTGGCCGTCCGCACGATACGGCCAACACTCCGTTGGACATGAGAACGGCGTCCGGGAAAACACTGATCGCGTCGTCAGGCATGGGCTCCGCGCGGGTCCACGTGCGGCCCTCGTCCTTGGATCGGCAGGCCCACATCGGCAGCCCGCTGTTGACGCGCATCACGCAGAAAAGATCGCCCGCGGAGGCCCGCAACACGACGGGCTCGCAGCACCCCTCGCCCGGCGCATCCGGCCGATAGGCGACCGTTGAGCAATACTCCCAGCAGTCGCCGCCGTCCGTGGATCGCACGAGAATCGTCCTGTACTTTGTGTCGCCCTCGAGTTGGCCGTACATGGTTGCCAGCAGCGAGCCGTCGTCCAACTCCAGGATGGAGCGGGCGAACATCAGGTAGGCGTTGCCTTTGGTCCATGGCTTTGCCGGCTCGGGGAGGGAGACCGTGCCCGTCGACCAAGAGTAGGTTCGGCCGTCGGAGGACCGGCCCACGTTGCAGGTGAGCTTGGCGAGGTCCTTCTCGCCGGCCGGTCGGCAAAAGTAGGACAGCCACAGGCACGTGCCGTTCTTGCGCCGGATCCAGGAATGCCCGCCGGTCTTCGGGCCGCGAAAGACCACCGGCTTCTCCCAGGTGCGTCCCCCATCGTGCGTCCACACGCACGCCACGTTACAATGCTCGGGTGACAGCGAGTCGTCGGGGCTCGCCCAGATTGCCGCGAACAGTTCCTTGTCGCTTAACTGGTGGAGCGTCGGGAAGTTGTAGTGGCCCGTTGAGCTGCTGATCGTAAATGGCTCCCCAACGGCAACTTCGACCCCACCAACCCCTTCCGATGTCTGTCCAATCGCGAAATTCGGGACAAGAGCGAACGGCATGATCCACAGTGGCAGGTAACGCATGGCAATCCTCCGAGTGATCAGAATGGCCTGGCCCTAAGAGCGGAACCGCGACGTTCTCGACATCGTATGCGGCAGCGAGTATCCTTGTCCACTGGGAGTCATTCCAATGAAACGAATCTACGGAAGTCGTTGTAGTCACGGGAGTTTCTTCCGCACTCCGCGCCGCTTCCTGTATCCGGCGGCCGGTGCGTGGGCGGTCGCTGTCTGGTGTGGCGTGCTGATCGCCGCGCCGCCATCGCCGCCGCACGACCTCGCTCCCACCGTCGAAACGAGTTCGCCAACGCACCTGGGGATCACCGGGCTGACGGCCAACGGCCGCATTCATCCCCAGGGCCTGCCCACAACCTACCACTTTGAGTACGGCCCGACCGAACCGTGCGCCTATAAGACGGTCGAACAATCGCTTCCGCCGCAACTGGCAGCCCATTACCGGGAAACGTGGGACACCGGCTGGAATGGCTGGATGAGCTGGGACAGCCGGATGCAGCACTTCAAGGAGGGCGGTGCGAGCGGAGGATACATTCGGTACCACAGCATCGAGCGGGATGACCACAATCACGACGACGGCATCGGGACGGTCCACCTGGCGAAGTACCTGTACCCGGGCCCGTTTGCGCCCGTCCCAAGCGTTTATCTCGCCGCCGGAGATCCGGACTTCCGCGATGCCGTGGTCCGGATTGCCGTGCGCGGAAACCAATGGCGCCCCAACGGCACGGAGTTGATGTGGTGGTCGCAAAGTCAGAGCAACGTCGAGGTGAATCCCGACAGCGCGACACTCGGCCCAGGCTGGATTCACGCCAACTGGTGTTACACGGGACAGAATCTCACCGACCGGCTGTTCTCCGGCCAATGGGAGCGGTGTGAGTACCGGCTGACGAACGACTCGAACGCCTGGAGCTACTGCGGAAACGCGCCGGGACGAGCGGGATATCAGTACTGGCAGATCGACGAGACCCAGCGCCACCTGAACATCGACTTCTTCCACATGGTGGTCTTCGTCGATCCGAATCGTCGGCCAACCGGATCGATTGACTTTGACGAGTTTGAAGTGACGTACCGGAACTACTCGCTGTTGTTTCCCGGCAACGGGGGGAGGTTGGTAAGTGCGCCCGCCGGGTCGAACGACGATCCGGCCGCGCTCACCGACGGCTGGCGACACGGCGACGGGAAGATGTGGCGCAGTGCCATAGGACCGCCGGGCCCCCTGGAGTTCGAGTATGCCCTGGCCAATCCCGTGACGGTCCGCGCCGTGCAGATTCACCAGCATCCGGATTGGCCGAGCAAAGAAGTCGAGATCCTCGTTTCAGCCGACGGCCGTGCCTGGCGATCCGTGGCGCGAGGAGAACTGCCGAAGACGCACACCGCGGGGCCGAATTTCGCCTTCTTGCTCGAGCGTGGCCTGAATGCCCAGGCCCGGCACGTCAAGGTCCGGATTCTCTCCGGCTACTGTGCCGACGCGTGGGGCCTCGGCGAGATCGAGATGTTCGGCGACGGCGCGGTGTGCCAGACCGATCAGGACTGGTACCACGTTAATCGGGACATCACCGGCTTGCAGCCCGGGCAGACGTATCATCTGCGCCTGGTGGCCACCAACGCTGCCGGAACGGCAAAAGGGAAGGACGAAACGTTCACGGTTCCGTCCGACCCCAAACCGCACGTTCTCACCGGTCCTGCCAGCCGCATCCGAAGCGATGCCGCGAAGGTCGAGGGACGGCTGAACCCGCTGGGCAAGAAGACGAACTTCTACTTTGAGTACGGACTGGACCGCAGCTACGGCCAGCGGACCAGCCCGCAATACGGCGGCATGCAGATTACGCCGCGCATCGCCATCGCCACGCTCACCGGTCTCAAGCCGGCGGCGACCTATCATTACCGCCTGGTCGGCACCAATGAAGCCGGCACATCGTACGGCGCTGACGCCACCTTTACGAGCAGGGCCGAAACAGAATGAGTCTGGCGGCGGGTGCTCAGGAGTCGTTCCAGTGAAACTCTCACAACTGGCGGTCTTGGATCAGCACGAGATTGAGACGATCCACGCGCGATCGCTGAAGATCCTGGAAGAAGCGGGCGTGCGCGTCCACGACCCGAAATGCCGAGCCGCTCTGGCCAAGGCCGGTGCGAAGACTGAGGCGAACGGCGAGCGGGTGTACCTTCCCGGCCCGCTGGTCGAACAGTGCCTCGCCACCGCGCCCTCCCGGTTCTCCCTGTACCGAAGGGATGGAACCGCCGTCGAGATCAGCGTCGACAGCCGCATTTTCGGGTCGCTGGTCATTGACCCTTGGGTGATTGACTATCCCACCGCAAAGCCTCGCCGGCCGGTGCTCGCCGATGTCATCCGCCACACGCGATTGGGCGACGCGCTGGAGAACGTGGATTTCCTCTACCGCATGGACATGCCGCCCGAGGACGTCCTCGGAGATTTCGGCTATCTCGCGACCCTCGAGGCATTCCTCGTCAACACCAGCAAGCCCATGCTCGCTGCCCCAGCGTCACGGCAGTCGCTTGAGCATTGGCTGGAAGCGGCCGAGATCCTGGCCGACGGCCGACTGCTTGCCGAGCGTCCGCCGCTGGCCCTCTGCGCCCCGGTTACCACGCCGCTGACCTTCCACGCCCTGAACGCCGAGATCATGAAGGAAGCGGTACGCTGGGGCTTGCCTCTTTGTGCCCAGACCGAGCCGATTGCCGGGACGACCGCGCCGCTGTCGTTCGCCGGGGGCCTGCTCATGGGCAACTGCGAGAACCTTTTCCTGGTGACGATGGCCCAGGTACTCAAAGCCGGGACCCCCATCGCCTATTCCGTCGGAAACGCCTTGACCGATCTTGCCACCGGTCGGGTCGTCTTCTACAGTGCCGACAAGGTGCTCTGGAAGATCGCCTCAGCCCAAATGGCCCGCTTCTACCGTTTGCCGCTGGAGGGCGAGGCCACCGGCAGCCTCGTGGGATGCTATGACACGCAAAACGGAATCGAGCAGGCCCTGCACATGCTGCCTAGCGCCGTGAACGGCGGCGGGATGTTCAACGGGCTGGGGTCGTGCTACAATGCCTGCGGGATGTCGGCCGAGATGGTCGTGATTCACTCCGAAGTGGTTCGTTTGATGGAGCGGATCCGGGAAGGTCTCGACGTTGGCGAGCGCATGCTGGACGTGGACTCCATGATCGCGTTAGGCCCGGGTGGTTGTTTCTTGGAGGACCCGCTGACCCTCGCCATGCTGCGTTCCGGGGAGTTCTTCGCCGGCGATTGCTTCAACCAGCTTGGCGAGCGCAGCCCGAATCGATACGAGGACTCCATGCTGGCCCGCGCCCACGCGAAGGTGGAGCAACTCCTGTCGACGCACGTGCCGACGGTTCCCGAGCGCATTGTCGAGGAAGTGCACCGCTGGGTTCTGCGCAGAAAACCCCTTGGACCGTCGTCCGTGACCGCGCCGGAGCCGCGCTAGGGAGTTTTCGCGGTTTCTCGCGGGCGATAACGATCGGCTTCACCGAATCGACCGGTTCTCCAAGTCGCGTGTTGCCTTGTTCCGCGCCGTCGGTGATACTAGGTTGCGAAACGACGGGCGCGTTAAGGAACGATTGAAGGGAGTGTTGGCACATGAACGGTCTTGGCGAGAAGAGTTGCATGTTGGTTCTGTTGACGCTGCCACTGACTGCGTTGGGAGTCTGTGTCGCTGCCGAGCAGTGGCCGGGCCTTCCGGCAGAGAACGCCGCCGTGGTGATTCCCGCTCAGGAGTGGCCGTTGCGGCCCGGCCCTCGAACGGTCAAGGTTCTCGTCCATTACCCCGGCGGCCGCCTGGAGCGAGTGAATGGCCGCACCGGCCTGATGCTCTCGCTCCACAACTGGGGCGGAACGGACTGCATCGGGACGGCGGCCCCCCAACGACTTGCCGACTCGTTCGACACCGTCTCGCTGTGCGTCGATTACCTGCAAAGCGGCGATTCGCCCGCCGCTTGTGAGCCGTATGATTTTGGTTATCTCCAGGCGCTGGACGCGCTTCGGGCCTTGTGGTGGATCCGCAACCAGCTTCGGACGGTCAATCACCCGTACGACGACGCCCGGATATTTGCGTGCGGCGGCTCGGGCGGTGGAAATGTGGCCCTGATGGCCAACAAGCTGGCGCCGCGCACCTTCACTTGTGTCATCGACATGTGCGGCATGAAGAGACTGACCGACGACATCGCCTTCAATCTGCCCGGCGGGAGCGGCCTGAACGCCCGCTGGAGCCGCGATCCGCGGCACCCCCACTATCTCAGCGCCGACGCCCAGGAAATTCGCTTTGTGGCCTGTCCCGAACACCTGTCGTTGATGAAACGGCTCGGCTGCAGCGCAAAGGTCCTGACCGTCCACGGTGTTGAGGATCTCCCCACGTTCCACGATGCCGAAGAAATGGTCCGCCTCATGCGCGGTTACCAGTTGGACGTGGAGCCGCATTTCATTCTTCCCCAAGACGTCGACGGTAAAGTCTTCACGACCGCGGGCCACGCTTTGGGCGATCGGACGGCAATCGTCCTCAAGCTCGGAGCCGAGTACCTTGGCCAGCCGGCGTCGCCACGGTGGTTGCGCCGACCGACGGTCCCCGATTTCGACCGACGCGAAGAACTCTCCTTCCGTACGTCCAACGGCGCGTACGTGATCTCGTACGCCAGCGGCTATCCCGTCGGTCGGTTCGACGCCGGCTGCGTGTCTCCTCCTTACCCGGACCACACCGATCTCAGCTTCGTACTTGCCGACAACACGACAAAGCGGCCCCTGCGCAGCCGGGCCGACTGGGAGTTGCGGCGCCGCCATGTTCTGGCGGCATTCATGCAAGTCGCGGGAAATCTTCCCGGCCCGTGCTTCCGGGTGCCGCTGGACGTGCAGGTCCAGGAGGACGTGCGGCTGGGAACGCTTCGCCGGCTCAAGCTGAGCTACCAGTCGGACCCTGACGATCGCGTCCCGGCCTACTTGTTCCTGCCCGCGGATCCCGAGACGGCGGCCGGGCCGCGCCGTCCGGCGGTGCTGTGCCTGCACCAGACGACCGCGCACGGCAAAGCCGAGCCCGCCGGGTTGGCAGGAGATCCGAGCTTGAAGTACGCCCTGGACCTCGCCCATCGTGGTTTCGTGACCTTGGCCCCCGACTATCCATCCCTGGGCGAGCACTCCTACGATTTTGCCCCCGGGCACGGCTATGTAAGCGGCACGATGAAGGGCATCTGGGACAACCTTCGAGCCGTCGACTTGCTGGAGGCACGCCCCGAAGTCGATTCCGAGCGAATCGGCGTCCTCGGCCACTCGCTGGGCGGCCACAACGCCATCTTCCTCGGAGTTTTCGACTCCCGCGTGAAGGCCGTGGTTTCCAGTTGTGGGTTCTGCCCCTTCCACAAGGACGACATGCCGAGCTGGACCGGTCCACGTTACCTGCCGCGAATCGCTTCGCAATTCCACAACGACGCGGACCTTGTCCCCTTCGATTTTCCCGAGTTGATTGCCGCGATCGCACCACGCGCATTCCTCGCGGCCGCCGCGGAGAAAGACGACGACTTCAACGTGGATGGCGTCAAGGAGACGATCGCGTCGGCCCGCCCGGTCTTCCGCCTCTACGGTGCGGAAGCGCGCCTGGCGGCAATCTTTCCGTCAACCGGCCACGCTTTCCCTGACAAAGCGCGCGACGAGGCCTATCGATTTCTGGACCAGCACCTGCGAGACAAGCCGCAGACCGGCCCGTGAGGGGCCAACAAAGGACTGGGCGATGTGGGCGGGCCTATGGAACGATCTTGCCGCTGGGCCAACTGACCGAGGAAACGCCCTCCGCGTACGTTCCGCGAACGCGAATCAAAGGCGCTTCTTACCGCAACAAAACTTGTACTTCTTGCCGCTATTACAGGGGCACGGCGCGTAGCGATCGGTCTTCGGATACGCTTCGGTGCGCGCCGCCATTCTCGGGCGAGTCCGAAACGGGGGGGCATTTTCTGACGGGACGCTTTGCCAAGAGTCCGTCGGACTCGGCCGGTGCATCTGCGGGAACATCTCCTGGTGTCGCCGGATCATGGGAATGACGATGGAACGCCGAAAGTCGTCGAATTCTTCGTCATCCATATCGAGAGTTGGCTTCATTTCACCAAGGACCCGATCCCGACTGTCTTCAGGCATCAGCGAGAGGTTATAGCAGAGTTGGCTGATCGCGAATGCCTTGTTCAATTGTTCCTCAGAACCATCGGTCTGATCGAGCAGTGGCCGCGCGTAGGCCACAAATGCGTCTGCAATGGCACCCATGTCCAGGTCCCTCCGTGTGGTTACACCGAACGATTGTCGATCTGCCGCAATGCAGCGTTCCGTCCGCGGGGCAGCAGACCTTCAGCGGCCCACGCGACGCGCCGTAATTCTACTGTGGCGACGGTCAAGAGTGAAAGGGCATCGGCCCGATCGCACAAGTGCCGTGGTCGTCCGTCTATTCGAAAACAAGGAAACTGAAAAGGGGGCCATCCATCATTCGACGGGGTCGAAACCCCAGACACTAATTACTCACGTTCCGCACCTCCGTTTGAAGGTTCGGAGTACATCCGGAGGTATGCCGAGCAGGTGGAGTAGCTTTCGTTGAATTGGGTTCAGTTC
>JABWBD010000212.1 GCA_013360685.1 Pirellulales bacterium
CGGTGATTCCGTTGGCCATGCTGTTTGCATTCAGCATGATGAACCTTTTCGGCGTATCGGGCAACCTGATGTCGCTCGGCGCCATTGACTTCGGGCTGATCGTTGACGGTGCGGTGATAATTGTCGAAAGCATTATTCACAGCATTACAGGAAATGAAAAATATCTGGGCGGCATGACACAAAACCAAATGGATGAAGAAGTGCACCTGAGTGCGCGTCAAATGATGACTTCGGCTTCATTTGGCCAGATCATTATCTTCATCGTGTATTTACCGATTCTGGTGCTAGTCGGAATCGAAGGCAAGATGTTCAGACCGATGGCTCAGACCGTGAGCTTTGCAATTTTAGGGGCGTTCATTCTTTCGCTCACGTATATACCTATGATGTCCGCGTTGGCATTGAGTAAGAAAACAGACCACAAAAAGAACATTGCCGTATTGCTCGACTTCGTGTTCAACCATACCGCGGAGAACATCGACGGCCGCGATTATGTGTTCAACTTCAAAGCGTTTGATGCGCAATACTATTATCGCACGGACGGCAACCTCAAGCTCGTGGCCATCGCCGACGCCTTCGAGGACCAGGCCCGCAGCTCCCGCGAGCGATTGAAGAAGCAATACGGCGATCGCGTCGATGTGCCCGACGAGCGGCTGTTCGTCGGCTTCGATGCCTACCAACAGGCGATCGGGTCCGACGTCGACATGGTCGCTTGATTCAGGCGCTTGAACACACATATTCCACGCAGCACATGCGCCCGACGCTCGGCAATATTACCATCGATCATACGTTCTTGGACTTCCGCTCCGAGACAAACGGAGTCTAGGCGGAAGAACAATCGGGCGGCAATGACTGTTATGAACCGGACGAAACCTACGGAGACGGTCCAGGCCCCCTGGCCCTGGATCCTGTGCCTCGTCGGACTCGACTTCTTCGGCATGTTGGCCTACCAGCCTTCCATTGCCTTGTCGGTCGCGCGCGACCTCGCGCCGTTGGCAACCGCCCTGGCGGTCGCCTTCACGCTGCTGCTCGTGCTGCCGATCTATTGGCAGCTCGTCGCCATTGCCCCGGAAGGCCGCGGTGCGGTGGGCTACCTGGCAGGGAAGATCCCCGGCTGGCGCACCAAGACGGTTGTGCTGGTGCTGCTCGGCTTCGCGGCCACGCAGTTCGTGACGACCAAGTCGCTGGCGGCCTCGGATGCCGCGGAACACCTGATCGGAAACCCCGCCTGGCACGACCGGCTCGCCGGCATCACCGCGGCCATCGCCAGGTTCGGCGCGGCCGTCGAGTCCGACTGGCTTCGCGGCTTTCTGGCGTCCCTGGATCTGCAACTCATGGTGAGCCTTGTAGTTGCCCTGGTGGGTTTCGCCTTCTGGGCGGTGCTTCGCCACGGATTCACGCGCCTCGTCCTGCGGATTGCGGCTATCCTCGTCGCCGCCTACCTCGTGCTGACGGCCTTCGTTCTTTGCGTCTGCGTCGCCGACCTGGCGCGGGAGCCGGAGCCAATCGCACGATGGGCCGACCGGATTACCCATGCCGCGACGCTCTCGGGCGCCGGCGCGCTCCGGTCGATTGCCGGCGTTTGTCTGTGGGCGGTTCCTTCCCTGGCCTTCGTGCTCGGCGGCTTCGAAATGAGCATGGTCGTCGTGCCGCTTATCCAGGCTCGCGGAGATTCTCCTCTTGAACGTTGCAACGACCGCATCCGCCAAGCGCGGAAACTGCTCACCACGGCCGCGCTGGCGATGTCGCTTTATCTGCTCACCTCCTCCTTCGCAACGTCGCTCTTGATTTCCGAAACGGATCGACTGCCCGGCGCCGCGGCGCACAACCGCGCACTGGCCTGGCTCGCGCATGCCCATTTACCGCAGCAGTACCCCTGGGTTTCCCCCTGGCTCGGATCCACCTACGACCTGGCCACGATCCTCGTGCTGACCCTGGCGGGGGCCAGCGTGATGGTCGGGCTAAAGGACCTCGTGCCCAGCTTCCTGCTCCAGTTCGGCATGGAGTTCCGCTGGGCCCATCGCGTCGGCGCCACGGTGCTGATCTTCAACGCCGTCGTGCTGGTGATCGTCGTCTGGTTCGACGCAAGCGTCGACGCCCTCCGCGGCGCGCTCAGCACAAGTGTGCTTGTCCTGCTGGCCGCCGCCGCGTTTGCCTGCCGGCGCGATCTCGCCGGTCCCGCCTCCCTGGAGCAGCGCCTCGTAAGCCTCCTCCGCCGCCGCTATTTTGCGGTTGGGCTCCTGCTGGTCGCAGGGGCGCTGGTGCTGAGTCTGCTGGTCTATCCTCGCAGCCTGCTGATCGCAATCGCCTTCGTCGTCGCCATCCTGGCGGTCTCGATCGTCTCGCGGAGCGTCCGCAGCGTGGAGCTTCGCCACGAAGGCTTCGAGTTCGCCGACGACGAGTCGCGGTTCCTCTGGGATACCCTGCGGTACCTCGATTTCCGCGTGCTCGTTCCGCACCGGCCCGGCCGGCGGAGCCTGGAACTCAAAGAGGAATCGGTCCGCCGCTGGCATCGTCTGCCGCCGGAGACGCCCGTGGTGTTTCTCGAAGCGGAAATGGGCGACCCCAGCAATTTCGGCTGCCGCCCCAAGATGAGAGTCGTGCAGGACCAGGGCCGCGTCGTGCTGCGAATCAGCGGGTGCGTGTCGGTCGCCCACGTCGTGTCGGCCGTAGCCCTGGAACTGATGCGCAACCGGGACATGGAGATCCACTTCGGGTGGTCCGACGACAGTCCCATGAAGGCCAATCTCAATTTCGTCCTCTTCGGCCAGGGCAACGTCCCCTGGATGGTCCGCGAGATCCTCCGTCACGCCGAGCCCGATCCGGCCAAACGGCCGCGGATCATCATGGGCTAGGGACCAACCGTTCGACAAGTGTCGTGTTTCAGTCGGCGTCGGGAGTCCTTTTCCGTGTCGGCCCCCTCCAAGAAAGGAGGGAAACTGGCGACTCCTCTCCCTGAGCGTCGGCACCCTGGGAGCGGCATTTCCTTATCCCATCCTGCCGATTTCCTTCCCGATCCTTGACCACTTACTTTACCAGAGGCGGTCTTTACCGAAAGGAAAAAAGAAAGCCTTTCGTAAGTCGTTGCTACGAAAGGCTTTGCGTTAGTGGGCGATACTGGACTCGAACCAGTGACCCCTAGCTTGTCGAGCTAGTGCTCTAACCAAACTGAGCTAATCGCCCACAACTCCTCCCGCGCAAAGGTCGGTCTGCAGGGAGTCTACTGCCCACTTTCCTTGCGTTGGAAGAAACAAGTGTGGCACCGTTCGCCGAAACAGTCAAGGGGCTCCGTCGGGGTTGACGGGTTGGAGCTCCAGGTAGGCGCAATCGACCTCCCAGCCGACCGCCTGAAGTCCCGCCGGAGCCGAAATGGCGAACCTCGCCAATCCAATGCCTACTATTGATATGCCCGTTTGAAATAGCCTATACTTGAACGCTTACAGTCCATATACCTCGTCAGCGTTGCCCGCGAGGCTCTGCGGCGTCCTTTGTATCGACGTCGCTCCTGACGAGGCCAGAAAACAGGCAATCCGGAGAGTATGCTCAAAGTAAAACTGCCAGACGCGAGCGTCTTGGAGTTCTCTCGTCGCGTCCGTCCGGTCGACGTTGCCTCTCAAATCGGGCCTCGACTCGCAAGAGCCACCCTCGCCGCGGAAGTCGATGGGACCGTCGTCGGTGCCGATTCTGCCCTCCCTGAAGAAGGGGAAGTCTCGCTGCGGTTACTTACCGCCAAGGACCCCGAAGCACTGGCCGTGATGCGTCACTCCGCTGCGCACGTCATGGCCCGGGCCGTCATGCGGCTGTTCGAGGGAGTGCAACTGGCTTTCGGCCCCACCGTCGACAACGGATTCTATTACGACTTCCTTCTCGACAAGCCGATCTCGGAGGCCGATTTTCCGAAGATCGAAGCCGAAATGGCCAGAATCGTCCAGGAGGACGAACCCTTTGAACGGATCGTCGAGCCGCGCGAGAAGGCGATCGTACTGTGCGCCGACCTGGGGCAGACGCTGAAGGTCGAGCATATCCGCGAGGGCCTGGCCGACCAGGAGACAGTCTCCTTCTATCGGCAGGGCGAGTTTATCGACCTCTGCCGCGGGCCGCATGTGCCCAGCGCTGGGGCGATCAAGGCGTTCAAGTTGCTGTCGGTCGCCGGAGCGTACTGGAAGGGCGACGCTTCGGCCCAGCAGCTTCAGCGGCTTTACGGCACCGCCTGGTTCAGCAAGCAGGACTTGGACGACTATCTCAAGCGGGTCGAGGAGGCGAAACGCCGCGATCACCGCGTTCTCGGCAAGCAGCTCGAACTATTCACGGTCGATCAGGCGGTCGGCGCCGGGCTGATCCTCTGGCTGCCCAAAGGGGCGGTCGTGCGCCGCGAACTGGAGACCTTCATTTATGGCGAACTGATCCAGCGCGGCTATCAGCCGGTCTACACTCCGGTGATCGGCCGGGTGCAGTTGTACGAGACCTCGGGCCACTATCCGTATTACGCCGACAGCCAGTTCCCACCCATCGAAATGCAGGACGGCGACCGCTACCTGCTGCGGCCGATGAACTGCCCGCACCATATCACCGTCTACAAGTCCAAGCCGCGGAGCTACCGCGATCTGCCGTTGCGGCTGGCGGAATTGGGGCTGGTCCACCGCTTCGAGCAATCGGGCGAGCTGAGCGGGATGATCCGCGTGCGAGGGTTCACCCAGGACGATGCCCATATCTTCTGCACCGACGACCAGGTGGCCGACGAGTTCCGAGGCTGCCTGGACATGACCCAGTTCGTGTTGAAGACCCTGGGCCTGGACGACTACCGCGTGCGGCTGAGTTTTCGCGACCCGAGCAGCTCCAAGTACGTCGGCAGCCCTGAGACCTGGGACCGGGCCGAAGCGGCTCTGGAAGCGGTCTGTCGCGAGATGAGTCTGCCGAACCTGCAGGTCGCCCAGGGCGAGGCGGCCTTCTACGGGCCGAAGGCGGATTTCATCGTCGGCGATTGTCTGGGCCGTGACTGGCAGCTCGGCACCGTGCAGTTGGACTACAACCTGCCGAGCGAACTGCGGTTTGCCCTGGAATATATCGGTCCCGACAACCGGCCGCACCGCCCCGTGATGATCCACCGCGCGCCGTTCGGTTCGCTGGAACGGTTCGTCGGCATGCTCATCGAGCACTTTGCGGGGGCTTTCCCGCTCTGGCTTGCGCCGGAGCAGGTCCGGGTGCTGGCCGTGAGCGAAAAATTCGAGGACTACGCCCGGCAGGTCCAGGGACGGCTGGCCGAAGCGGGTCTGCGGGTCTCGGGCGACTACCGTCCGGAGAAGATCGGGGCGAAAATCCGCTCCGCGCAGATCGAATTGGTTCCGTATATGCTGGTGATCGGCGGTCGGGAGATGGAGCAAGGAACGGTCGCGGTCCGGGACCGGATTGAAGGAGACCTGGGGGCGATGGGCGTCGAAGCGGCGATCGAAAAACTCAAGCAGGAGATTCGGACCAAAGCCGTCCGGAAGAAGTCGTGACGGCCAGTCGGCCGGGCCGGCGGGGAGCCCCTGCCGGATTCCGCGGTTTTCTGGGAGTTTTCCTCCCCAGCCGGTTGACGCGCCGTGGTGCGGTGGAAATACTCGATACAACATACCGCCGGTTTGTCGAGGCATGGCCGGCGAGGATCCCATGACAGACGACAAGGTGCCTCAGGTCACACACAGAGGAGGATTGCGGCTATCGAACCGAAACAGCAACGAGTCAACGAGCAGATCCGGGCTCCGCAGGTCCGGGTGATCGGGGCGGACGGAAGTCAACTTGGCATTATGACGGCCGACGGCGCCCTGTCCGCTGCTCGGCTCGCCGGGCTGGATCTGGTCGAGGTGGCCCCCACGGATCGGCCGCCCGTCTGCCGAATCATGGACTTCGGCAAGTTCAAGTATCAGCAGAAGAAGCGGCAGCACAAATCGACTGCCCACCAGGTCAAGATCAAAGAGATCCGCGTTCGACCCAAGACGGGCGAACACGACATCAACGTGAAGATCAACCGGGCGCGGGAGTTTCTCACACATAAAGACAAGGTTCTCCTGTCCGTGATGTTCCGCGGCCGCGAACTGGCACACGTGGAAGAAGGCCGGAAGGTAATCGACGAGATCTTGGCCCAGTTGGACGATGTTTCCCGGGTCGAGTCCCCGCCGAACCAACAGGGACGACGGATCGTGTGCACACTTGCCCCCAAATAGACGGGGTCCGCCTGCCGTTTGGCGGCGTCTTGCGAGCTCACCCGCTACCTGACGCCAAGTGGGGCATCGCGGTTCTCCCCCGCAGTTTGCGGGTCCTGGAGGATTTGCTGTTTTCTGCCGATCCCCCTTTGCCAGGGCACCCGAAAGTTTATAATGACGGGTCTCGCCTATTCGAAACGGTCTCCAATCAGGCAGCAACACCATGCCGAAACAAAAAACCCATAAAGGCACCAAGAAGCGGTTCCGTCTCACCGCAAACGGTAAAGTGAAGCACCGCTCGGCCGGTACCAGCCACCTTCAGAGCCGGATGACGCAGAAGCGGAAGCGGAAGCTCCGTGGAACGACCACGGTCGATAAGACCGAGGTCAGCCGTATTGTGATCGCGCTAAACGGCTACAGCTACTAACGAGCCCGACACGCGCGGGACGGGCTGGAAACGCTCCCTAGATTGGGGAGGGCCTTGATCCCGTTGGAATCAGGAGGGACTGACGATGAGAACGACGAAAGGTTCTGCCCGGACCCGGGCCAAGAATCGGCTTTTCAGGAAAGTGAAGGGGTTTCACGGCGGCCGCCGGAAACTGCTGCGGACGGCGAAAGAAACGCTGATTCGCTCCGGGGTCTACGCGTATCGCGACCGCCGCAACCGCAAGCGGGAGTTCCGCAAGCTCTGGATTATCCGCATCAACGCCGCTTGCCGCCAGCGCGGGCTCCGCTACAGTGAGTTCATTCACGGCTTACAGCAGGCAAATATCCTGTTGGACCGGAAGACCTTGGCCGAGATGGCCGTCAACGATCCCAAGGCATTCGACCTGGTGGTCGAACAGGTGAAATCGGCGATTGCCGTGCCGGCCTGATCATCCGGAAGACGAGAATTGCAGCCAAGGCGGCAGCGACAACTGCCGCCTTGTTGTTTTGGAGCAACGGAGCACGGACGCAATGGAGTGCTGCGCGTCGATTTCCACCCTTTCAACGCTCCCGCACCCCATCCCTGCCTTGCCCCGTTCGCGGCACGGTGAGCCTCACGACGATTTGTCGGTCTTGCTTTTCCACACGTTGTTCAGCGCGCCGACCGAAACAACTTCGTCTTTGAGGGTCATCGTCGAGAAGACAAGGTAGTTGTGGTATTGATAGGGCACGAGATCCAGATCGTTGAGCATCGCCCCGGCAAAATTGCCCAGCATCCCGCTCGTCCCCACGTCGGTGGCCATTGCGGTGTAGACTGCCTTCTTATGGGCTTCCTGGCCCGGGTTTGTCACTGCCATCGCAATCGCCAGTGCGAGGATCGCCACCAATCCAATTCGAAACATGATCGCGGCCCCACGGGGTTTGAAGAAAGAAAAACGGCGGAGAGGCCGCAGACGGTAGCAAAGTGCGGCCGGCGGATCAAGCCGGACTTGGGGCCAGCCGGCCAGCGGGTTTATTCCCACCCGCGGCCGCCTGGAGACAGGGATCGACTCTCAGCCATCAAGTCCCGCCGCACCGCCAGTCCACCAAGTGCAGTTCCACCGTGCGGCGGCCGCGGAACGTGTTGATCACGGGACGAAAAGCGACTTCCAGCGGGCCGGCGGCCGTTGCGAGTTCCTCGCCCCATTCCCCCCCACCGAAGGCCACGGCACGCAGTGTGATTTCGTGCTGCTTAAGCCTCATGGAAAGATGCCGGCCGCCGGAACCCATCGGCTGGGGTCGATTGGCGAGCGTCACACCGGTCGTGCAGAGCAGTGGCCGCGCGTTCGACTGCCCGAACGGGGCGAGTTGCTCGATCTGCTCGACCACTTGTAACGTGAAGGCGCTCAACGGGGCCTCGGCGTCGATCATCAGTTCCGCGGTCCTCTCCTCTTCGGCAATGGATGAGGCAGCCTGCTCGCAGAACTCCGCCCGGAAACAGTCGAGATTCGACTCCTCGATCGTCAATCCCGCCGCCGCCGCATGGCCCCCGTGGCTGATCAGATGGCCGCCGCAGGCTGCCAGGGCCGCGTGCAGCGCAAACCCCGGAACACTCCTCGCGGAGCCGATCCCCGGTTTGATCCCTAGTTGGTCCCAGGAGATTAGCACCACGGGCCGGTGATACTTCTCGGCCAACCGTCCGGCCACGATCCCAATCACACCCGGATGCCATCCCCGCTCGGCCAGCACCAGGGCGGGGTCGTTTTCGGGATCGAATTGCTCTTTCGCCTGTTTGTTGGCCGCCAGGTACACGCTCCGCTCGAGGGTCTGGCGGCTCTCGTTCAGCCGGTCCACGTACTGCGCCAGCTCTTCGGCCCGATCAGGCCGATCGGTGACCAGCAACTCGACGGCAAGCTGGGCCTGGCCGAGCCGACCGGCGGCATTCAGCCGGGGGGCAAGCGTGAACGCGATGTCCTCGCTGTCCAGCTTTGGCTTGCTTTCCAGTTCGGTGATCCGCAGCAGAACGGCCAAGCCCAACGGGGGAGCTTTCTTGAGGCTATCGAGGCCGTGTCGGACGAGGACACGGTTCTCGTCGACCAACGGTACGACATCAGCGACCGTCCCCAGGGCGGCGAGCCCCACCGCCTGGAGGAGAAATTCCTTCATCCGCTCGCCCACGCGCTTCGCACCGCTGGCCTGTTGGCAAAGGGCCCAGGCGAGCTTGAAGGCCACGCCCGAGCCGCTGAGGCCCGCAAAGGGATATCGGTGGCCGGGGAGCCGGGGATGGACGATGGCAGCGGCTTCGGGCAACCGCAGACCGGGTTCGTGGTGGTCGGTAATTACCAATTCCACACCACACTCTCGAGCGGTCGCGGCATGCTCGACGCCGTTGATGCCACAATCCACCGTGATGATCAACTCGGCCTTCTCGGCGGCAAGAGAACGAATGGCTTCGCTGTTCAGCCCGTACCCCTCGTCAATCCGGTGAGGCACGTAATAGCCGACGTCGCCTCCCAGCAGCTTGATGCACTGCCGCAAGAGGGCCGTGCCGGTGATCCCGTCGACGTCGTAATCGCCGTACACGACGATCCGCTTTCCGGCGCGGATGGCCTCGTGAATCCGGCCGGTTGCCTCGGCACAGCCGGGCAGGTCCGACGGATCGCGGAGCGAGGAGAGCTTCGGGTCCAGAAACTGGCGGGCCGACTCGGGATCGGAGATGCCCCGGCAGAGCAACAACTGGGCCACCACGGCCGGGATCCTCGCTGTCCGTTGAAGCGCGGCGATCAAGTCCGGGTCGTAGGGATGGATCCGCCAGCGTTTGGCCATGGATTGCCGGGGAGGCCTTGAGGATCGCAAAACGCTACTGCCACACTTCAAGGTGGCAGGCACGCTCCGCCATGCCGTCTGCTACGGCGCGGCGGAGCGAGCCTGCTCCTTTTCTTGCGGCAGTCCCTGATTTGCCGATCCTTACTTTTTCTTCTCGACGTGCAGGGTGTGTTTCCGGAGCCGTGGGCAGTACTTGTTCAGCTTGAGCTTCTCACCGCCCGGCTTTCGCCGCAAGGCATAGTTGTAATCGCCCGTCTCTTCACAAACGAGAAAAACCGTTTCAGCCTTTTTCTTGGCTTTGCCCATGGAACCTATCCTCGAAAGAACGCCTCACCAATGCAGCCGCCGGACGGCCGAATTCATGATTCTAGCGTTTTGGCGCGAAATGGGAACGGGCGTTCGAGCCGTTCGGATGGCAAGGTGCGCCAACTCCGATCCACCCGCAATGGTGGATCTTGGCAATCTCGGCAGGCGGACGGGCGCAATTTGCTTGCCCGAAACGCCGGAAAAGTTTACTTTTGGGCTATAGTTCCCAATAAGAGGCCCTAACAACGCCCGGACTGCCGCTCACGCCCCGCTCGAAGCGGGAGAGGGGAGTTGAGTTAGGGCCTCGAGGTGCATGTCACCCAGGGGACGGAGCCGTGCCGGTACCGGAATGCCGGGACGGTTCCGTGAGTGCGGAGAACAGGCAATCGCGCGGACCGGTATCCCGCCCCGCCGGCAATGGCAGGGCTTCCGTCTGCGCTTTCGGAACGAGATGGACGATGGACGAACTGATGTTGGCTGAAGGCCGATACGAGCCGAAATTGTTGCGCGCGGTGACGAGCATCCATGAGGACCGGTTCGTTTCCGTGCGGTTCCCAGTGCTTTCCATCGCGTGGCTGCACCGGGTGAACCGCATCTGCAATCGTCGCGGACATCCGCTTCACTGGTTCCTGATGGGAATCATCGACGGCGATCTGGTGGAGACGGTTTTGCACGTCGTCCTGCCTCCCGCGGCAACGTCGATCCGCGACCGCCTGCACCAGCTCTGGGACGAGCAGAGGGAGGCATCGGGCAACCACGAATTTCTTCGGGCGGCGGCGCTCCGCGACGAAATCGTCAGCCTGCGCGAAGAGCTGCGGAACCTGTGCCCCGAGCCGATCGAAATCCAGCCTGAACACGTCATGGAAGCGATTCGTCGGCTGGGATACGCCGGCGGGTTCGAATAGCCCTCATCGCTTTCGAAGAATGAAAACCGCGTCGGACAGCTCATTGTCCAGCGCAAGCGGCCGCTCGATTTTGTACCAGAAGTCGTAAACGTCGAGGAGCTCCAGGCTGGGCACCTGAGCCAAGAGCCGCCGAAATTGGGCGGCGGTGTACATGCGGAACTGGAAGTCGTCGCAAAGGCGGATTTCCCGGCTGCCCACGCGCGCGAGAAGGCTGATCCGCAACGTTTCGATACGCCGGCGACGGTCCGTTGACAGGACCCGGAGCGTAACGGTCACTCGCGTACGGCCGCGTTGCTCGGTCCATCGCTCGGTACACTCCTCGGAGGCGTCGGGCGGCAGCAGGTGGAAGCCCAGGATGTAGATCCCGCCGGACCGAAGGCTTTCCGCAATGCACTGAAGGTGGTTTTGGGCCGCTTCTTCGGTGAGCAGGTGCCGGAAACTATCGAAGGTACACCAGGCCGCGTCGGCTGGAGCGTCCAGGTGGAAGTCCGCCATATCGGCATGGAAGATCTCTGCGCGAAGGCTGCGCCGCTTCAGCCGGTGGCGGAGATAAGCCAGCGACGGCCCACTGAGATCAAAGCCGCTGACTCGGTAGCCGCGGCCGGCCATCTCCACCACGAGCCGCCCCGTCCCGCACGCCGGCTCAAGCAGACGGCGGACCCGGAAAGGGCAGTATTTCCGGAACGCCGCTTGGAAGAAATCGGCTTCCATCCGCGTCTCGGAGCCGAACGCGATGTCATAGAGCCGTGGATGGTCGTACCAACTCGCCTGGACAATCGCCGACTTTTTCATGGAACCTGCTTCACCGGGCGCAGCGGGCTTTTTGCGATGACAAATTTCTTTCTGCCCGCCGCCGAAGCAAAATCAATGGTGGCCTGCCGACTCGCACCATTGCCGCTCAGCGCGACGACACGGCCAAGACCGTATTCGGGATGGCGGACGATCATGCCCTGACAAAAGTCGTCCGGGCTGGCGGCGGGCGACGTGCCTCCGTTGGCCATTTCGGCCGCCGTGGTCAACTGGGGCATGGCCACTCCGCCGGTCCGCCGGACAGGGGCGGAAACCGCGGGGGCCGCCGGGATCGGGGCCTCGTAGGAGGGGTCGGTCCAAACCGGCTCCAATTCCTGCAACTCCATTTCGCCTCGCGGCAATTCCATGAGGAAGGGACTCGGGACGGTCATCTTCCGCTGGCCGCGGAAATCGCGATACGCGGACATGCTGATCTGGAGTTGTTCCTGCGCACGCGTAATCCCCACGAACATCAGCCGCCGCTCCTCTTCAAGTTGGTCGATCCGGTCGCGGCTCCGCTCGTGCGGCAGCAGGCCTTCTTCGACCGCCACGAGGAAGACCACGGGGAATTCGAGCCCCTTGGAGGCATGTAGAGTCATGAGGGTGACCCGGTCGGTCTGGGCTTCCCAGTCGTCGGTCTCGTTCGTAAGGCTTGTCTCCTCCAGGAACTCCTCCAGGGGCCGGTCGCGGTGGTTGCGTTCGTCGAACTCGCGGGCCACCGTGAGCAATTCCTCGATGTTGGCCAGCCGCTGCTGGTCTTCCTCGTCTTCGGCATGTTCAAATTGCTGCTTGTAGCCCGTCTCGGCCAACACGAATCCCAGGATTTCTTCGACCGGCCCTCCCGCCACCGCCGTCAGCCGGTCGAAGAGATCCACAAAGGCATTCACCTGGCCGACCGCTCGCTTGCTGAGCGACTCGATCCGGTGGCACTCGCGCGCCGCATCGACCAGCGGCAATCCGTGGCTTGCAGCGTAATCGCCGATCCGCTCCAGCGTGGTCTTGCCGATGCCGCGCGAGGGCGTATTGATGACGCGCACGAGAGCCACGTCGTCGAGCGGGTTGTTCAGCAGGCGAAGGTAGGCAAGCGTGTCCTTGATCTCCTTCCGCTCGAAAAATGCCACTCCGTTGACCACCTGGTAGGCAATGCCCTGTTCGCGAAGGGCTAATTCAAATGCGCGCGACAGCGCGTTGACGCGGTAGAACACGGCGAAATCCCGCGCCCGGCGGCGGCCGGCCTGGATCTCTGCCGCGATCCGCGCGGCGATCCCCTGCGCCTCCTCTTTCTGGTTGGGATACGTGACGAGCCGAACCGGCGGGCCTTCGGCGTTTTCCGTGAAGAGGTCTTTCTGCTTGCGTTTGACGTTGTGGGCAATCAACTGCGCGGCAGCGTGGAGGATCCGCTTGGTGCTGCGGTAGTTTCGCTCCAACCGGACGACGCGCACGTTCGGGAAGTCCTTTTCGAATTCGAGGATATTGTTCAGGTTGGCCCCGCGCCAACCGTAGATCGACTGGTCCGGATCGCCCGTGACCGCGAGGTTCGGATAATCGATCGACAGGGCGCGGGCGATGGCGTATTGAGCGAGGTTGGTGTCCTGGTACTCGTCGACGAGTACGTAACGGTAGCGCTCGTCCAGGCTTTGGCGGATCTCGGGATTCTCGCGGAGCAGGGCGGCCACGTGCAGAAGCAGATCGTCGAAGTCGGCCGCGTTTGCCCTGCGGAGTTGCTCCTGGTAAGCCGGGTAAACGCGTTTTACCAACGCACCCAAAGGATTGCCGGGCCGGGGCTCGTACTCCTCCGCCGTGATGAGTTTGTTTTTTGCCCAGCTTATCGCGTGGGCGAGGTTGTCCGGCGTGAAATGGGTCAGGTCGACCTTCGCGCGGCCGATTGCCCGCCGGAGGGCCCGACCGCTGTCTTCTGCATCGTAGATTGTGTAATTTTCCCGGAGCCCCACAAACGTCGCATACCTCCGGAGCAGACGGGCGCAGAAGCGGTGGTACGTCCCCAGCCAGACGGAGCGGTTTGGCACGAGGCGTTCAACACGAGCACGCATTTCCTCGGCCGCCTTATTGGTGAATGTCAGCGCAAGGACTTGCTCACCGGCAATGCCGATTTCCAGAAGGTGCGCGATGCGGTGGGTGACGACGCGGGTCTTGCCGCTGCCCGGCCCGGCCAGGATCAATAACGGGCCGTCCACATGCTCCACCGCCTCCCGTTGCGCGGGGGTGAGTCCTTCCACAAGATGCTGCAATGCGGGCGCTCCTGGTGCAAGACGGCCGGGAAAGTCGCTACGGCAACGTGCTTCCAATATACGGATTGTCCTCTGATTCGGCACACCCCCGCTGTCGCATTGCCTGACGTTCGCCCCGATTGATTCACGCCTGACGCGCAAGCGAAGAAAACCACCGTTGTCGATTCGCTTGCGCGTCAGGCTTCCATCGTGCGGGGAACCAACGTCACGCAGCACGGTCGCCACATCACCCCTCCGGGTTAGCGGAATCAATCCGCCCGACCCCCGTGACTCGCGTGCGACACCCTGTACTATGCAAGAGGGCTGCCTGTGATATACTGTGGGTT
>JABWBD010000213.1 GCA_013360685.1 Pirellulales bacterium
GCCAGCCGGTCGAGGTGCGGCGTGCGCGCGACCGGGTGACCGGCGCCGCCGAGCACGGGCCCGAGGTCGTCGATGGCGATGAAGAGCACCTGGCGCACCGGCGCGGCGACGGCGGGAGATCCGGCCACCGCCACCGCCAACATCAAAGGCAGGAGGGGAGAGAGCACGCGAGGCATGCCGCGAGCTTTCCCTGGATCGGCGCGCCGGTCGAGCCGCCGTTGTCGGGGCGCGCGACCGGCGCCAACCCGGATTTCCGCCCGCTCCTCCCCGCACGCCGGACACCCCGATTCCCAGAGGTATTCTCACGTAATACGCTAGCCGATATTCTCGGCGGGCCAACGACATGCGCAGCTTCGCGGGGTCTGCATGACACGCGGTTGACAACCCAACCGAAGTCATGAGCCAACCCATCGTCCTCACCAACGGACAACACGAAATCAAAATCTACACGGTCCAGAATCGCGGTCGTGCGGTTTTTCAACTCTCGTTCTACGAAGGCGGGCATCGTCAGCGCCAAACTTACGGCAAGCTTTCCGACGCGCGCCGCGAAGCCAAGGTCGTTCTCGGCCGCCTCGCGGTGAACACGCACGAAGCCGACGCTCTTTCCACGGCCGACATGGAGAGCTACGTCATCGCCCGAAAACACGTCATGCCGACAGGTGTCCCGCTACACGTCTGCGCGGAACTCTTCGCCCAGGCGCACGTGAAGCTCGGCGGGCGCCCGCTCCTCGATGCCGTGCAGTTTTTTACGGACTACCATCCTACCGATGCCGTCACCAAGCCGCTCGCCGAACTGATCGAGGACTTCGCCACGCACCGGCAGGCGATGGGGGTGGCCAGCGGGTACGTCGCGGATATCCGGCGCCAACTCGGACGGTTCGCCGCCGCCAGTCCCGGACGCAGTCTCACGCAATTGCGCACCGCAGAGATCGACCGCTGGCTCGGCGGACTGTCGCGGCATCCGATCACGAAGAACAACATCCGGAAGATCTTCATCACGTTCGGCAATTGGGCGAAGGCCAACCGCTATCTGCCGGCCAATCGCCCCACCGAGTTCGACGGTCTCATGCTCTACAAGGAGCCGCCCACGAAAGTCGGAATCTACACGCCGGCCGAACTCGGGACGATGTTCGCGGCCGTCGCTGCGCGGCGTCCCGAACTGTTGCCTTGGCTCGCATGCGCCGCGTACACCGGGGCACGCGTCTCCGAGATCGATCACCTCGCCTGGGAGAACATCAGCTTCGACCGCAACTTCGTGGAGATCGAATCCAGCAAGGTGCGGACCAAAGCCCGCCGGCTGGTGCCTTTGCAGGAGGCGTTGAAGGCCCGGCTGCAGCCGTATCGCCGCGATCTCGGCCCGATCAACGTCTACGGCCTTCCACAGGCCGCCCTGAAGCGGATCGCCGCAGAGGAAGGGATCGAACTCAAGGCGAATGGCTTTCGCCACAGCTATATCAGCTATCGCCTCGCCGCGATCAACGACACCGCCCGTGTCGCCCTGGAGGCGGGCAATTCGCCCGAAGTCATCTTTCAGCACTACCGGGAACTGGTCACGCCGGAGGACGCCGCCCAGTGGTTCTCCGTTGCCCTGCCCACGATCCCGAAACCGGAAAACGTGATCGCGATGAAGTCCGCCTGACCGCTCAGCGGTACAGTTGACGGCGGTGCCTGATCGATGCTGACCGATCAGGACACCGCTCAATCCGACCCGCCTGCGACGCCAGAGGCCCTCTGGACCGTGGCCGACGTCGCGCGGTTCTTCGGCTGCACCCCGCGGCACGTGGTCAACTTGCAGGCCAATGGGCTGCCGCACTTCTATCTCGGCCGGCTCGTTCGGTTCGATCCCGCCGAGGTACGCGAGTATCTGAAAAGCAACCGGCGGATCGCCGCGACCAAGGTCCGGCGCGCAGCACGGTTTCACGCCGTGTGGTCGGCCTGATTCTCGCAGGGAATTGCCCCTGGAGGTGCGGCTTTAGTTTGCCTCGATATCCTGCGGCCTCGGAGTCGACGGTTCGAGTGCGCGGGCGCGCATAGTGTCGACAAAGTCGGTAACCGCCCGAAGTTCCTGCAGGGCCAATTGCGCGGCACCGGGCGACCATTCGCGCCATGCGGCGCGATGCCGGTCCAGCATCCGGTCGCCGGCGCGCAGCTCACGCATCAGTTGAAACGCCGTGATCGAGGCTTCGTCGGGGCTCGCACCGCGCTGCTCCCGCCGGCTGGCCACGTGTGACCGAATGCGGCGGCGAAGCGCCATTGCCGACAGACCATCGGCCTCGGCGACTGCCAGCCATCGCTCGATTTCCTGTGGGTTCGCAAACGCGATCCCAACTTCGCAATGATGGGTCCAACTCAAAGTGTCGCGGCGACATGACAAAGGGATTCGCAGGCAGACCATCTTGGCATTGCGCAACGTTCCCGGATTGATCCCTGTCGCGACGGCACACTCGGTGATCAACCCGCGGCCACCGGTTTCGCCGTAGGCCAGCACGTCGCCGAGCCAGGCGGTCAACGTCTGGCGGGCACCGGTCGAGGTGCGCACGAGCCGGGCCACGTGGGTGACCAGCCCGCGCCAGGCTTCGGTTTCCAGGCCGGGCTTCAGCATCAACCCAAGCCGCGTGGCGTGCGCAATGCCGGCGACCGGCAACTCGCGGACAAGTTGATCGACCTCAGTTCGCATCGGATTGCTGCATCGGCCGGGGAGGCAGGCCCAGCCGGCGTTGCATCGCCAGCACCTGCTGGCGGAAGCCTTCGGCCGTCAGCCCATGCCGGGCGGCATAGCCACGCAAGCTTGTGGCTTCGAACTCGGCGACTCCGGTGGCGTAGATCAACACGTCAACCGCGAGGTCGCGATTCTTCGCGCCGGCCAACTCGTAGACCAGATCGCGGACCGCGCGGACGGCCGTGGCGTCAGGTCGCGGCTCCATTCCGAGCGCCTGCCGGAGTTCGTCAACCAGTCCCTGTTGCTCACAGTCCTTCAGGATATCGCGGACGCCATCGGCGACGGGAGTTCGCACGGCAGTGACGCCGGCGTTCGTCTGATGAGTGCACACGATTCGATCCATGGATGATTGAGCGTAATTTCTTGAGACTATCCATCCCGTGAAAAGTTGCAGCTCCACGCAGCGGATTTTTCCACGATTTTCGTCTGTACCCAGTTTCTCGTGACTGCAATCCACCGTCCGAAAGACACGCGTCAGCCCCTCAATTCAATTGAACTCCTTGCGGTCAACCTCTCCGCAACGTGCCCGCAGGCTCATAAAATCTCATCACCAACCTCGTCACCGCTGACGGCATTCGCCGCGCTCCTTTGATTTATTCAGGCAGGGACACGCCACCCCTAACGATGTTGAGGGCTCTGCCCAAGACTACCGTCGGTTGGACGGCGGTTGGATGTCGGAATGATGTCGGTTGGATGTCGGTTGGATGTCGGTTTGCCGCCGGCCCACCGCCGGGCTACCGCCGAGTTACCGGCGGGTTACCGCCGGACGGTTACCAGGGCGCTGCCGCCCGCAGCATGCACCTGCGTGACCGCCGCCACAGAGGAAACCTGTCCAGGCGGCTGGCATCGTGGTTCTTCAGTGCCTGGAAGAAAGGTCGGGCCAACTCGGCCGATCGAAAGTGGTAGCGAAGTGGTGGTGAAGTAGTGTGGAGTGGTGGAGTAGTAGCGGAGTAGCGACTTTCCAGTAGCGGACGCTAGGGGTGGCGTGTCCCCGGATTTATAGGTAGGCGATGCGGCTGTTGCCGCCAAAAAACTAAGTTGAGTTCTTCGCTCAGGATTGAGTTCGGTCGGTGCGAACAGCTTCGACGTTGGTGTCGTGAGCTATGCTTTTCCTTGGTTTCCCGGCGTGAATCGGATTCGTTGGAGGCTTACCCTACCCGGAGTCGTTTGATTCTGCCATCGGCTGATGTTCTTCAGCTTCGGTGTGGTCGGCTGATTGACTGGATAAGGTTCAGAATTGGCAGTTTGTCTCGGATGGATGGGTCGATTAAAGGGGTGATTTCAGGGTGCACCTGACTACGGGTGCCAGCACGGGGTGAGTAGGCTACACGCGTGGGTGGGCGACATCGTGTCGCGAGGAGGGATTCCAAACGGCATCGCGAGACGTGAGGCCGCGTGAACGCGGACCTCACGACTCGCGGCCGTGGTGGCGGGATCCGACGTTCAGCGACTCCGGGTCACGCCAACACCCGGAGACGCTGAACGTCCCCTTCTTGCCCCGAACGAGTCGGCATTCACACCGCACTCGTGGCTGCCCTGCTATGGCCCGAGGCGAGGGGAAGGGGCCTTCGCGGGCTGCGTGCACAGGTCGTGCGCGTGGCTTCGCGCCAGGGCCAACCACGGCGTGAATGCCACACCATACCTCTCGCCCTTCCCCGACACCCGGGCCGCCTTCTTCCAGGCGGCGTCCACATATCCCTGAGCGCGCTCGTTGGCCCAACGGGTCCAGACGCCGCGACGGTCGAGGGTGCCGCCTTCGCGGAGCGGATTCGGGAGCAGGTCCAGCGCCGCGGCGCGATGGCCCGCCGGCAGTCGCTCTAGCAGCGTCGCTTTGTCGGGAGTGTGGAGCGCACAGGACACCTTGCCGCGCGAACACGCCACGTAGGCCGACTTGGCGGTCAATTGCCGGGCGGCGACCACGACGTGCTCGACCGTCTTGCTCTGCGCGGCGTGGCTCGTGACGGCAAACCCGTGCGTCAGGGCGCGGAATTGCCGCGTGTCGATCCGGCGCCCATCGGTCGTGCGAATCACGCCCGAGTCAATCCGCGCGACAGACACGACTTCGCCGTTGAAGACGCGCGCGCCGCGGTCGTTGGCCCGAACCAGCAGGCGATCCCCGGGGGCGATTTCGAGAAGCTTGAGCCGGGAGACGGAGAACGCTCCCGAGCGCAGCGGGAGGGATTCAACACCCTTGGCGGACTGAACCCAGACGCAATGGTCGGCAATCTTTACCACCGCGAACGATTCGCCCCGGCGGAAGCCGCGAGTGGCTCGATTGAACGTGACCGCCATGCCGAGAGCGTAGTTTCGCGCCGTTCGCGCCTGCGCCTTCGTCCACTTGAGCGGGTCATGCACGGTGATGGTTTCACCGGCGCCGAGCGCACCTTGCGTCTTCAAAAGTGTCCGCAGTTCCGCGGTGAAAACCTCATGCTCGGCCCAGGTCGGCGTGACCGCGAGCACACGGTCAAGTTTCCGGCCTTGCTCGGATAATTGGAAAAACTCCTCGGCCGCCGCTTTCAGGTAACCCGGACCGCCCTCCTTCAACCAGCCGAGCCGATCCAGACGCTCCAATCCGCCGCGGGGTGCCCCGGCGGCCAACCACCGCACCGCGTGGCGGTAGGCCTTGTTCTGCTGCCGGCGAATCGCCGTCAGCTCGATGCGGTGCATTTGCGAGTGGGATTCGAGCACGCGCAGGAAGTCGCCCGCCTCGACGGACGAGTGCTGACGGCTGTCGCCGAGAAAGACCACGCGGGCAGAGTGACGCTCCGCCACTTGCAACAGCTCGGCACCCTGCTCGTTCGAGGTGAGGCCGGCTTCGTCGCAGATGAGGACCGCGCCCGCCAAGCGGCCGGACTCCCGCGGCACGACATTTTGCAGAAAATCGCTGACCGTCGTAGCGTTCACGCCATCACGACGCAAGGTGTCCGCCGCCGAACTGGTCGGCGTGAAGCAATAGACCGGCGCGCCGGATTCTCGCAACGCCCGATGAATCTCCCGCAACACCGTCGTCTTGCCGACGCCAGCCGCACCCCGGAGGCAGACGACCTGATCGCGCGACCCTAGCACCGTTTCCGCGACGGACCTCTGCTCCGGACTCAAGTGCGCGCCCAATTCGAACCTGCGACCGCCCAACGGCGAGAACTTCTCCCGCGTGCGATCGACAAAACCCACCGCCCACTGCTCCAACTCCAGCCCGCGGCGCGTCGCGAATTGGCCGTGCAGCCAGTCCTCGTCGGTTAGACCGACCAGATCGGATTCGCGGGCGGCGGCGTGCAGTCGCGCCAAGTCACAGCCACCCAGGTTTTGATTCAAGGCTTCTGCGAGGACTTCATGCCCGGAGGCGACGGATCGGCGTTCGAAGAGGTGCCAGACGGCGGCGCTCAGGCTTCGGTATTCGCACCGGGGCAATTCCACCCCGGCGGCACAACGCGCCACCGCACGCGCCTTCAGCGCTGCGAGGCCCTCTTGCTCGACCGGCGCCAACTGGGCGCGTTGGGCGGCAAGAACCTCGGGGGTGGTGATCTCGGCAAGTTTCGCATTCCGGCTTGCCACCGTGATGGCGTGGATTTCCACCGCCGACGGCGCCCGGCCATGCTGTCGGCGGAACTCGCCGATGCCTTGCTCGACCTCGGCCCGGCGCTTGGAGAATCGCTCGCGGACCGCTGCACCGACCCCGGCGATCTCAAATCCCGTCACCATGCCTCGACTGTCCTGGATCCGCTCAAGGTCGTAGCCAAGCCGCAGGCATGACCGGGCCAGCTCGTTCTGGTACACTTTGCCAGCGTATCGTATCGCCGAAAGCATTTCGAACTCGGTCAGTGCCCGCCAGGAATTCGACCCGGCATCCCAGGTCGCATTTGCGGTCACAAAATGTGAATGGAGCTGCGGATCAAGGGCTCGCGATGCCGTGTGGCGAAAAACCGCGGCCACAACGTTTCCAGTCCGAACCGTCGCTCGTTGAAAGACGGTATTGGCCTGTCTGCCCGCAAACTTCTCCAACTCGGCAAAAGCCAGCCTCGCTGCGTCATCATGGGCAGCCAGAAGACGGTCATCTCCCATCGTGACCGCCATGATGGAAACCGATTTCTGGGCACTGCATTGAAAATCGAAGAAGCGGATTCGATCCGCTCCATCCCGAGGTGTGAGTTTCTGGGAACCATCAGGATGCCGGTTATTCCTCAGATTCTCGAATGCCGTATCACCCGGAAGAATGGGAGTCTTGAGTCCGAGTTGTTCCGCACCTTGCCCCGTCCACACTCCCACGACTTTCTCTCGCTCACTGTAGTAATCGCTCGCTGCAAGATGCCGAGCCAGGTACGTCCCCCCATTTCTGATTTTGGCCATCGTGAACATGTGCGGATTCCTCCGCCCAGTACATCTCGTCAAACAGGTCGACTCGTCTTGATTTTATGGAGACGCAATATGTCCAACACGGGACGTACGCGTTGGAAAACCTCGAATGGACCTCGAATGGCATTCGAGCATTTTCGAGCTTATTCGAGACCTGACCTCGCGGTCCTCGAATATCCTCGAAAAACCTCGAACGAAACTCGAACGGGGCTCGAATTTCCTCGAACGTTGACACGCCCGCCCACGCATGGGACTCGATCAGGATATCGCCGAATTTCTGAACGCCGCGGAGGCCGGCGCCGGCCGGAGCAAACTCGAGCCGTATGCGGAGTTGATCCGCGGTCTGCGCCAGCGGCGGTGGACCTACGGTCGGATTGCCGCCGCGTTGCGCCACCAGTTTGGCGTCACCGCGGCTCCGAGCACGGTGTTTGCGTTCGTCAAAGTGCGCGCCCGCCGGAAGGCCGGTCTCGCCCTGCCGGCGCCGGTCATCGCACCAAGCGTTCCGCACACTTCCGCCGCGCCGCGGCCCCGGTTCAAAATCGACGCCTGACGCCTGCCCCTTGCGGAGCGATCGGCGTCGTTCTCGCACGTGTTCACCAGTCGTTCAACGTCGGGGTGGCGTGGCGAACGCCAGTTCGACCGACTCGATGTTGCCGGAGGCGTCGCGGTTCCATCCGATCGCCGGCTTGGCGGTCGGACCTGTGACGGTCAGCACTTCGGCCGTGGCCGTCTTCCGGAAAACCAGCCGCATACCCGCGGCGTTCAAGGTGTCGAGAAACTCGCGCGCGGTCCGGATGTCTTCCGCTTCTTTGCCTGCATCGCGTCCCCTCGATGTCAGAAAGATCGTTCCGGCGACGAACGCGCCGATGAGGCCAACGACGCAGAAGGCGGACAGCCACGTCGCTTGCTGCGAGACCGATTCCCGCAACTGCTCCAGGCTGCGGCTGTTCGTCTGGAGCTCATCGATCGCCTTCGTCAGAGGGAGGGTTTTGTCCAGCTTGTGAACCTCCTCGTGGAGGAGTTTTCGCAGGGCGACGTCCCGGGTCGTCTCGGCTGCGATTAACTCCCGCCGGACGCCGGCCGTCTCGCCTTTCAGATCCAGCAGGAATTGCTGGTGCACGGCGGCAAGTTCCCGCGGGATCGTCTGCGCGTAAGTGTTGTTGGCCTCCAGCACGGCGAGCAGCTTGCTCAAGTAGCAGTCGTCTCCGGTGTCGGAAATCTCCGCGAACGCGACCCGGGCCGCCTCACGCTTTTCCACGGGCAGGGCGGAGATGCACTTGTCGAGATACGACTCGGATCGGGCGGTCATCGGCGGCCTTTTTGGACGGATGTTATCATGATGCACGGGCAATGCCTACCGCCGGGTTGTCGCCGGCCGCTTGAACAACTCCCGGGCGAGTTGCTCACAATTCCGGCGGCTATAGCCGACCCCGCCGTTTGAGCGCGGGGTCTCGCCGCCGGAATTGCCGCGGCCAGCACAACCCTGGACTTGGACATGACACGACGATCGTTTCGCGCTGGCGGCATGGCGTCAGCAATTGCTCCGGTTGATTTTCGCCCCGCGGCGGATGCATGCTACCGCGGCGGCATTGGCCTCCTCCGGCGTGATTGCCGCGGCGAGATTCGCCGGCAGCAGGGTGGCCGCGATCCGATCGAAGCGTCGAAAGAGCACTTTCACCCAGTCCTCGATGATCAGTCGCATCATGGGATCGAGAGAGAGTTCGCGATTGGCGACCGACTCCAAATGCGACACCCCGCGCCCCAATTCAGCCTCCAGTGCGGCGAGATGGTTGCGGGCCATCGAGAGGAGGACGGTGACATCAAGGGTGACGGCGCCGAGGCGAAACAGATCGGCCTCGAGTTCCGAGCCGTCGAACATCCGGGTGCGCGGCGCCCGCGCCCGATTCTTCACTACGACATAATCGACCGTGCCGGCCAGCCGGCTCACGGTGCGATCCAGGTCGGTCATCACTTCGAGATCGTCGGCCGGGAAGAGCAGGACGGTGATCCGGCCGCCGGTCGTGGCGAAGGATTCCGGAAAGCGAATCATCTCCCAACTGCGTAGGACGATCTCGTTCAGGTGCGCCCGGGGATCGATGACGGTAACGGGGTTCGCGGTGCACGTCCGCAGCAGCTTGATGAGATCCCCTTCCGGTTCCTCGCCGAGGGGTTGCCACGCAACCGTTGCGGGAAAGCAACGTTCGAAACTGCGGTGATCGGGATCCAGATCGAAGCCGCGCCACGCGACGGAGCGTTGCTCCAGCCAGCCGGCGAGAGCGTTCAGGATCGTGCTCTTGCCCACGTTGCCACGGGCTTGGATGGGCACCAACAGGCGGTGAGTGACATCGGGGTTCATCCGGAACAAGCACGTGTCAACTGCTGATCGATCATGGTCGCGGCACCCGCATGTGAGCCCGGATCGCCTCGAAGAACGCGAGGATCGGCCGCATCTCCGCCAGTGCGAGTTCGCAGGTTTCCACGGACCATTCCGCCCACGTGTCCGGGTGTTTCTGGATGAGGCACCGTGCCGTATGAAGTCCCCTCATCAACTCGAACCGGATGTTCGGTCCGTCTCCGGAATCGGCGGTGGCCGCGGGCTGCGATTCCGCCTGATGCAGGCGAATTCGTTTGCGCAGACCGCGGACCGAGAGCCTCTCGGTTGCGGCGAGGTCCAGCCAGCGCTGGATGTCGCGTGGTTCCTTGAAGGCCCGGCCGACTTCGCAGTGATGCGACCACGACAAAGCGTTGTGACGACACAACACAGGAATGCGGGAACAGACGAGCTTTGCCACCCGCAGGGTCCCCGGATCGAGTCCCGCCGCCTCGGCGTAGGCGCTGATCTGGCCGCGATACTTGCCGTGGCCGAAGGCCAGGAGATCGCCGAGCCAGGCGGTCGCCGTCTCCCGTTGACGGGAGACCCGACCGGCCAATTGCGCAACGCTGGCCACCAGGGTTGACCAGCTGTTCGCGTCGAGGTCGGGACGGAGGATCAGGCCGAGCGGCGTTGCCTGCCGGACCTGCGCGTCGGGCAGGTCCCGCAGGAAACTCTGGAGTTCAGGCGCCACCGTTGCGTCGGTTGACCAGGCGGTATTCCGCCCGGATTCTTTCTGAACGCTGGTTCGCGCGCCGCGGCAGGTCGAGGCGCTGGCGCATCGCCTCCGCTTCGCGCCGGATCCACTCGTGGGAGCAGCCATGCTTCCGGCCGTAGTCGCGCAGGCTGTAACAGCCGAATTCGCCGAGGCCGGTCACGTGGAGGAACAAGTCCACCGCGAGATCGCGGTTCCTGGCCCCGCCGAGTTCGTAGGCGATGTCGCGGGCGACGCGAATCGCGTCACCCCGATCGTGACCGGCGACATGGTCCGGCCAGAGCAACGCCCGGAGCTTCTCGTCGAGGCCCCATTTCACGGCGTCGCGATACATGTCCTCGGCGGTGTCGAAGCCGGAGTAATCCGGTTCGACGATCGGCGTAGGCGCGGAATCGAAGCAGCGGTTGGATTCGGTTTTCATTGCGCCGAACAGTCTATAGCATCCCGCGGCGAATGAATTAGGGGCAAATGATCGTCTCCGCGCCCCTAATTGATTCACGAGGGGGATTCAGGCGCACCAGACGCGCTGGATTTCACCACGCGAACGGGCTTCACGTTGCGGGGCGAGGTGGAGCGAGTCCGCGGTTTCGCGCCGCGCATTTTTCGAGTGGAATGAGCAACCCGAAGGCGGGCCGGCACAACTCGTCGCGCGGGATCATTGGGGGTATCGCGACGGCTGGGGCGGTTCCGGCGGCGTGTCACGAGTCAAGGCACGATCCCGTTCGGCTGCTCGTTCGTGCGCGATCAACTCCAGAAGCAACAGAAGGCGAGTTGAATCGCGCGCCGGGTTAGGCGGCGCGCAACGGGCCGGAGCGCAGCGGAGGCCGGGCGGCTCGCGCGCGGAGTGGAGCGCCAGCGGAACGGAGGGCGCGAGTCGTAGGCGTTTGGGCGGCGCGGGTGCTCCAGGAGCGCCGCAACGCCGGAACGGTCGGCGCGGCGCAGTGGTAGCCGGCCCGAGCTGAGGTTAGCCGCGCCGTCCGTGCAGGCGTCCGAGCGGAGCGAAACGACGAAGGAGTGAAACGCAGCAGTGCCCGCGTCCGCGGGCGGCTCGTCGCCCCGATCCCTCGGGGTGAGCCCGCGGTTTCGCGCAGCGAGGGGCCATGCGGCCCCTCCTCAGGGAGCGCAGCGACCGGAGCCGAGGCCGAAGGCGGAGCGGTAGCGAGAGCGCAACCGAGCGCGACGCCGACCCCGCGCGCGGCGATGGCGCCGGAGGCGGCAAACGGTCAAGGTGCGAAAAGCGAGTATTCGCGGAGGGCGAGCTGCTGATGAAGTCGCGGACCTTCTTCGGCCGCGAGCTCATGCTGAACCACGGCACCGGCGCCGCGGGCAGCCTGCGGGTGGAGATCCAGTCGACCGCCGGCCAGCCCCAGCCGAGCTTTGCGCTCGCCGATTACCGGTCGGGGTACGGCGACAAACTCGAAGGTCCCCTGCAACGGAAAGGCGACGACCTCGCGTCGCTCCCTGGCCGCCCCGTGCGCATGCGTTTCCAACTCAAGGAATGCGACCTCTACTCGCTGCGCTTCCGCTGAGGCGGCGGATTCGCGGTCCGCCGTCGCCAGCCGTCCGTGAAGACGCACGTCGGAGGTGGGTTTGTTCGTGCTACCTTCCAGTCGGCTGATGGGGCGAAACCATGCCATCCGGCAGAGGGCGCTTCACGTGGAGCGCAGGGGGCGGCTTCACCCGCTGCTGCTCCTTCCACTGCACTGCGAGCTGCCCACGCTCGGCCCTGCTGGCGTTCGCCGCCAGGGTCGCTCCGCGTGCTTGCCGCTCGAACCGATCATCGATCCCGTTCCGGTTGCCGTCTTCATAGAGCGGGTTTTCGTCCGAAAACACGAGGCCGGAGAGCCAGGCGCCATCGCTCCCGGCCCGGAGCAGAAACTCCCGCTGGTTTTTTCTGGCGTCGATCAGCGGCAGGTTGTCGGCGAGCAGCCGGCTGTCGGAGAACACGTCCCAAACCCCGGCTTCCGGATCGATCCGGACGGTAAGCGCTGGCAGCATCGCGAGGAGCTTGCCGCCAAACTGCTCCGCCCCGAAGTGCGCATTCAACGCCCGCCAATGTGGCGTGCTGCTGGCAGAGTCGTCGAAGGCGAGCTGAAAGCTGCCGGGAATCGGACTGGTGATTATGCCCAATCGCGCGCCGCCGATTTCAATGACGGTGGAATGCGACGCGTAGAGTTCGAAGGACACGAACGTGACGTCCTTCGGCGAACCGCGCAGCGACCGCGACCATTCCTTGGATGGATCGAGGACGAGCACGTCGACATCATCCTTCTTACCCTTGCTGGCGCCGATCGCGCCACTCACGGACAAGGCATCGACCGCAAACTTGTTCGTCGCGAGCGGCGTGGTCTGGCCGGGTCTGGTTGCGTCTTGGAGACGCAAGAGGCCGAGCGGAACGGGCGTTCGTGGGGCCGGCACGGTGGGTTGGGCGAGCAAACCTGCAACTGCGGGCAACAGCAGTGTGAACGTCGATATTGAAATCTTGATGCAGAGTGATCTCATGGAAGTGGGCTTCTCGGGGCGGCGCCCCGGGCGCTAGTCAAGGGTCAAGATGTGACGTGTTTAGCTCTGCTTGGCGTGGCTGGCGGGTGGCAAAGAACGCGGTTGCCGTCCGGGAGTGCCACTCAGCGGTGTTTTTCGGCGCGGTTCTCGGCGAGGCGGTTGACACGGTCGACAAAACTGCCGCCCCGTGCGATTCCCTCAACCCGCCATTTCATGTCCGGATACCGCTCGGCGAGCGACGAGAGTTCCTGGGGCGAGGCCGTCCCCACAGAGCGCTTAAGTTCCGCGACGAGCACTGCGTGCTCGGACTCGAGATGCGCCGGAAATTTTTCCGCCTTCAAAGCCGCAATAGCCTCGGGATCGATGCGTCGTCTTCCGGAGAGAAACCGCGTCATGGCCAGGTGCAGGCCAAGCTGTTCACGGGCGGTCGGGCTGATGCCCCGGAGATCGTGGCTCTCAAGATCCGCGCCGACTACGAGAGTATTCCCCCAGCGCACGCCGTCGCGCAGCTTCAGGCGATGCCGGCCATCATCCCTGATGGTCGCGATGACTTGGGCTTCCGCCGGAGTCGGACGGAGAAGAGTGATCTCGATTTCGTTCGAGCCGAGGGTGGGCCGCATGCTCGTGGCATGTTCGAGCCGGGCTTCCTCCAGCGTAATCGAGAGCCGAAACCGCCCAGGGGGGACGTCATCCATCGAAAGGCCATCGGTCCCAGGGATGGATTGCAGGTCCAACAACATGCTGCGCGACTCGCCGCGATCGATTTCCGTCGAGACCGCGTCGAGAGCGGCGCCCCGGTGTAGCTCGAGCATGTGGGTGCGGGAGGGTGCGACAATCGCATACCGCTGCCCCGTCTCGGAAATCAAGTCGACGCGAACGGCGCCAGTCGAACTGTTCAGGTCGAAACGTTCCACGACCGCCGGACCGCTGACCGTGACTTTGATAATGATGGGGAAGCCCTTCACGACTTGGGAGGGTCCTTGAATCACGACGGACTGGGCGGCAACGGGCGCCGACAGCAACAGGCAAAGCGCGGCGGCACCCATGATTCGGTTCCGTGTGCTCATAGTATTCGGTGTGTTGTTACCAGGCGAGCGTGGTGATAGTCTCGAGCTGACGTTGGCGAATCGCCTTGATGTGTTCCGCACAAAGGCTGAGGCCGACGCGATTCGAGGTCCAAGGGATGGGCGTCCTCGTGGGTCCGTCGGTGAGAATGAACGCTTCTTCATAATTCATCACGCAGGATTTCTCGGAACTCCCGGACTTGTAGTCCCAATTACCACCATGCGCAAGCTCGTGCACGGAGGTAGCGAGTATATCCGCAGTTCGCCACTCGGTAAAAATCACCGTTGTCCCGGCGTGATACGGGAACGGAGCCATTCCGGCGATGTTTCTACCGCCGGCCGTCGTGACGCGGACAGGAATCGTTCCACTCAGGCCGTAGTCGTTAAGCCCGGCGAGCAGGAAGGGCGTGGTACTCGTGGGATTGAAATAGTCGTCGCGCGCCACGGCAATAATCTGGGGATCCGTCGACGCGATGGTGGCCTTGAATCCGGTCCACTGGTTCGTGGTGGGGTTGACGATCGTCACCCAATCCGGGATCTTTCCGGCGGACATGGGAGTGGGCAGCGTGATGACTGTGTTCAGGTCGACCGTGGCGTCACCGTAGTCGCCGGATGGTGGGTAAATTTTTTCGTTCCCGCTGGCGTCGATCGGAGCGTAAAGGCGGGCCGCGCAAAGAAAGAACCAGCCCGGACCTTCCTTCGAGAACTCGCCGGCACGCTGCACAAAGCTGAGCAACTCGGGCCACGCGGCGTCCTCGTTACTGCCCAGGGTGGCTCTGTCCGTGGTGGCAGTGCGCGGGACGACATCGAACTGGACGAAGGCCTTGGTGAATTCGGCAACAATGGCGGCGGTCGGAAGCGGCGTGGCGGTCGGCATCTTGGCGTAGTCGACGTTGATCTTTTTCCAAACGGTCATTTCACCGGTCTGGTCGCCGTTGCCCGGCGTGTCGGTGGCGCGGACCTTGATCCTGGCGCGGACGACGAAATTGTCGCCGCCGTGATCCGTGACGTTGAGGCGAACGCCGCTGATGCCATTCTTGATCTTCGTTTCGTTGCCGGAGAGCGCGTAGTCGTTGGCGGGCGTCGATAACTCCTCCCAAGCGGGATTGCCGTCGAGCGAGCCTGTATTGTCGTTGCCGTCCGAATTGTCGGGCGTGCCATCCGCGTCGTTGTCGACTCCGTCGTAGTCGTTCAGGTCGAGAATTCGTTTGGCGGCGTCGTTCATGCCTGAGCTTTCGTTCGATGGGTCATCTGGATCGATCACTTCCCAGACGATGCGAGCGGAGTCGGGGAGGGAGCCGCCCGGGATGCTGACCTTGATATCGACGAACTGTCTGTTCTTGGCCCAGGTGACCTTGGTGGAGTCGGCCGCATCGTAGGCGGCGTTGCTGTAGATGCGCCCGAGGTTGTCGCCCGACTTGTAACCGGCCTGATAGGCGCCAGCGCCGGTATACAGGCCCTTGACCTCCGTGATTTCGACTTTGGGCGCTCGGATCCTGAACCAGAGCATGGCCGTCTCGCCGAATCTCATGCCGACGTGCCACTCGCCGATGGTGGTCATGCCAATGCTCGCAGTGTTGAGAATGCCGCCCAGCGTGGTCGTGCCATTGAAGATCGGGGTATTGGTGATCGCATCCCAAACTTCGGTCACAATTTGGGGTCCGGCCTTGATGACCTTGTTGGCAAGATCGGAGACGTTGATCACCGCGCCGCCGCTGGGCAGCAAGATGTCGATGACTCCGCCCGTCCCCCTGCTGCCGCCGAGAACTCCGGTGCTCAAGCCGCCTACGCTTACTGACCC
>JABWBD010000214.1 GCA_013360685.1 Pirellulales bacterium
ATGCTGTTCGAGGAGATGTCGGGGAGCGAAAAGGACAACCATCGTCTCGAGGCCGCATCCGGCCCGCTTGCGGCGCCGCGGACCGCGTCGATCGTCGAGCTGGCATTGCCCTGCTTGAAAGGCATGGACCCGCAGCGGGTGGCAGAAGTGACTCGGGCGCTTCGCCGTCTGGATATGCTCCGGCAAGACCGCGTGCTCCTGATGATGCCGGAGATCGCCGTCCGGCCTTGAGCCGCAGCCCACAGGACAGCTTTCCCGGAAATTTCCTGCCCGGATCGCCCATGCTCCCGGCGCAACCGTTCACGGGCCGCTGCTGGCTTCTGGGGAACATGACGCAGAAAGTCGCCTTTCGCTCTGCGAAAGCAACGCTGCTTTCGCGGAGCGAAAGGCGACCTTGGCGGCCCGTGAACGGTTACCTCCCGGCAGCCCCGCAGCAGACTGCCTGGCGGTTCAGCAAGACTGCGACCGGATCAGTCCGCGATCGAGAACGGCCGCCCCAAGGCCAGACAGTCGCACAATTCGCGATACACGGCACTTGCGCGCTCGCAAGACGGGTCGGGGGCCAGCCGGCGGAGGATTCGCCGCGCCAGCGGCCCCTGGTCGAGCATTACGTTCAGTGCGTCTTGCCAATCGCCCGATGATGCGCCCGACAGCAGGCAAGTCGCATCGACCAGGCGGCGCCAGAGCTCGCCCGCCGTACACCGGGTTGCGGCAACGCCGAACTGGGCGAGATAGGCAGGGTCGCGGATTACCGCCCGCTCGCCGTCGCGGATCACCGCGGCGAGGATGTCGGCCATCGGTTCGGCGGCCAGGGATTGCTGCTCCACAAGCCCGGTCCACCGCTGTTCAACCAATGCCCGCAGGACCGCGGAAACCGCATGGCAGAGCGCGAGGTCCGCCGCCGGGCACTCTTGTACGTCGACGACGCGGATCTCGATGCTGCCCCGTTCGAAGCGGGCGATCGCCCCGCGCGCGTTGGCGAATTCCTCCTGCAAGACGCCTTCCGCGTCGTGCGGCGACAGATCCCGGTAGATCCGCTGGAGGATCGTGCGGTCGTACTCGTCGGGATCGAAAACCGGTTCCGGAATCACCAGGCCCGCGACCGAGGGGATCTTCCGGGAGTTGTTCCGGTAGAACTCCATGCGGTTGTCCAACAGCCCGGTGAGTCGGCCTTCGACGATGGGCGAACTGGCGGCGAGCGCCGGCAGGACCGGCAACACCAGCCGGATGGCTGCGTGCAGGCGGCCGAACTCCTCCGAGTCGGCGAAGGGGAAGTTGATGTGGGTGCTCTGCAGGTTCGACCAGCCGTGGCCGCGGCAATCGAAAATGCGGTTGAAGGTCTCATAGACCGCGTTGTACTCGTGCGGCCAGAGACGGGTTTCCTCAAGCGGGTCCATCCAGGGGTGCATGGCGGTCGGCATGAGCCGCGCGCCGAGCGGTTCGAGCAAGTCGTTGATCCGGCGGACGTTCTCCTGGAACTTTTCCGGAAGCCCGTCGAGCGACGGCGCGGGGCCGGTCGTTTTCAACTCGATGACGTGGAGGACCAACTCGTTGGACCACGTGATCTCGCCTTGTTCGACGTCGGAGGCGTACCGGCCGGCGACGGCGCGGAGCACCTCGTCGGTGATGGGGAGGACCGAGAGGGTCCGGCGATCGACGATCATGTATTCCAATTCGACGCCGTAGGCCTCGAACAGGCGGAGGCGGGCGACCGTGCTCATGCGATGGCGACCCTGGCCTTTCGCTGCTCGATCCGCCGCAGGAATCCGTCCATGATCCGCCGGTAGATCTCATCGCCGAGAATCTCGTCCTCGACCCCGGAGTCGATGTTGGGATTGTCGTTGACTTCGATCACGTAGAATTCCCTGCCGGACTGTTTCACGTCCACGCCGTACAGCCCGTCGCCGATCAGGTTCGCTGCGCGCAAGGCCGCCCGCACCGCCGGCTTGGGGGCCAGCTCCACCGGCAGGGTCTCGAAGCGGCCGTAGTCGCGCTTGCCGGTGCCGTCGCGATGGATGATCTGCCAGTGGTTGGGGGCCATGAAATACTTGCAGGCGTAGAGGGGCCGGCGCTCGAAAATGCCGATCCGCCAGTCAAACGTCGTGGGTAGGAACTCCTGGGCCACGACCAGGTCCGACTCGCCGAGGGCCTGCTTGATCTTCTCGTCGAGTTCTCCCTTGGATTCGATCTTCACCACGCCGAGCGAGAAAGCGCTGTCGGGCTTCTTGAGCACGCAGGGAAAGCCCAGTTCGCCGGCGATCGCGTCCACGTTGTCGCGATGGACGAGGAGCGTCCGCGGTTTCGGGATGCCGTGATGCTCCAGGAGTTCGGCGAGGTAGACCTTGTTGCTGCACTTGACGATCGACTCGGGATCGTCGATCACCACGAGCCCCTCGTTGACCGCCCGGCGGGCGAAACGGTAGGTATGATGGTTGACCGCGGTGGTTTCCCGGATAAACAGGGCGTCGAACTCGGCGATGCGGCCGTAGTCGTCGCGGTCGATCAGTTCCGTGCTCAGGCCGTGCGATTCGGCCGCCTTGATGAACTTCTTCAGGGCCTTCTCATTCGAGGGAGGCTCCGCTTCTTCAGGGCTCTGCAGGATAGCCATGTCGTAGCGCGTGCGGGCGCGGCGCGGAAGGCGGGCGCGGCGGCCGGCAAAATACTCGGTCGCCACCTGAAGGACAAATGGCCAGTGCGATGGGGGCACCTCGCTGGCCGGCATGGCCGCTACACTCCGCAGCGACCATTTGCCGTTCTTCGAGAACTGGGCGCGAAGCATCGGGGACCGGAACTGGTTGAAGAGCTGCCGTGCCAGCGGGTCGTGCCGCTTCGCCACGTTGCGGCCAAAGTAGATGCTGAGGGTGAACTTGTCGGAATGGATCGGCGCGAGGCTCTTCTGGATCAGCTCCTCGAGGTCGTCGGAGACAAGCCGGACCATCGTCGGGCTCTTCAGGTCCTGGATGGTCGTGATGTTGGGAGTGGGCTTGTGCCCCCGCGCCTCGGCCAGGAGCGACACATAGTAGCCGGCGCTCTGGTACCGGTACGACCGGCAGAGATTGAAGATCTTGATGCCCCGCATATTGCTGAACTCGGGGCGCGTGAGATAGGCCTTGGCGGCGACCGTCTCGACGTTGGGGATCTCCAATGGCCAGTCTTTCGGGTCATTGGCGACGATCAAAGTCGGCACGCGTCTTTCCTCCCTGTCGTTTGCGTGGTTCGATGATCAGCAGATTGGCGTCGTACGTGAGGATCCCGAGCAGGATGGCACCAATGACGCGATCGATGCTGATCAGGTACATGTTGCTCAGTGCCAAAGGATTCGGGTGCAGCGGGTCGGCCACCAGAACGGAGCGGTTGTCGCGGTCGTAGCCGCAGAGGACCACGAAGTGGCCCGCCGCCTCGCCGCGAATGTCGTCCGGATCGGAATTGGGCCCGTACTCCCGGGCATTTCGATAGAGGTACGTTGCACTCAGGCCGGTAAGAATGGGGATCTGGTGGTTGAGATACTTACGAATCAAGGCGGTGGTGAGATCCTCCATGCGAATCGTGCCGCCGCGGCAGAGAAAGCTCAGGTAGGCTTGCGTGGCCGTGTGCAGCTTGGGGACCGCCTTGGCGGCCATCTGGGCGCGGAGGGCGTCCTCGAGCGGCCGGGCCGTGGGGGTAAACCAGGTCGGATCGAAAGCCAGGAGGTTGTACGTGTAGATCGTGGCCTCGTAGCCCCGGTCCAAGGCGTGGCAACCCAACATGGCCGCCAAGGTGCCCCCTTCTTCGAGACGGGCGGTCTGGGCCATGACCTGTTCCAACGGCAACGAGTCGCCGAAGTAGCGATAGACGGCATGAAGACAAGTGGGACCGCAAGCCGAGTCGTTCGGCTGAGGAAGGATATCGAGATGGAGTCGGCTTTCCATGGATGAGCCGCCGAGTTGCTTTCCCCGGCTGCTCCTCAAAAACGGGGACTGGCTCCGAGCCAAACTTCGGCAAGACCCCGGAAAAACGCATCGTGGCGAGGCGACTGTCCCCGTTTCTTGGGCGGCCGGGCCTGCGTCGGCTCATGTCCCTAAAGTATTACGAGCATGAGGGATGGAACGATCGGCCCCGTCGCCGAAGTCGTCGCCGCCGGCAGCTCGCCTTCTCTCTGCCGGTCGCCTTATCCTACGTCCTGATCGGTTTCTTGTCCATGCGAGTGTTTGGAACGCTGCGATCCCCGCGCAGCCCAGCCAGTCCAGCCGGGACCCAAAGCCGGATGGTGAAAAGGCCCGTCAGCCAGCGAGCCATCACGGCTCGATAAGCTCCGACGCAGCAGGGATCCCCGCCTCGCTCGCGCCGATGGATGGGTGCGGCGTCTCGGCGATCGGATGCCGGGCCGGTAGATCCAGGCGGAGTCCTTCCGCAAACTGGGGCAGCGCCGGTTCCCGCAGGAGACCGTCGACGAAATCAGGCTCAATCACCCGCATCTCGCGCCACCGCCCCTGGAGGAATCGTCCCAGGTAGATCACCCCGAGGACGCAGATCCAGGCCGTCACGACGATCCAGCACCAGACCAGTCCCAGGCCAAACCACCGGACGCCGGCCCACGTCACCAGCACCGGACCGGGCGACACCACGATCGTGTTCCAGAGGATGAAACGCGTGTCGCCGGCGCCCTTGATGGCACTGGCGAAGACGATCGTCATCGCGTCGAACAGGCAGTACGCGGCCACAAACCGCAAGAGGACCACGGTAATGTCCCGCAATTCGATGAACTGCTCGGGCGACGTCCCGGCGGCATGGCCGATCATCAACAGGTCGGGCGTGAGGACATAGAAGATCCCGATGACGCCGGTGTACACGCCGGCGATCCACGCCGAGGTCCAGGTAGCACGCGAGGCAAGGTCCGCCCGGCCGGAGCCCAATTGCTGGCCGACCATGGTGGTCACGGCCAATCCCAGGCCGAGCATCGGGACGAAGGCCACACTATTGATGTTGAAGGCCAGCGTTGTCGCAGCCATCGCCCCTTCACCGAGCCGGCCCACCAGGAGCAGAAAGATCGTGAACGCCGCCACCTCGACCAGGAGCTGCAGGCCGTTCGGCCCACCGAAACGGACCAATCGCCGCAGCAGAGGCCAGTCGATTCGCCGGCCTGCCGCGACGCGGAACGTTTGGCGGTTGCTGCGCGTGTGGATGAGCACGAGATACAAAAACACCCGGAACCACTGCGAGACGACCGTCGCCCAAGCCGCTCCTTCGATGCCCATGGCCGGGAGCCCCCAGTGGCCGAAGATCCAGGCGTAGTCGAGCAGGACATTCATGGCTGCGCCGGACGAGTCGACGAGCATCACGACCCAAGTCACGCCGCGGCCCGTGAAAAACGACGACAAGGCCCCGCACAGCACGCCCGCGCCGGCGCCGAATGTGAGGACCTGGAAATACGTGACCTCCTGCTGCAAGAGCGAACCGGTGTGCCCGGATGCCAAGAACAAGGCCGGCGCGAGGGGAATGGCCGCCAAGAACAGAGGCGTGGTGACCAGCCCGATCCAAACCCCTTGCCAGACCGCCAACCCAATGCGGTCGGGACGGCCCGCCCCGTGGTACTGTGCGACAAACGTGTTCGCGTAGGAGGCAAGTCCCAACGGCAGGCAGATCATCGTGAAGTGGAGCATCCCCGCGGGAAGGGAGGCCGCCATGGATTCCCTGGAGTGCCAGAGGAGAAACATCCGGTCGATGAAGTTCATCACCGTCCACGACATGGTCGAGACGATCAGCGGCAACGCGAGCGCCAGCACGTCACGCCCGCCACAAGGCCGGCTCCACCAGCTCTGGAGCCGCAAGGATTCGGTGGAATCAAGACAGGAAGCCTCTTGCACTGTAAGGTTCTCGCTGGTCCGCCAAGTCGGATCGGGAAGGAAATCGGAGACAGGGCGTGTGAAAACAGCTTTCCCATGCCTGTGACGGCCCCAGAATACCTCCCTGCAGGTGGTCTGTCTCCTGCCGGTAGCCTTATGAATCGGGGATCGGGGCGTCCGCCTGTAATTTGACCATTATCCCGTCCAGAGAGCGACCTCGCCAGACAGAAAAAGGTTCGCCCGCGGTTCGGAGGGGTCAATCCATGCGTTTCAGGTCCAATTCCAACTCCCCCAGAGCGGTGGGAACAGTCCGCCGGTCGCTCTTGCGGCCCTGGGCAACGAAGGGTGGGATGGCCCGCAGGCAAGCCTCCAAGAGTTCGAGTTCCCATGCCAGGGGCGGGCGGACCGATCGGCCCGGATTGACCCGCATGGCAACGGGGTAGGCTTCCGGTCCGGCGATCGGCCAACCGTATTTCTCGGCCGCGTCCAAATCTCTGGCCGATGCGGCGAATTCCTCGTCGAAGGTGACGGACATTGCGGAGATGCGGCGAGAGTGCTCCTCCTCGCCCATGTCTTCGTGCATCAAGGCTTGCAGCACCTCGGCGTCTTCGTAGAGGGCCAATCCCAAGGTCATTCCCGACTGCCCCATCACGGCTGCGTACCAGGTGCCGTTGGTGTACTTGTCGCACTGGATGCGGATCATCGCATCGCCCGGGACCATCCGCCACGGAGCGCGGCGATAGAACTCGGCGGCAGCGGCATAAAAGCCGCCGATCTGCTCGGGCTTCACGCCGGGAACGTCGACCAGGGGGCGCAGGCCGTGCCCTTCGGAGAGATGTTCTCCAAGACCCTCGAACACGACATCGACTGCCTGCAGCTCTTCCGTCACTTCACAGCGGACGTCGAGAAGCCCCAGATGCGATTGCAGGGCCGAAGCATGGTCGGCCGACCGGACCTGGATTGTGCCCGGGCGGTGTGGATCGCCCACCATCGGCTGCACCATCGCGCCGTGGACGACGTTCCAGAGCGATTGTGGGGTCGGCATCTCCAACGAGAGATCCTGCCCCAGGATGAGGCCGTTGGCAGTTTCAACCACCAGGACCGACCAGGGGCGCATTGCTTCGCCCTTGCTGTCGACCCAGGCAGGCAATCGGCGCGCATCGACCTGCCAGGTGGAATCGACATACTGGGGCACGTCCTGCGGGTCGAACGGGCCGGCGTCGACGCTCTCGCCCAGCCCTTCGGCACGACCGCCGAAAGCGGAAAGCGACTCCATTTGCCCCAGGACCTCGTCGACCGCGGGCAACTCGCCGGAGAGCGTGCAAGAAACCCCGACCTGCTCCAGCTTCGCGCGCCAGGCGTTGTAGAACGTCTTCAGACGCACTTCGACGCTTTGCGGGCGGCGAGGCTCGCCCTGGCCGTCGAGCATCGTGTGGACCAACTGGTTCCACACGAAGTTCGGCGAAGGGCGTTCGTGTTCGGCCTCCACGGACAACAGCCCGCTTTCCTCGGCGTGAACCACCACGACGATCCAGGGGCGCCCGGAACCGGCGGCGTCGGGGAAGTGAGGCGCATGCCGGATATCGACCTGCCAGACCTCATCCTCCTGGGGAAGCGAGGCGATTCGCGGCCTCGCGCGCTGCCAGGAGACCGGCGCGCGCGCAGGCTGCTCCGGCGGTCCCACGCGCAACGTCTTACGAAGCCAGGAGACCGCGCCCGGAGTATTCCTCCAGTGGCGAAGCTGGCCTGCCGCGTAGTTCGCCGCCTCGTCGTCGGCGCCCGGTTCGACCAGTGACGGCGACTCGACGGGGATCTCGCGATTGCCGGTGAGATACTCGGGGACGCTCGCGTTGGCCTCCGCCGCCGCGGCCAGGGCGGCGCGCGAATCGGGACTGTCGCCATGCTGTCGGAACGCGAGCAACGCGCGGGTGTAGGCCCATGGCGCCGAGACGTCGTCGCGGTATTGTTCGGCGAGACGCTCCAATTCCTCGTGGCGTTCCGAGTCCAGCAGGGCGTCGGCCAGCGTATAGCGGACGCCCTGGTTGTCCTCGGGATTCAACCGCAGCATGTCGTGGTAGTGTGAAATGGCCTCTTCGCGGCGTCCTGCGTCCCAGAGCGCGAGGGCCAGTCCAAGCTTCGCTCGCATGAAGGGGCGGGTTTCGAGACGGCGCCAGAACTCGCCCTCGAGCTCCCGGAACGCCTCGCCAAGCGCCCTCCGGCCCGCGGCCACCGCCTGGTCGTAGAGCTCGATTTGTTCGTCGGGCGCATCGGTCTGCTCGGCGAGAAACACGTAGGCATCGGCACAATCGGCCGAGATCTTCAGCGCCTCGCGTGCCAGGGATTCGCGGCGATCCGGGTCCGGCTCTTCGATCGCCTGGTAAACGAGGTCCTGGGCGCGGGCCAACGGGGTGTCTTCCTGGCCGAAGAGCTGCTCCCCGAATTGACGCATCGCACGTTCCATGGTGCGGCGGTCGAACTGCGGTTCACGACCGCCGCGATTGGACCGGTTTTTCGCCTTCTTGGCTTTCTTCTTGGCCATGACCGTCTTTCCTGCAAAGGATCCCCCCCAGGCGAATTGTACTCGTTGCGCCGGTGCGCGAGAACCCGCGCCCGATTTGCGCCCGCAGGCTGCTTCCGTCGCAGGGACAAGCAGTGACTCCCTGTCTTTTCGTGCAGATCGGACTTAAGATCAAGACCAGGATAAGGAAGGAGCATTCACGCACCGCGAGCCAATCCTGATCCTTTGCCGTGCGGAGGATGATCTTTTTCCCCGATCCTGCAATCGGATTCGGCCCGATTGACGCAACTGCTGCAATCAAAACGAGTTAAGTTGCCTTGCCTCGCGCGAAGCGGCACTGTCCAACTGGGAATGAAATCGATTTCGTTTTACGTGGGAGGAGCGTGCGATGAGAATCACCGATGTGCGGACCGTGCTCCTGACGGGCCCCTGCACCAAGGATCCGTTTCTGTCCGAGTGCCGCCGGCTTCGCAGCGCGGCGTTCATCGAGGTGTACACGGATGCCAAACTGGTTGGCCTCGGCGAGACCTACGCCGGGTACTTCTGCCCGGAGATCGTGCCGGGAGTTGTGGATTTTTTCCGGCCGGTCCTTCTCGGGCAGACGGTCGAGGATATCGCCCTGCTTTGGGACCGGATGTATCACTGCGGCAATTTCTGGTGCCGCGTAGGACTGGGCACCGCGGTCCTCAGCGGCATCGAGGCGGCGCTGTGGGACCTGAAGGGCAAACAGAGCGGCCTGCCGGTCTGCGAGTTGCTGGGCGGGCGGAAGCACGAAAGGCTGCTCTGCTATGCCACCGGCGGGCCGAGCAATTACCCGAAGGACCGCCTGGCGGCCAAGATCGATTTCTACCTCGGGCTCGGGTTCAAAGCCTTCAAGCTGGGCGCCGGGTCGTACTCGAGGGAAGGCTCCTACACGCCCTCTGCTCCCGCGGAGGCCGCCGACTTCGAAGCCGACAAGCTGGAGTTCGTTCGCCGCCATGCCGGCAAGTCGGTCCAGGTGATGCTGGACGGCCACATGGGCAACAACCCGGACACGACCTGGAGCCTGGAAACGGCCCAGGCCGTGATGCAGGCCGTGGAGCCGTACGGCCTTTTCTTTTTCGAGGAGCCGCTCCACTACACCGATCCCTGGGGCTACGCCGCGTTGTGCGAGAGCACGCCGGTTCCGATCGCCGGCGGCGAGTGTCTCACGGCGGCCTATGAGTGGCGCGTATTTGCCGAGCGCGACGCCTTCGACATCGGCCAGCCGGACGCCGCTTTCACCGGCGGCCTGGGAGAATTCCTCAAGGTGGCCGCCATGTTCGATCGCCGGCATCGCAAGATCGCTACGCACTCCTGGGGCGCGGGCGGGGCACTGATGCAGAACCTGCACTGCGGCTTCGCCTGCCCCAACACCGTGATCCTGGAGATTGCTCCCGCCTTCGGCGGCCTGCACTCCGACGTGCTGGACGGGGCGTTTGTCATGGAAGACGGCATGGCCCTGCCGCCGGAGAAGCCGGGCCTGGGAATTGCGCTTACCGAAGAGATCAAGAACCGCTACCCCTTCGTGCCGGGCAGCGGCGAGTTCAACAGCGTACCCGGAAAAGTGCTGACGGATTAGATTCGCGATGTCGAGACGCTCTGCCGGATGTGGAGCGGAGTCCGCGCTGCCGCTTTCCGCTCAGGAATTCTTGAGCACGATCTGGAACACCACGTTGCCCGCATCGCGGCAGCGGTCGATCACCTTCTCCAAGAGCTCGAAAAGATCGCGCAGGACGATCGCCTGCAGCGCTTCGTATTGCCCGCTGTAAAGGTCTCGCAAGAGCGATACGATCAGCGTGTCGGCCTCCGCTTCGATCAGGTGCAGCCGATCATGTGCCGTTCGGACCGTCTTCAAGTTCGGGTGGCGCAGCTCCCGGACCATCTCGTAGACGGTGCCGGTTGCATGCTGGAGCAATTCTGCCTGCTGCCGAAAAAGCTCCACGTCAACGTGCTCTCGCAATAGAATCAGCCGTTCCGCGAATTTCTTCAGCACCTTCGGAATCCGCGAGAGCGCGCTGGAGAGGGAGTCGATATCTTCCCGTTCAAAGGGCGTGATGAAGGTGTTGCAGATGAGCTTGCTGATCTCCTCGCGGGTCCGTTTGTCTTCCCTGCGCAAATCGATGAACTGCTCCAGTCGCTCGCCGTGGTCCGGGGCCTCAATCAGCTCACGCAGGGCCTGGGACGATCGGCGCGCCTCGTCCGCGCTCGATTCGAGCAAATCGAAGAACTGATCGCTTCGACCGATCCAACGTTGGAGGGAAAGCATGAGCGCCACCTGTGGAACGTTCCAGGGCAATCGGTACTTGAATCCTCGCACGAGTCTGGGTGAGCCGCCGTACTTGGTCCTCGAACAAGCGGGCAACCAGATCGAGGAACGCGTGTGAATGCCGCGTTCTCAATTGTTAATTTAGAGACATTCCGGCGTCGGCGAAAGCCTCCCATTTGGGGCAATTGCCAGCAGAGGGGGACGGCACGGGAACTTTCGTGGGGTGGATTGGAGCAAGGTTAAGGATAGCCGCTGCGCCCCTCCCAGCACCAGTGATTCAACCTCAACGCAAACGCAACCGTGGTCCCAAAATGGTCCCAGACGCTGTCCGGCCAAAAAAAAAGACTCACGCCGAATCGACGTAAGCCCTTGCTGGATAAGTGCGGGAAACAGGACTTGAACCTGCACGGGCGTTGTATGCCCACTAGGCCCTCAACCTAGCGCGTCTGCCAATTCCGCCATTCCCGCGGGTGATTGGGACCCCGAAATGTCAATGTAGCCTCTCCCCAGCCGTAGTCAAGGGTTCGTCCGCTTCAGCAGGAGGATCGTGCGGTCCTGCTTCGCTCCGCTGCGGGTATAGCTCGCGAAGCGATCACGGGCGAGGGCAACTAGATCTTTAGAAGGGGTTGCGAGCCGGCCCGTCAGAAAGTCGGCGAGTGCGACTTCTCCCAAAGGGTGGCCTGTCTGGTCTCGGGTGTCGCGGCATCCTTGGGTAAACAGAAGAAGGGCTTCGCCGGGGCGGAGTCGGATCGCCTGAGGCTCGAACTCGGCTTCCGGATCCTCGCCGAGACAGAGCGAGGGGCGGACCAGCGACTGCCAGCCATGAGGCTGCAACAGGATCGCACTCGGCCGGCCGCTGGAGGCATAGGATACATTTCCGGTCGCGGTTTCCACCATTGCGCAGAAAAGGGATGCCGTCTGGTCGCCCGCCGAACCGGTCCAGAGGGTCAAGTTCGCCTGACGGAGCAGGCGGTCGGCCTCGCGATGGTACTGGGCGTGGGACCGCAGCGCGGTCCGCGCATTGGCCGCCACCACGGCAGCGCCGGCGCCTGATTGGCCGGCACTGCCGATCGTTACGGCAAACAGCCCGTTGGGCAGGCAGAACCAGTCATGGAAGTCCCCGCCCACTTCAGCAGCCTGTTCGGTCCAGCCAGCGATGTCCCAGCCATCCAGCAGAGGAGCGAAGGAAGGGAGCTGGTTTCGCTGGAGCCGCTCGGCCGATGCGAGTTCGCGTTTCAGCCTCGCTGCGTCCACGCCTTCTTGGAGCAGCATCTCTCGCTCCAATTCGGCGGAGATCCGGCCCGCGACGATCTCGAGCATGCCGGTCTGGCTCTCGGTGAAGTCGCGGGGCTCGCGGCTGAACACCCACAGAGTTCCAAGGATGGTCGTCGGGCTGGAAACGGGAACACATGCGGCCGCGCGGCAGTCCTCCGGGACATTCCACTGGGCCAACAGAGTCGTGTCTTCCAGGACGACGGCGTGGCCGAGCATCGCTTCCAGGTCGGCAAGCGCGTTGGCCAGCGGGCGGGGCGGGGCGGTGAGGCGGTCTTGAGGAAGCCCCCAGCAGGCGCGGAGTTTCAGGTGGCTCGTGGCTTCGTCGAGCAGATACATCGCAACGGCATCGCCGCGGACGGCCTCGGCGGCCCCTTTCAGCACCGCCTGGAGCCGATGGGCGAGATGCCGGTCGCCTTCCGTGTGGGACACCAGGGGCACTCCCGCGGCCAATTCCGCCTCGCGCTGCCATAGGGAGTGCCGTGTGCGGAGCAGTTCGCTCAGCATACCGGCCAGGGCGGACGCCATCTCATAGACGGGTTTTGGGTCCGTGGACGGCACGCATGCAGCGGACGAAGAGCGGACCGGACCGAGCCTGAGGTGTCCGGGAGTGACTCCGACGCCCGGGTCTACCGGGGCGGACCACGTCAGGTCGTTCGGCAAGCTCGCTTCGGAAGAGGGGAGGTACTCGAGCGACCAGCCCGTCAACCGTTTGAAGGCCCTGAGCATGTCCGGCAGACTGCCGGCACAGTCATGCTCCGGGCGCGGAGGCTGGGGCTTTTCCTCTTGGTAGATTCTCAGGTGGCTCAGGTTTGCGTCTGCCACGGATGTCATGCCAATATTCTGGGAATCGGAGTGGCAGTCGTCCGTGGTCCGTCTGCGATCGGAAGTGGCTGCCGCACGCCGCACTCCACCCAGCGGCCTCACCCGGGCATCCGGTGCAGTCGCCCCAAAATCCATGAGCGATATGCCTTCACATCGGCCGTGCCGCCGGATGCCGTGAAGGGATTTGGGCACGCGGAATCGGAAGAGCGGGCAACCGGGGAAATCCGTTGCGAGGGTAACGGATATGGCAGTCGTGCGATGCTTGCCTCAGAAATCGGCGCTGCCCGGGACGCGGGGGAAGGGAATGACGTCGCGGATGTTGCCCATGCCGGTAATGAATTGCACGGCGCGTTCCAGGCCCAGACCGAAACCGGCGTGCGGCACGGTGCCATAGCGGCGGAGGTCGAGGTACCACCAGTAGTCCTCCGCGTTCAAGCCCTGTTCGTGCATCCGCTCCTCGAGCACATCGAGCCGCTCCTCGCGCTGGCTGCCCCCGATGATCTCGCCGACCCTGGGCACCAGGATGTCCATGGCGCGGACCGTCCGCCCGTCGTCGTTCACTCGCATGTAGAAGGGCTTGATGCTGCGCGGGTAGTCGAAGAGAATCACCGGGCACTTGAAGTGTTTTTCGGTCAAGTAACGCTCGTGTTCGGCTTGCAGATCGCTGCCCCAGGCGACGGGGAACTCGAACGTCTCTCCCGATTTCTCCAGGATTTCGACGGCGTCCGTGTACGGGAGGCGGATGAAGCGGCTGTCGACGATGTGCCGGAGGGTTTCCACCACCGTCGCGTCGATCCGCTCCTTGAAGAACTCCATGTCTTCCGGGCAGCGATCCAGCACGTCGCGAAAGATACGCTTCAGGAACCGCTCGGCGAGGTCCATATTGTCCGGGAGCTCGAAGAAGGCCATTTCCGGCTCGACCATCCAGAATTCGGCCAGGTGGCGCGACGTGTTGGAGTTTTCGGCGCGGAAAGTAGGCCCAAACGTGTAGACCTTGCCCATCGAACAGGCAAAGATCTCGGCTTCGAGCTGCCCGCTGACCGTCAGATAGCTGGGCCGATCGAAGAAATCCTGGGAAAAATCGATCTGCCCTTCGGCTTTGGGCACATTGGCCAGGTCGAGCGTCGTCACGCGGAACATCTGGCCGGCGCCTTCGCAGTCGCTGGCGGTGATGATTGGCGTGTGGATGTAAAAAAAGCCTTCTTCCTGG